>CABXXB010000007.1 GCA_902516065.1 uncultured Pelagibacteraceae bacterium | reverse complement strand
TCCTACGTCCTTCATATCCTCTTTAATCTTAGTCATTAGCTCATTTCCTAGATGAGAATGTTGTAACTCTCTACCCTTAAATCTAATCGTAAATTTAACCTTGTCTCCTTTTGAAATAAATTTTTTTGCATTCTTAACTTTAAATTCGTAATCATGAGTTTCTGTAACTGGTCTCATTTTAATTTCTTTTAATGAAACAATTTTCTGTTTCTTTTTTGCAAGATTTGCTTTTTTTTGGGCATCATATTTAAATTTTCCCATATCCATAATTTTACAAACTGGTGGATTGGCATTGGCGGCGATTTCTATCAAATCAAGTCCTTGATTTTTAGCCATTGATATAGCTTCATTAGTATTAAGAACGCCTAAGTTTTCGCCATCACTTCCAATAACTTGAACTTCAGGGGATGAAATTCTGTTATTAGATCTAGGACCACGATCCTTAGTTCTTCTTTGGAAGTAATTTTGTTTAAAGTCTGCCACTTAGTTTGAAGATGCTTTATTTAAAGCAGAGAAATTTTTTAAAAATAAATCTAAGTCCATATTTTCTTGTTTATTAGAATCCAATCTTCTAATAGTTACTGAGTTGCTGTCAACTTCTTTTTTACCACAAATTAATAAAAGAGGTACTTTTGCAAGTGAATGATCTCTAATTTTATAGTTTAAGTTATGTTTTTTTAAATCAACTATGGAACTCATTCCAGCTTTTTTTATTTTATTTGAAACTTTAGTTGCATAATCATCAAATTCCTCAGATATTGGAATTACAACAGTTTGAAGTGGTGAAATCCAAAAAGGGAATTTACCAGCATAGTTTTCAATTAATATTCCAATAAATCTTTCTAATGAACCAAATAACGCTCTATGTAACATCACAGGAACTTTTTTTGTTCCATCTTTATCAACATAAGATGCATCTAATCTTCCTGGTAAATTGAAATCTACTTGAAGTGTTCCACATTGCCAGTCTCTACCAATTGCATCTCTTAAAACAAATTCAATTTTAGGACCATAAAAAGCTCCCTCTCCCTTATTAATACTGTACTCTAATTTAGATGCTTTAACTGCCTCTAGTAATGATGCTTCAGCTTTATCCCAAATTTCATCATTACCAACTCTGACTTCTGGTCGATCAGCATATTTAAGAATTACATTTTTAAAACCAAGATCTTTATAAATATCTAAAATTAAATTAGTCACATTTAAACACTCACTAGTAATTTGTTCTTCAGAACAAAATATATGTGCATCATCTTGCGTAAATGCTCTTACCCTTAATAGTCCATGCAAAGCACCTGAAGGCTCATATCTATGGACTTTACCAAATTCTGTAATTCTTAGTGGTAAATCTCTATAACTTTTAAGACCTTGATTGAAAACTTGTATATGGCCCGGACAATTCATTGGTTTAATTGCAAATACTTTTTCATCTGGTGTTTCAGATGTATACATGTTTTCACCATATTTTTCCCAATGACCAGATTTTTCCCACAACAACCGATCTAATACTTCGGGTGTATTTACTTCTTTATAACCAGCGGAATCTTGTTTTGCTCTCATGTAATTTATTAACTTTTGAAATAGAGACCATCCTTTTTCATGCCAAAAAACTGAACCAGGGCTCTCTTCTCTGAAATGGAATAAATCCATTTCTCTACCTAGCTTTCTATGATCTCTTTTTTCTGCTTCTTCAATTCTTTTTAAATATGCCTCTAAATCTTTTTGATTAGCCCATCCTGTTCCATAAATTCTTTGAAGCATTTCATTTTTTGAGTCTCCCCGCCAATATGCTCCAGAAACTTTTGTAAGTTTAAAAGCTTTACCAATTTTACCAGAGGATAATAAATGAGGCCCCCTACATAAATCATGCCATGTATCACCATGATGATAGACTGAAAGCTCTTCATTCTCAGGGATGCTCTCTATTATTTCAGCTTTATATTTTTCTCCAATCTTTTTAAAATGACTTATTGCTTTTTTTCTTTCCCAAACTTCTCTTCTTGTTTTTACATCCTTGTCAATTATCTCTGACATTCTTTTTTCAATTTTTATGAGATCATCACTTGTGAAAGGTTCCTTTCTAGCAAAGTCGTAATAAAAACCATTTTCTATTACTGGCCCAATAGTCACTTGAGTACCAGGAAATAATTCTTGAACAGCCATAGCCATAATGTGTGCTGTATCATGTCTAATCACCTCTAGTCCTTCAGGGTCTTTTGAGGTAAAAATTTTCACTGAACAATCTTTATTTATTTCAAAATATAAATCTTTTAATTCCCCATCAACACTCATTACTAATGCTTGCTTAGATAGAGATTTACTAATCTTATCAGCAACTTCTAAGCCAGTTACTTTTTTTTTGAAATCTATATTTTTACCATCTGGTAACGTTATTATAGGCATTTAATTTATTAATTTTTTATATTCTGAATAAGTAGAAAAACACATTTTTTCAACATTAAACTTTTTAACTATGTTTTTTCTACCCTCAATACCAACTGTTTTCAATGTTGTATCGTCTAAATTTAACACTTTAAGAATTTTTTCGCTCAATGATTTAGGATTGCCTGATTCAAAGAGGTATCCAGTTTTTTCATCAATAACTGTTTCATTTGAGCCACCAATATTACTTGCTATTATTATTTTTTCCATCGATTGAGCTTCTACCGCTACTCTACCAAAAGCTTCAGGTTCAATTGATGATGATACAATTATGCTTGAAACTTTATATGCTAATGCCATATCTTTACAGTGATCAATAAATTTGACCTGTTTTGTCATTCTATATTGTTCACTCAATCTAATAAGTTTTTTTTTATATAAATCTCTACCCTGGTCACTTCCAAGGATAACTGCATAGAAGGCTTCATATCCAAGTTGGATATTTACTAAATTTACCGCTTCTATAAAAAGTTCTTGCCCTTTCCAAGAAGTAAGGCGCCCTGGCAATAATATTATTTTTTTGTTTTCCTCAATATCCCAACTTTTAAGTAATTTTTTTTCTTCTGTCTCAGTTTTGGTTGTAGGATCAAAATAATCTATATTAATTCCTCTAAAAATTACTAATAACTTATTTTTAATATTTAAATAATCAGAATAATTATTTTTTATATGTGAAAATATAAAATTTGACCCAGCAATAATAAGATTAGATTTAACCATTACTGAATTGTAAGTTTTTTTTATTTTACTATTAAAATTATAGGTGCCATGAAATGTAGTAACAAATTTTCTACCTGTAATCTTTGTCGCTAAAAAACAAGACCAAGCTGGAGCTCTGCTTCGAGCATGGACTATGGAAATGTTGTAAAAAAAAATGATAAATATTAAAGCTATCGAGTTAAATAGAATAGTTAGAGGATTTTTACTATGCACAGGTAATTTAATTAGTTTAACTTTTTTTTTATCTACAAATTTAATTAAATCTCCACCGCTTGTAACAATAAAAGATTTACAATTATTCTCATGTAAATAGTGAGCAATATCATAACAACCTGTTTCTGCTCCTCCATAACCTAATTTTGGAATAACTTGTAAAACTTTTAAATCAGATGACATCTGTTATGATTATACATGAATAGATTTAACTAATAAACTTTAATGATAAAGTACAATTATTATAAATTATCAAAATCAAAAAAAATTAGATATTTAAAGAATAATCAAAAAAATAAACCCTATATAGTTTTCCTTCATGGTTTTATGTCGGACCTTGAAGGTAAAAAACCAAAGACTTTTTTGAAATATGCAATTAAAAATAATCTAGGTTTTTTAGCTCTAGAATACTCTGGTCATGGAAAATCTTATGGTCAGTTTACTAAAGGTAATATCAGTAAGTGGACAAGGGACACCACTTTATTAATCAAAAAAATTGTTCAGAAGAAAGATTTTGTATTAATTGGCTCAAGTATGGGTGCATGGATATCTCTTAATCAATTTAAATTCTTTAAAGAACAAATAAAAGGTTTTTTAGGAATTGGTTCAGCACCTGAATTTTTAGAAAATTTAATGTGGAAAAAATTTACCAAAAAAATGAAAAGAGAAATTTCTACAAAAGGGATTATAAACTTAAAACATGGTGATTATGAATATCCAATAACTTATCAATTAATTAAGGATGGTAAAAAAAATAAGGTTTTAAAAAAGAAAATTTATCAAAATTTAAAAGTTACTATGGTACATGGTGAGAATGATAAGTCTGTACCTGTAAGTTATTCAAAAAAAGTATTAAGGGTTTTTAAAAAAGCAGAAAAAAAATTGGTTGTTATTAAAAAAGGTGATCACAGCCTTTCATCAAAAAAATGGCTTAAAATTTTAATTAAAGAATTAAATTTAGTTATTTAAACAACTTCTTTAATTGTTTTTTTAAATGTAATAGGGTTTTCAAGTTTATTTAACATTTCTTTTGGACAAACTTGAACAAAATTTTTTATTTCTTCACTAAAATTATCAATTATATTTTTTGATAGTACAGAATCAGTTTCTTTTGAGTGTTCTAAGACTAAATCTTTTAAAAATTTTATCCAATATTCTGTTTCAACATTCTGCCAAACAACTGACTCGGAATTTACTTTTTTTTCAAATTGTTTTGATTTATCATAAATAAAAGCTATTCCACCTGTCATACCAGCTGCAAAATTATCTCCAACATCTCCAAGAATTACTACTGTTCCCCCAGTCATATATTCACAACCGTTTGAATCACATCCTTCAATCACAGTAATGGCACCAGAATTTCTTACTGCAAATCTATCGCCAGCTTGACCTGCTGCAAAAAGTTTACCAGATGTTGCCCCATAAAGAACTGTGTTTCCAATAATTGTATTTTCATATGAAACTAAATTGCTTTCATCTGAAAGTCTTATTGAAATAGTTGCCCCTGATAAACCTTTTCCAACATAATCATTTGCATCTCCTTTAAGATTTAATTTAAGACCTTTAGAAGAAAACGCACCAAAAGATTGACCTGCTGAACCTTTAAAATTTAAAGTTAAAAAATTTTGATCTAATTTCTCATATCCATATTTTTTATAGAGATGATGTGAAATTCTTGAACCAACTGCTCTGTTAGTATTTTTAATGATAAATTCTTTTTTAATTGTCTCTGAATTATCTAAAGATTTTTCAATTTCTGGCCAAATTTCTTGGTCTAAGGTGTCAGGAACCTTATTAATTTCTTGTTTTTCACAATATTTTTTATTATTTCCTGGATCTGCTTGAACAAATAATGGGTTTAAATCTAAATCATCTAAATTTGGTGAAGCTTTGTTTACTTGCATTAATAAATCAGTTCTTCCAATTATATCGTTTAATGATTTAAATCCTAATCCTGCTAAAATTTCTCTTACCTCTGTAGCAATAAATGTAAATAGATTTACTACTTTATCTGGTGTACCAGAAAATTTTTCTCTTAATTTTTCATCTTGCGTGCAAACACCAACCGGACAAGTATTTGAATGACATTGTCTTACCATTATACATCCCATTGCGACTAAAGCCGTTGTAGCAACTCCATATTCTTCTGCTCCCATCATCGCGGCAATCACTACATCTCTTCCAGTTTTAATACCTCCGTCAGTTCTTAAGGTAACTTTATGTCTTAGATTGTTTAATGTAAGAACTTGATTAGCCTCAGTGAGACCCATTTCCCAAGGGATTCCAACATATTTTACGCTTGTTTGTGGTGTTGCACCCGTTCCTCCATTATGACCTGAAATTAAAATAATATCAGCTTTTGCTTTTGCAACACCAGCGGCGATAGTACCAATGCCAGATGAAGCAACTAATTTAACTCCAATTCTTGCTTTTGGATTTATTTGTTTCAAATCATAAATTAATTGAGCAAGATCCTCTATTGAATAAATATCGTGATGGGGCGGAGGAGAAATTAACGTAACTCCTGGAGTTGAATGTCGTAGTTTTGCAATTTCTTTTGTTACTTTAAAACCTGGTAGTTGACCACCTTCCCCTGGTTTAGCACCTTGAGCCATTTTAATTTCTATTTCGTTACAATTATTTAAATAATTAACTGTTACACCAAATCTGGCTGATGCAATTTGTTTTACTCTTGAATTTGCACTGTCTCCACTATCCATAACCTTAAATCTATTAGCATCTTCGCCACCTTCACCGCTACAAGAGGCTCCTCTAATTCTATTCATTCCAATTGCTAATGTTTCATGCGCCTCTTTTGATAATGCTCCGTGAGACATACTTCCACTACCGAATCTTTTTAATATTTTTTCTATTGGTTCAACTTCATTAATTTTTATTGATGGGCCTAATTTTTTTTTTCTAAAATTAACTAAATCTCTGAGATTAATTGGTGGTAAATTGTATATGCCCTCTGCGTATTTTTTATAAGTCTCATATGAATTAGATCCTACAGCACTTTGTAATAAATGAATTAGTCTACCTTGATATTGATGTGTCTCTCCATTTTTTCGATATCTATAAATACCTCCAATCGGTAGTATAGTTTCTGAATTTTCAAAAGCTTCTTTGTGGATCTCTCTTATTTTTTTTTCAATTCCAACCAGACCAATACCAGAAATTTTTGATATCATGCCAGGGAAGTAATCACTTACGACTGTTCTGCTTAATCCAACAGTTTCAAAATTACATCCTCCTCTATATGAGCTTAAAACCGAAATTCCCATTTTAGACATTATTTTCAACAAACCTGCGTTCACAGAATTGATGTATCTCTTTACACAATCATCAAAACTGTATTGACCAAAAAGTTTTTTTTCGTGTCTTTGATATAAACTATCAAAAGCTAAATAAGGGTTAACAGTTGTTGCACCAACACCAATTAATGTAGCAAACGAATGAGTATCTAAAGCTTCACCTGATTGAACGTTAATTGAAACATATCCTCTTAATTTTTTTTTAATTAAAAATGTATTTATAGCTCCAACACATAACAGCATTGGAATTGGTAATTTTTCATTAGAGAGTTCTTTATCGCTAAGAATTAATTGAGTCACACCTTGTCTAGCTGCAACTTCTGACTCTTTCTGTATTCTATCTAGAGAGTCAGATAAATTTTCATCTTTTGAAAAAGTGCAATTAATGGTTATTGAATTTTTACCAAAAAAATTTATGAACTTATTAAATTGAGTGTTTGATAAAATAGGACTATTTAAAACATAAATATTTTCTTTTGTTAAAGTATCAAAATCAAGAATATTTCCTAAATTTCCAAATCTAGTCTTTAAACTCATTACCTTATTTTCTCTTAATGAGTCAATTGGTGGGTTTGTTACTTGACTAAAATTTTGTCTAAAAAAATGATAAAGAGGTCTATACCTATCAGATAATACAGCCAGAGGCGTGTCATCACCCATAGAACCTGTTGCTTCTTTAGCATCTTCAGCCATCGGGTGTAAAATAAGCTCTAAGTCTTCCAGACTTATTCCAAAAGTATATTGTCTTCTCCTTAAATTTTCTCCATCAAAATTATGTTTTTCGTTAGAGATAGATAATTTTTCATCTAAATCAATAATTTGAGAATTAAAATGTTTAAACTCCTTAGCTAAATAATCTTTTATTTGATTATTTGAGAAAACTTTTCCTTTTTCTATTCTAACTCCAATTATTTCTCCTGGGCCTAATCTTCCTTTAGTTAAAATTTTTTTTTCATTTAGTTCAATCATTCCTGTTTCTGAACCTGCAAAAAGCATTTTATCTTTGGTGATTGCATATCTTAATGGTCTTAGCCCATTCCTATCATTTGCAGCAATTACCCACTCATTGTCTGTTGCAGCTATAGCGGCAGGTCCGTCCCATGGCTCCATAGTGCTATTTAGAAAATTAAATAATTTCTGATGGCTCTTTGATAAAGTTTTATTTTTTTTTGACCAAGCATCAGGTACCAACATTAATTTAGCTAAAGGTGCTGATTGCCCTGATTTATTTAACAATTCAAAAACATTATCTAACGCAGCTGAGTCAGATACCCCTTTTTGAATTACTGGTTTTAAATTTTCTACATTATCAAAAAGAGGACTACTCATTTCTTGTTCATGTACTTTCATCCAATTTTTATTTCCTTTATAAGTATTTATTTCACCATTATGTGCTATGGCTCTAAACGGTTGAGCTAGGCTCCAACTTGGAGCTGTGTTTGTTGAAAACCTTTGGTGAAAGATTGCATATTTTGATATAAATCTCTGATCCCTTAGATCTAAGTAAAAGTCAGATATCGCCTCTGCTAAATATAGTCCTTTATAAATTATTGACTTTGAACTTATTGAGCAAATATAAAAGTTGTTTAAAGATGCATTAAACGCTTTATTTTCAATAATCTTCCTTGTTTCATAAATTTTTCTTTCTAAATTTTTGTCTAATAAATTTGGATCATTGGACTTAAATAAGACTTGAATAATTTCTGGCATTGTTTGAAGAGCTTTTTCACCTAAAACTTTTGGATTTACAGGTACTTGTCTCCAACCATAAATACTAAAGTTATTTTTAGTTAATTCACTTTCAACAATAGTTTTACAATTCTCTTGTGATGAATAATCATTTCTTGGCAAAAAAATCATTCCTACACAGATTTCAGAATTATCATAATCATGTCCCGTAACTTCGATTTTTTCTATAAAAAAAATCTTTTGGTATTTCGACATGAATCCCTGCTCCATCCCCAGTTTTTCCATCTGCATCAACTGCTCCTCTGTGCCAAACTGCTTTTAAAGCTTCAATTCCATATTCAACAACAGCTCTAGATTTTTTTCCCTCTGTAGACGCAATTAAACCAACTCCGCAAGCATCATGCTCCATCTCTTTTGAATAAACATGATTTTTGGTTAATAAATCGAGATTTTTTTTATAATTTTTCATTAAGCTACTTTTGATTTTTTTATAGCGATATTTTCTAAATGGGTTTTTATTGATTGTGCAGCATCTCTACCATCTTTAATAGCCCAAACAACTAATGATGCACCTCTAACAATATCTCCTGCAGCAAAAACTCCTTTTAAATTTGTTTCCATTGTATCAAAATCTGCTCTTATTGTTCCCCATTTTGTAACTTGTAAATTTTTTGAGTCAAATAAGTATGGTAAATCTTCTGGATCAAAGCCAAGAGCTTTTATAACCATGTCAGCTTTAATATTAAATTCCGATCCTTCTTTTATTTCTGGTCTTCTTCTGCCTGACTCATCAGGTTCACCTAATTGAATTTGATCAACAATTAAGTTTTCAATTTTATTTTTACCTTTAAATTCTTTTGGACTAGACAACCATACAAACTCAACTCCTTCTTCTTCTGCATTATTAACTTCTCTCGCTGATCCGGGCATATTTTCTTTATCTCTTCTGTAAAGACATTTAACTGATTTTGCTTTTTGCCTTATTGAGGTTCTTACACAATCCATAGCAGTGTCCCCTCCACCTATAACAACAACATCTTTTCCTTCAGCATTTAATATTCCTTTATCAAATAATTCTACTTTATCACCTAAGCCTTTTTTGTTTGAAGCTGTTAAAAATTCCATTGCTGGAAAAATATTTTCTAAATCATTTCCAGGTAAATTTATTTCTCTTGGCTTATATACGCCAGTTGCAATTAATATGGCATCATGTTTTTTTCTTAATTGATCTAAAGTTGCATCCTTACCAACTTCAAAATTTTGAATAAATTCTATACCGCCATCATTTAAAAGTTTTGTTCTTCTCTCAACTATATTTTTTTCTAACTTAAAATTTGGAATA
The DNA here is from genome assembly GCA_902516065.1 of uncultured Pelagibacteraceae bacterium. Taxonomy (GTDB): domain Bacteria; phylum Pseudomonadota; class Alphaproteobacteria; order Pelagibacterales; family Pelagibacteraceae; genus Pelagibacter. The sequence continues at coordinate 27,456 of CABXXB010000007.1, read as the reverse complement.
CCGTAGATTAACAACCCTCCAGCTCGATCGTATCTATCATACACGGTAATTTGATATCCATTTTTTCTTAATTGTTCAGCTGCCGCTAATCCTGCAGGTCCTGCTCCAATTATTCCGACACTTTGGTCCTTTTCGTATTTTACCTCAATTGGTTTAACCCAGCCCTGGTCCCATGCGTTATCAGTAATATATTTTTCCATTGAACCAATCGTTACTGTTCCATGACCAGATTGTTCTATTACACAATTGCCCTCACAAAGACGGTCCTGTGGACATATTCTTCCACAGACTTCTGGCATGTTATTTGTACTTTGAGATAATTCATACGCTTCTTTAAGCCTGCCCTCTGCAGTTAATTTAAGCCAGTCTGGAATATTATTACTAAGCGGACAATGTACTTGGCAAAAAGGTACACCACATTGTGAACATCTACTCGATTGCTCTTGCGCTTTTCGATTTATAAATTCGTCGTAAATCTCTCTAAAGTCCTCTTTTCTTATATCAACATCTCTTTTAGGTGGCGTTTGTTGACCTATATTCACAAATTTAAGCATTTTATCTGTCATAATTTTTTTTAATTTTTAGGCAAATTATACATTGTTTTTGCTAGGAAAAGAATTATTTAGGTCATATAGTATGACCTATATTTACTAAAAAATAGCTAAAATTCAGTAGAATTAATTTTTTGCATACCAACTATGTTTAGATCGAATTGTTTAAAATGAATATTTTTTAAGTTACGACACTAATATGTTTCAAGATTTTATAGAAATACTAATTCTATCTGCAGTACAAGGAATATCAGAATTTTTACCAATAAGTTCTTCTGCACATCTAATTTTAGTTTCTAATTTGTATGATTTAAAATCAAGTTCTTTATTAATAGATATAAGTTTACACTTAGGATCTTTATTAGCGATAATATTTTTTTTTAGAAAAGATTTGTTTGATCTAAGGAATAATAAAAAAATTTTAAGTCTAATTATAATTGGCTCAATACCACTTATCATTTTTGGTTATATATTACATTCAACAGAATTAATTTACCTTTTAAGAAATATCAAAATTATTGCATGGACAACTTTAATTTTTGGAATTATTTTATTCTTTGCTGATCAAAAAAAAATTAATCAAAATATACATACGAACTTAAATATTAAATCCATAATATTTATTGGGATATTTCAAATTCTTGCATTAGTACCTGGGGTAAGTAGAGCAGGGATCACTATGACAGCCGCTAGATTTCTAAAATTCAATAGAGTAGACTCAAGTAAAATTTCATTTTTATTATCTATTCCTGCATTAACTGGTGCTAGTTTTCTTGGACTCAAAGATGCTTTTAATCAATCAATAGAAATAAATTATTTAATTATAGTTGCAGTAATTTTATCTTTTTTATTTTCTTATATTACTGTTAAATTTTTTTTAAATTATATAAATAAATTTTCTTTAAATATCTTTATAATTTATAGAATAATAATTTCTTTTATTTTATTTTATATAATATATTATTAATTTGCTCTTTTTATTAATGGTAAAAGTTGTGATAATAAAACACCACATAGTATAAAAAAACATCCTAATAAATTATTAAGACCTAATATTTGGTCTAATAAAAACCAAGCAGCTATAGTTGCAAAAACTCCTTCTAGAGAAAAAATTATAGCAGCAGGTGCTGGTGAGATATTTTTTTGAGCATAAATTTGTAATACGAAAGCAAAACCACCTGACAAAATTCCAGCATATAAAATAGAATCTATTTCTTTTAAAATATTCTCAAAAATAAATTCTTCATAAATGAGACCAATTATAAAAGAAAAAAAGGCGACAATGAATGTTTGAAGAGCACCAAGTGTCAATGGTAAATTATATTTTGTGACTATTATCCCTGTAAAAATTATATGTGTACTCCAAAATAAAGCACCTAGTATTACTAATGTATCTCCAAGTCTAACCGTAGCATCATGAAAATTTGTCAGCAAATATCCACCAATTAAACACAAAACTACTGATGGCCATACACTCCAGTGGATTGACTTTTTTTTAAATAAAAAAATTATAATTGGAACCATTGGAACATAAAAAATAGTAAAGAAAGCAGCGTTAGCTACATCCGTATATAACAAAGCAACTTGTTGTAATGCGGAACCTAAAAAAAGTGATAATCCAATTAAAAAAGAAAAAACAATAAATGTTTTTAAATTAAATTTAAATTCTGATTTAAATTTCTTTATTTCAAATAAAAAAACTAGTGGGATAATAGCTAGAAAACCTACAAAAAATCTTACTGCGTTAAATGTAAAAGGACCAATATCATCCATTCCTGTGTCTTGAGCAATAAATGTAGTCCCCCAAATAAATGTGCATACTAAGGCACTTAATAATGATACTGATTTTGACATAATTTACTTAAACAGCTAACTTATAAGCAAAGTTTTTACCTAAATTTTCTTTTAAGTCATTATTAAAACGAGCTGCTTCTGCGCCATCAATTATTCTATGATCATAAGATAAGGATAGTGGTAACATTATCCTTGTAACGAACTTGCCATTAATAAAAACTTGCTTTTTCTCTGACTTGCCAACTCCCAAAATAGCAACTTCAGGGAAATTAATAATTGGTGTGAAAAAGGACCCCCCAATTCCACCAAGACTGGTTATTGTCATAGAACCACCAAATAACTCTTTTTTATCAATTTTAAGACTTCTACATTGATCACTTAATTTTTTAAGCTCTGAACTAATTAAAGATATATTTTTATTATCAGCATTTCTAAGTTTTGGGACCATTAGGCCATGCTGAGTATCTACTGCTATTCCAACATGATAATATTTTTTTACAGTCATTTTTCCCTTTTCAATTTCATCAATTGAAGAATTAAAATTTGGAAAACGTTTAAGTGAAGCAGTTAATGCCTTTATAATAAAAGCTAAAGGTGTAATTTTTTTTTTCTCTCCTGAATATATATCTGTAAGAGATGTTCTAAACTCCTCTAATTCAGTAATATCTGCTTCGTCATGATTAGTCACATGTGGAATATTATTCCATGAATTCATAAGATATTTTGATGACAATCTTTTTACTCTTGGAATATCCTTTGTCTCTATTTTACCAAATTCAGCATGAGAATATTCTTGCTTTATTGTCTCATAATTTCTATTTTCATTTTTAACTCTCTCATTTGATTTTGATGCAACAAATAATTTAATATCACTTTCGGTAACTCTACCTTGTCTTTCACTACCAGCTACTTTATTAATATCTATACCAAGCTCTCTAGCAAATTTTCTTACTTTTGGTGATGCTGGAGTTTTTGACATTTTATAATTTTGTTGGCATTGGTTTGTTTAAATCAATATTATATTTTTGAATTGCTTCGTCAGCGTATTTAGATGCTATGAGCTGTTCTTTAGCCAATATACTTAACCCATAGGTTACTATATGCTCCTTATCTACTTCAAAAAATTTTCTTAAATTTTTTCTAGTATCACTTCTCCCAAATCCATCAGTTCCTAAAGAATAAAAACTTTTATTAATGTAAGGCCTAATTTGATCTGAATTCATTCTCATATAATCAGAAGCAGCTAAAATAGGGCCCTCCGTCTTATCTAAACATTTTTCAACGTAAGATTTTTTTTGTTCCTTGCCTGGATTTAAAAGATTATATCTCTCAATTTCTAATCCATCTCTCCTTAATTCATTGAAACTTGTTACACTCCAAATTTCGCTATCTATTTGATATTCTTTTTGTAGTATCTCTGCACCTGCTATCATTTCTCTTAAAATTGTACCTGAACCTAAAAATTGAATTTTAGTTTTTTTATACTTATTAAATTCTTTTATTTTATACATACCTTTTAAAATTCCCTCTTCACAAAATTTATCTTTTGGCATCTCAGGGTGAGGATAATTTTCGTTCATGGTTGTGATATAATAAAAAATGTTTTCTTTTTTCTCATGCATCCTCTTCAAACCATCTCTGAAAATTACTGCTAGCTCATAGTGAAATGTTGGATCATATGATACACAATTTGGGATAGTTGAAGCCATTAAATGACTATGCCCATCCTGATGTTGTAAACCTTCACCTGCTAAAGTCGTTCTTCCTGCTGTTGCACCAATCAAAAATCCTCTAGATTGACTATCTGCTCCGGCCCAAGCAAGATCACCAATTCTTTGAAAACCAAACATCGAATAAAATAGATAAATTGGTATCATTTCAATATCATGATTTGTGTAAGAAGTGCCTGCAGCGATCCAGGAAGACATTGCTCCTGCTTCTGTAATCCCTTCCTCTAAAACTTGTCCACTTTTTTCTTCTCTATATGAGCTTAACTGTGCAGAATCTTCAGGTTCATATTTTTGACCTTCATGAGCATATATGCCTATTTTTTGAAAAAAACCTTCCATTCCAAATGTTCTGGCTTCATCAGGTATGATGGGCACTAATCTTGAGGCAACATTTTTATCTCTTAAGAGATTAGTAAGCATTCGTACTAATGCCATTGTTGTAGACATTTCTTTTTTTCCAGTAGACACTTTCATATTATCAAAAATATCTTTTGGAGGAGTCTTAATTGGTTTTGCGTAAGTAGTTCTTTCTGGAATAAATCCGCCTAATCGAAGTCTTCTTTCTTTAATATATTTAATTTCTGAAGAATTTTTATCTGGTTTATAATATTCAATATTTTTAACCTGTTGATCTGTTAAAGGTACATCAAATCTATCTCTATAATACATTAAATCATCCACATCTAATTTCTTGGTCTGATGAGTAGTATTAACACTTTCTCCACTTTTACCCATACCGTAACCTTTTATGGTCTTAGCAATTATAACTGTTGGACTTCCTATATTTTTAGTTGCCTTATCATATGCAGCAAAAACTTTATGAGGATCGTGACCGCCTCTATTAAGTCTCCAAATATCTTTATCAGATAGAGCTGAAACTAATTCTTTTGTTTCTGGATATTTTCCAAAAAACTTTTCTCTTACATAAGCACCATCTCTTGCTTTCATTGCTTGATACTCGCCATCAACAGTCTCATTCATTGTTTTAACAAGATGACCAGTTTTATCATTCGCTAACAGTGAATCCCAATATGTTCCCCATATTACTTTAATAACATTCCATCCTGCTCCTCTAAAAATTCCTTCCAATTCTTGTATAATCTTTCCATTACCTCGTACTGGTCCATCTAATCTTTGAAGATTACAATTAATTACAAATATTAAATTATCTAATTTTTCTCTTGATGCTAAACCAATTGCCCCTAAAGATTCTGGTTCATCCATTTCTCCATCTCCTAAAAATGCCCAAACTTTTCTATCTTCATCTTTAATTAATCCTCTATTGATTAAATATTTCATGTACCTGGCTTGATAAATAGCCAACATAGGGCCCAATCCCATTGAGACAGTTGGAAATTGCCAAAAATTTGGCATTAACCACGGATGCGGATAAGATGATAGGCCACCTGGATTAACTTCTTGTCTAAAACTATCTAATTGTTTCTCATTTAGTCTACCTTCAAGAAAAGCTCTTGCATACATTCCTGGTGCACTATGACCTTGAAAATAAACTAAATCACCTCCAAATTTATTATTCTTTGCTCTCCAAAAATGATTCATTCCAATGTCATATAGAGTAGCTGCAGAAGCAAATGTTCCTATATGACCTCCCAGTTCAGGAAATTTCTTATTGGCTCTTACTACCATCGCAGCAGCGTTCCATCTTATCAATGATCTAATTCTTCTCTCAATATTTTGATCACCATTAGACTTTTTTTCCTCACTTACTGGGATTGTATTTATATAAGGTGTATTTTGCGTATAAGGAATATTTGCACCTTTAGTATAAGCCTTATTAATTAATTCCTTAATTAAATAATGAGCTCTTTCATTACCGTCTTTTTCAATTACAGCTGTTAGAGATTCTAACCATTCATTAGTCTCTAATTGATCAATATCACCTTCTTTTACAATTTTTATCCTTTCAATTTCTTCCTTTTCAATTTTTTTAGTTTCAGGTTTTTGTTGTTGAGTTTCTTTTAAAGCTTTTTCAGCCTCTTTTATCAAATTTTCAGTATCTTTTGGAATAGTTTTAGATGAAGAAGATGTTTCATTCAAATTTGATATAATTAGAAGCAAATCTCCCTTTGAAACTTTGTCTCCAACTTTTACTTTTACAGTCTCTATTTTACCTGAAAAAGTTGATGGTATTTCTACACTAGATTTATCACTTTCAATTGTAACAACTGGATCATTTTTGCTAATTTCCTGTCCTTCTTTGACAAGAAGCTCAATTACCTCTACATTTTCAAAATCACCAATATCAGGAACTAATAATTTTTCAGTCATTTATTTTAAGTCTTATACACTATAAAATTTACTTAACTGCTAATCTTAACACATTCTGTCCAATTTTTAGACACTCTTTAAGTACATGCTTCAAAAATGATTAAAAAGTTATTAAATGCACTAATTCAACCAAAAGTTAGTATTGATATAGATGCTAAAATTTGGATACAAAAAATTTTATTAGAAGAAAAATATAGAAAGATTGATTCCTAAGTTCTTTCAATACATAGAGCTATACCCATTCCACCACCTATACAAAGTGTTGCACAACCTTTATTTTTATTTTGTCTTTTCATTTCATGTATAAGTGTGACTAAAATTCTAGCTCCTGAAGCACCAATAGGATGGCCTAATGCTATAGCACCTCCATTAACATTTACTTTATTTACATCAATATTTAGTTCTCTAATCACTGCTATACTTTGAGCAGCAAAAGCCTCATTAATTTCAAATAAATCAACATCTTCAATTTTCCAATTAGCTTTTTTTAGAGCTAATTTAACAGCATCTATAGGACCCAAGCCCATCAATGAGGGTTCAACCCCTACAGATGACCATGAAACAATTTTTGCAAGAGGTTTTAATGATTTTTTTTTAGCCTCATCAAAGCTTGTTAAAATTACTGCTGCTGCACCATCATTAATGCCGGATGAGTTTCCTGGTGTTACAGTTCCATTTTCTTTAAAAACTGTATTCAATTTTTCTAAATCTTCAGCTTTTAAATTTTTTCTTGGATGTTCATCAGCATTTAAAGTTGACCCATTAAAATTCACTGAAACCAATTCATCTTTAAATTTATTTTGCTCAAGAGATAATTGAGTTTTTTTTTGAGAGTTTAATGCAAATTCATCTTGTTCTTTTCGTGTAATTTTAAATTTTGTAGCAATATTTTCAGCAGTGAAGCCCATATGATAATTATTAAAAGCATCAACTAAACCATCATAAATCATAGTATCTATTAATTTGTCCTCTAATAATTTTTTATCATTTCTGTAATATAATGCGTGCGGAGCAATTGACATATTTTCTTGACCACCTGAGATTATAAATTTTGCTTCATTAAGTTTTATTGTTTGAAAACCAGAAATTATTGACCTTAAACCAGAGCCACAAACTTGATTAACTAAATGAGCTGGAATTGATTTAGATAAACCTGCATTTATTGATGCTTGCCTAGCGGGATTCTGACCTGTTCCAGAAGTTAAAACTTGTCCTAAAATTACTTCATCAATTTCTTCACCGCTTATATTTGCTCGATTTATAACTTCCTTAATAACTATTGATCCTAATTGATCAGCTTTAATGTTTTTTAAAGAACCCTTATAAGTACCAATTGGTGTTCTCACGGCAGCAACAATTACAACTTCAATAAATTTAGAGCTCATTTTAAAATATGTTTTTCAACAAATTATATTAAAAAATGATAATACTATATAATTAAAAATATTAACAATTAGCGCCTGTAGCTCAATTGGATAGAGCGCTTGGCTACGGACCAGGAGGTTCTGGGTTCGACTCCTAGCAGGCGCACCAAAATTATTTGATAAAATTTCTGAATTTATAAAATGCTAATAGTTTAGATAAATAATAAATTGATTTATCAAATCTTATTATTAATAAATTTATAAAAAATTTAAATATGAATTTTGGGATTTTTTTTTTTACTATGTTATATTTTTGTTGATGTAGATTATTTTTATATAGATAATATAATTCTTCATAATCAAAATAAAAATTTCTAAAAAATATTTTTTTTAATTTATTTTTTATCTTAAGTTGACCATGAGTATGAATAGCTTTTGCTTTAAAAACTTGAACAATTGATTTATTTATATTTTTTATCCTTTTACAGAGATCATCATCAAGGAAATATAAGAAAAATTCCTCATCAAATAACCCTATTTCTTTTATATCTTTTATTTTAAATAAAACCGCAGTGGTTAAAACTGCATTTACGCATATATCTCCTGAATTTTTTACAGGTTCATTTTTAGAGCCCTCTTCGTATAAGGGGCCACCGTTATAATCAAAATTTCCGTTTGAATCATAAAATGTAGGTGAAGTTAAAAAACAATTGTTATATTTTTCTTTGGCAAACATTAATTGCTCAATATCTTGATTAGTGATTAAGCAATCAGCTCCAAGAATAAATAAATATTCAGTATCACATTCTGATATTCCTTGATTAGCTGCTTTTGAAAAACCGATATTTTTTTTATTCAAAAAATATTTATAAATTTTAAAATTCTTGATAATTTTATCTTTTAAAGATTGATCATTAGCATTATCGATTATAATTATTTTAAATTCGTTAATTTGAGATAAGCATTTTTTGATAATCTCAAAATTTTCTTCATATAAAATAATTAATATTGATAATTTTTTATTCACCATTTTTTAATTTTTTTTAATGATAAACTATTATATTAATAAACTATGAATATATCTTTACAAAAATCTGTTATTTTGTTTTTTTTAATAATATTTATAGTTATACTTTTATTAACGTTTATTCTTTAAAATTACTATGTCAGATTCACAAAATTTTGAACAAATTAGTATTAATCCAGGTTTTATGAAACATAATGGAGGTTTATTTTTCAGAAACATATCTGAACATGAATATGAATTTAAATCAACTATTAATGAAAACCACCTAAACGCAGCTGGCATCACACATGGTGGATATATTGCAGCTTTGATTGATGCTGGGTCTGGAACTTCAGCTCATCGATCGGCGAAGGATGCACCTTGTGTAACAATTTCATTAGATTTAAAATTTATTGGTGCTTCTAAAGTGGGTGATGAAATTAAAGGAAATGTTAAAATACTTAAAAAAACAAAAACACTAATTTTTTTATTTTGTGAATTAAAATGTCAAAATAAAATAATTGCATCAGCTTCAGGGATCTGGAAAATACTTAAAATCAAACCTTCAAATTTAGGTCCAGGAGGTTAAGGTGTTGATAATGAGAACATTTAGCTTAACGATTCGGACATGTTTTAGTCTATTTTTGTTCTTTAACACCAACCATATCTAGTAGGTTAAAAAGAAAATATACCAAAGATAGAAATGACTAAAAATAAAATTACAGCTGTTCTTGGCCCAACAAATACTGGCAAAACCCATTTAGCTATTGAGACCATGTTGTCTTTTGACAGTGGTATGATCGGTTTTCCACTCAGATTATTAGCAAGAGAAGTTTACGATAAAGTAATTAATAAAGTTGGACAAAACAAAGTTGCTTTAATTACTGGTGAGGAGAAAATTATTCCAAAAGATCCAAAATATTTTTTATGCACTGTTGAGTCTATGCCTATAGACAAATCTTTAGATTTTGTTGGAGTAGATGAAATTCAAATGTGCGCCGACCATGAGAGAGGTCATATTTTTACAGATAGATTACTAAACTTGAGAGGAAACAAACTCACTATGTTGATGGGATCTAACACTATTAAAAATATCATTTCAAAATTAAATGATGATATTGAATTTATAAATAGAAATAGATTGTCAAAACTTACGTATACAGGCCATAAAAAAATATCTAGGATAAATAGAAAAACTGCTATTATAGCGTTTTCCTCTGAGGAGGTTTATGCAATTGCAGAGTTAATTAGAAGACAGAAGGGTGGAGCTGCAATAGTTATGGGGTCGCTAAGTCCCAAAACTAGAAATGCACAAGTTGAATTATATCAATCAGGAGACGTTGATTTTTTGGTTGCAACAGATGCAATTGGAATGGGTATTAACATGGATTTAGATAATATATATTTTTCTAATTTAAGAAAATTTGATGGAAAAAAACTTAGAAAACTTAACTTATCTGAAATTGGACAAATAGCTGGTAGAGCTGGAAGATATCTAAATGACGGTAGTTTTGGAATAACAGGGGATTGTAAAGAAATCAATGCAGAACAAGTTGATTTATTAGAAAATCACAAATTTGAAGAAATTAGAACTCTGTTTTGGAGAAATTCTAACCTTAATTTTAATAATCCGTATAGTTTAATAAAATCTTTAGAAGAGAGACCTCAAAAAGAATGGTTAAGAAAAATTCATGAATGTGAAGATGAAAAAGCTTTAAAATATTTTTTAAGAGATAAAAATCTTGAAAATGTGAATTTTGATAGCAAAACTCTCAATTTATTATGGGAGTGTTGTCAAATACCAGATTTTGTTAAAAAAACTTATGGAAATCATTATGATGTCATTGAAAATGTATTTAAATTTTTATCTAGCGAAAAGGGAAAAATTACTGATGAATATATGCGATTACAGCTAATGAAATTGGATAAATTAGACGGAAATGTGGATTCTTTATCAAATAGAATTGCAAATGTCAGAACTTGGTCATATGTTTCAAATAAAAATAATTGGATTGAAAATCAAGATTATTGGATAGAAAAAACAAAATTATTAGAAGATAGACTCTCAGATCGACTTCATGAAGAACTTACAAAAACTTTCATTGATAAAAGAGCTAGTATTCTTGCAAGAGGTTTAAAACAAGATATGGAATTTAAAACAGAAATATTAGAAAATAATGATGTAATAATTGATAACCAGTTTATTGGGAAAATTAATGGTTTAAAGCTTGAACTGGATCTCAAAAAGGGCGCTCTAGAGACTGACATAAAATCTCTAAAAAAGGCTGCAAGACAAACTGTTGGACCTGAATTGGAAAGAAGAGTTCAAAATATTATTGACACAGGACTGATTGAACTAAATAACGATTTCAAAGTTTATTGGAATAGTTTTGCAATTGCAAAACTCTCCCCGGGAAATGATTATTTAAGTCCTAATTTTGAATTGATTGTTGATGATATTCTTGAACAAGACCAAAGACAAAAATTAGATTCTTTTATTAAAAAATGGTTAAAAAATAAAATTGAAACAGTATTACAAAGCTTAATTGATTTAAAAAATCTTAAAGATAAACATTCATCTATAAAAGCCTTAGCTTACCAGCTCTATGAAAATAATGGTGTGTTAATTAGGGATAATGTTTCTGAATATTTAAAAAATTTAGGACAAAGTGAGAGAAAAATATTAAGAGAATTAGGAGTAAAGTTTGGGAGATATCATGTGTTTTTGCATAGACTAATTAAACCTGAACCAGTTACAATAAGAACTTTATTATGGAAAAACTATCATCAAAAATACTTTAAACTCAATCCTCCAACTTTTGGTTTAAATTTTATTGAAGATAAAGATAAAAGAGAAAAAAATTTTATGTTGCTTTGTGGTTTTGAAAAGTTTGATAATTTTTTTGTAAGAATTGATATTTTAGAAAGATTATTTATGCAAATAATAAATTCAGGATCTGAAGATAATAAGGAGATTAAATTAGTCCCTGAAATGTTAAATCTTTTAGGTTGCAGCAAAGATAATTTTACAAAACTTATACAAAAAATGAATTATAAAGTTTTAAAAAAAAAGGAAGATGTATTTTTCAAATATACACCTAAGAAAAAATTAAAAAAATCATTTGATAAAAAAACTAATAAAGAAAATCCATTTGGTATTTTAAAAAATTTGAATTTAAATTGATTAATGTTTTTTAACAAAAAAAAAAACAATGAAATTGATAGTTTTGATCTAGTAAAGATAGCAGCTTTGCTTATACATGCTGCAAGAATTGATGAAAAATATTCCATTGAAGAAGAAGAGATAATCAAAAAAACATTGTTAAATTTAGGAACTAATCAAAGTGAACTAGAAACTATAATAAAAGAAGCTAAACAAAGTGAAAAAAATACTCATCAAATACTAGATTTCACAAAAGAAATAAAAAAACTTCAAGAAAAAGATAAAATTAAAATAATTAAATCACTTTGGAGAATTATATACTCTAATAAAGATGCAGATATCTATGAGACTAATTTAATGCGACGACTCTCTGGATTGCTTTATATTGATAGTAAAACTATGGGAGATATCAAGGAACAAATAAAAAAAGAAAATTTGTAATGACTTACATTGTAAATGACAAATGTATTAAATGTAAATTAATGGACTGTGTTGAAGTTTGTCCAGTTGACTGTTTTTATGAAGGGAAAAATATGCTTGTAATTAAACCTGATGAGTGTATAGATTGTGGCGTTTGCGAACCTGAGTGTCCGGTTGATGCAATAACTGCTGATACAGAACCTGGTAGTGAAAAATGGTTAGAAATCAATAAACAATATTCTGAAATCTGGCCTAATATAAGTGAAAAAAAAGATCCACCATCGGATCACGATAAATATAAAAATGAGCAAAATAAGTTTGAAAAATATTTTAAAGAAAACCTTTAAAAAAAACTCCTCTAAAAAACCTGGAAAAAAAGTTGCAAAAAAAAAAGTAACTAAAATTAAAAAAGTAAAAAAAATTTTAACTAAAAAAACTATAAAAAAAATAAATAAAGTTAAAAAAGTTGTTAATGAGAAGTCTGTTAAAAAAAATGAAAAAATTAATGAAATTAAAACTAATAACTTAAGAATATCAAAAAGTAATGAGGCAAAACCTGAGATTAAAAAAGTTAAAAAACAGGATACTGAAAAAAAAGAATATAAAGTTAAAGATTTTGTTGTTTATCCAAAACATGGAGTAGGTCAGATTACAGAATTTAAAAAAATTAATATAGGTGGAATAGATGTTGAGACTTATGTAATCAAATTTAAAAAAGATAAAGCTAACGGAATGGTTCCTGTTAATAAGCAATCTCATTTGCGTCCTTTGGCAACGATTAACCAAGTTAATAAATGTATTTCAATTTTAAAAAGTAAGCCAAAAATTAAAAGATCAATGTGGAGTAGAAGAGCTCAAGAATATGAGTCTAAAATATCTTCTGGAAAAATTTATGAATTAGCTGAAGTTGTAAGAGACTTAAATAAAGGTGATGATCTTATGGTTGATCAATCTTATAGTGAACGTCAATTATTTGAAAAAGCTTATGAAAGAATCCTTTCCGAATTTCAAATTATATTAGATGTTTCTATGGAAGATACACAAAAAAAACTTGATAAAGCTTTAAAAAGAAATTTGATTGTCAATCAACAGTCACAAGCAACAGCAGCCATTCCAAAAAGTGCTGCAACTGATCTACCTACTGAGGAACCAATTGGTGAAGCTGATGAAGCTGATCCTATTGATGAATAAAAAAAACGCCTCTCACACGTAAATCGTTATGAGAAGCGTTTTTAATAAAGAATACTAAGTTACTATCTTCTTCTTCTTTTCTTAGCTTTTTTCTTAGCCTTCTTTTTGCTTTTCTTAGCAGCTTTTTTTCTTCTTTTAGCCATCTTTAGCTCCCTGTTTTAGTTAAACGAATCAAAATGATTCGTTATTAACTTATTTTTATTTTTTTAAACAAGTTATGTCAATTCTTTAATTTAATTAAAAAAAAACTTAAAAAAAAAATTTAAATTAAAAAATTTAAAAAAAATTTATTTTTTTTATTAAAAAAGTTAGTGTTTATGCGTTAAATAACAAGTTTTTATAATATTAATTATAAAGTTTTTCTAATTGATTCTTATACTCTTGAATTATTTTATATCTTTTAAATTTTAAAGTTGGTGTCATAAAACCATTTTCAATTGAAAATTGTTTTTCTATAACGATAAACTTTTTAATTTTTTCTATTTTATTTAATTGTTTATTTAGTTTTTCAATTTCATCATTAATATTTTCATGTTTAATATCTTTTTTATCATCACTTAAAACAATTAAAGCTACCAAAAATGGTTTATTATCTCCATAAACCATAGCTTGTTCTATAAATTCTATTTTTGTTAAATCATTTTCTATTTTGACAGGTGAAATGTTGTCTCCTCCAGGTGTAATTAAAATATCCTTTTTTCTATCTGTAATTTTTAAGAAACCGTTATCTAAATGACCAATATCTCCTGTGTATAACCATCCACTTTTAATTACTTTTTGGGTTTCGGCTAAATTTTTCCAATAACCTAACATTACATTTTCACCCTTTATTAAAATCTCACCATCATCTGCTATTTTTACTTCATTTCCTTTGAAAGGAAGGCCGACTGTATCTATTCTAATATCATTAATTCGATTACAGCTTACAACTGGTGATGTCTCTGTTAAGCCATACCCTTGTAAAGTAGGTAGACCGATAGAATTCAAAAAAACACCTACTTTATAATCCAGGGCTCCTCCACCAGAAACAAATGCCTTGAGAGAACCTCCAAATTGAGATTTAATTTTTTTTCTAACTAAATTTTCACATATAAAATTAACTGATTTTTCATAAAAGGAGAGTTTTTGTTTTAAAAATTTTTTCTCACCTAAATTTAAAGTTGATTGGACTAAGAATTTTTTAATACCTGTGGCTTTGCTAAACGTGGAAGATATTTTTTGATATAAATTTTGATAAAATCTTGGAACAGCTGTCATAATATCTGGGCTACAATCATTCATGTTTTTTACTAGCTTATCTATACTCTCTGCATAAAATACTTTTGCACCTACAGCAATTTGTACAAATTGAACTGTATGTTCATAGGAGTGTGATAACGGTAACCAGGTAAGAAACTTAGGTTTTAAATTAATTATTTCATTTAATAATTCTGTAGATCCCTCACAATTATTTAATATTCCCCCGTGGCTTAACATTACTCCCTTGGGATTTCCTTGTGTACCTGAAGTATAAATGATGCATGAAATATCCTTTCTAGTTAAATTGATTTTATTAAAATTTTTTTCTACATAATTTGTTTTTCTAAAAATTTCATAAGTATTTATAATTTCAATTCTACTTTCACTCTCTTGAATGCTTTCAAAACATATTACCGTTTTAATAAAGCTTTTTTTAGATATTATATTTCTAATTTTTTTATATTGTGCATTATCAGAAACTATAACTACTGAAGGCTCACAATCATTAATTAAATATTCATAATCTCTTTCGGTATAAGTTGTGTAAGCTGGAACTGTTATTCCTTCAGCAAGCATTATAGCTAAATCACTTATTAACCATTCAGGTCTGTTTTCTGAAATTAATAAACAACGATCTTTAGAAGAAATATATTTTTGGATTTGATTGGATAATTTTTGGATACAGTCATATGTTTGTTTCCAAGTAAATTTAAGCTCTTTGTCTTTTAAAGATTGTAAGAAAATTTCATTTTTATTTTCAGATTGATATCTAGACTGAAATAATTCTAAAAGATTGTTGTAACTGTTTAGTTTCATAAAATTTTTGGTGGGCGAAGAGAGAATCGAACTCTCACTTCTTGCAAAACACGATTTTGAGTCGTGCGCGTCTACCAATTCCGCCATTCGCCCTTAGTTAAAAAAATATTATTTAAATAGTATAAGAACAAAAATTATATTAAAACCAAAAAAAATGTTTACTCAACTTTATAATAAATGCCTAAAGTTAGCAGCCCATAAATATTCTAACTATTTTCTTGCAGTTGTGTCTTTTTTGGAAAGCTCATTCTTTCCTATTCCACCAGACGTCATGATTGCTCCAATGGCAATGGCAAATAAACATAAATTTTTTAAGATTTTTATAATTGCTACACTTTTTTCAGTTTTAGGAGGAATGTTTGGTTATGTTCTTGGCCTATATTTTTTTGATTTTGCAATGAATATTGTTGAATTTTATAATTATGAGGAAAAGATGATTGATTTGAAAAATACTCTTTCTCAAGGGGATGGTTTTTATACATGGTTTGGGATTTTATTTTTAGCTGGATTTACTCCCTTACCTTATAAAGTATTTACTATCGTAAGTGGATTAATTGGTTTTAATTTTCCTATTTTTATTTTGATTAGTTTTATTTCTAGAGGTTTAAGGTTTTTTATAGTTTCATATCTAGCCTCTAAATTTGGTGATTCTTTTACAAATTTTATGAACCAACATGGTCAAAAATGGTTTTCAATAATAGGAATATTTATTGTAATCATTGCAGCTATTTTTTATCTAATAATTAAATTCTATGGTTAAATTAAAAAAAGATAAATATTTACAAATTTTATTATTTTTATGTTTTGTAGTTTTAACAATTGCTTACATGATTCAATATGTATTAGGTTTCCAGCCCTGCAATCTATGTATCATTGAAAGAATTCCTTATGCTCTTGCAATTATAATTATATTATTAAGTTACAAATTTAGAGAAGATCAAATTTTTTATAGTATTTTATTGTTATTAGTTTTTTTATTTTCATTTATTATTTCAATTTATCATTTGGGTATCGAACAAGGTATTATAAGTGAGTCAAGTATTTGTGCTTCTGATAATATAAATTTGAAAACAAAAGATGAAATACTAAATTCTCTTCAAGAAATAAGAATAAGTTGCAAGGATGTGGCATTTAGGATTTTTGATTTATCTCTTACAACATATAATATGATGTTAAGTTTAATCATGTTCTTAATATCAATGAAAATATATATAATTAATAATGGTATCAAAAAATAGAATTGAAGAGTTTATTCGAGTAGATCACGCTGGTGAGCGTGGAGCTGTTAAAATATATGAAGGACAGCTACTTGCATTAAACACATTGGTTAAAGATGAAGAATTAAAAAAAAAGATAGAAGAAATGAAAGTTCATGAAGTAGAACATTGTCAATTTTTTGAAAACGAAATTAAGAAAAGAAATATCAAACCTACAAAATTTTTGCCGTTATGGGATTTGTTAGGAGTAGGACTTGGATTTGGTTCAACGCTTCTTGGAAAAAAGGCTGCTATGTTATGCACAGCCTCAGTGGAAGAAGTAATAGATAAACATTATTTAGACCAAATTAATCAATTAGGTCCTGAAGAAAAAGAATTAAAAAAAAAGATTACAAAGTTTAGAGATGATGAATTAGATCATAAAGATATTGCGTATGAAGAAGGAGCAACAAAAAAAGGTTTTTATTCAGTTATGGACAAAATTATTAAAACTGGTTCAAAAATAGCAATTAATATTTCTGAAAAAATTTAAAAAAATATTAAGATTCTAACTCAACATCCCAATATAAATAGTCCATCCAGCTTTTATGTAAGTAATTAGGTGGAAAATGTTTACCATTTTTATGAAGATCTTCTGTTGATGGCTGATAAGGGAATTGGTTTAATTTCATTCCTGAAAGCTTCAATAATTTTCCACCTTTTTTAACATTACATTCTGAACATGCTGTAACAACATTATCCCAGTTTGTTTCTCCACCTTTAGACCTTGGTAACAAATGATCAAATGTTAATTCTTCTCCACTTCCACAATATTGGCATGAAAATCGATCTCTTAAAAAAACATTAAATCTTGTAAAACTTGGTTTGGATTGAGGAACAATATAACTTTTAAGTGCAATAACGCTTGGAAGTTTCATTTCAAAAGATGGACTTCTAACTTGTCGATCATAATTACTAATAATGACTACTCTATCTAAAAAAACTGATTTAACGGCATCTTGCCAAGACCAAAGTGAAAGAGGATAATAGCTTAAGGGTCTATAATCTGCATTAAGAACAAGTGCTGGGCACTTTTCTAGGGAAACATTTTGCTCAACTAATTCATTCATCATTTAAATCTTATATCAATTAAATAATGATATCAATATTTTCAAACTATTTAATTTTTTTTAAAATATAATTTAATGCTATACTTGATGATTCAATAGGAATATGATGTCCACAATTTTTTATTAAATGAGTTTCAACATTAATATTTTCTCTTAAAAAAAAATCTTTTGCTTCTAAAAGATGTGTTGGTGAGACAATATCGTCCAGGTCACCGTGAATAAGTAAAGTATCAGTAGAATTTCTTCTTCTATTTTTGAGATCATTTAAATTAATTATCTTTCCTGAAAAACCTACAATACAATTAAATGGTTTTTCTGAGGTAAGTCCAACATTAATTGACATCATACATCCTTGGCTGAATCCAGATAATACAATCTTGTCATTATCAACTTTATACTCATTTTTAACTTCATCTAAAAATTGAGTAAGTTTTCTTTCTGCTTTTAAAGATTCATCTAATATATAATTAGGATTATCATTTCCAAGATCAAACCATTGGTAACCTGAAGGATTAATTGCACATGGCTCATGACCATTTGGACAAATGAATATTGTATTTGGCATGTACCTCCTCCAGTTTAATGATAACATGCTTATATCCTCTCCATCTCCTCCGTAGCCATGGAGCAACACTATTATATTCTTAATATCTCCGTTTTTTTCAGGTCCTATAATTGTACTATCAAGACAAAATGTCATAGTAAATTTAATTTGTTTTTTATTTTCAAAAACACTTTACAATATAAATATGTTTTCAGGAATATTTGTTAAAATTCTATCTATAACACTTTTAATTGCTGTTGGTGTTGTGTTAATTCTTGGTATTGGCACTTTATTTAAAGGAGGAAATACAAGTAAAAAGTATTCAAATAAATTAATGCAGCTAAGAGTTCTTTTGCAGTTTGTTGCAATAATCGTGCTAGTAGCATTTGCTTATTTCTTTAAAAACTAATTATAAAGTTTAATCCAATTAATAAATTCCTTATCACCAAAATCAATTGAACCAATTATTCTAGCAAATTCTTTACCTTCTTTATTAAATAGGACCGTTGTTGGCACTCCTCTTAAAGCTAAAGCCTTAGCTAATGTTTCTGGATTGTCAAAATAGATATTTAAATTTTTAACATTTAAATCTAAAAAAAATTTTTTTGTTTTTTCTAAATTTTCTTTACCAATATTGATTGGAAATATTTCAATATTATTTAATTCTAGATTAGCTTTTAAATCATCTAGAGATGGCATTTCCTTTTTACAGGGCAAACACCAAGTTGCCCAAAAATTTAATAATACTAAATTACCCTTATAATCAGTTAATTTTATTATTTTTTCATTAGAGTCCAGAAAGGTAATATTATCATAGGTTTTTAATTCATTATTGATGACTAAGTTTTTAATATTTGGTGCTTCGTTTGCTATCACATTGGAAATAAGCAATATAAATAATATTAAAAATCTCATATTAAATAGGTATAAGTAATTATCATGGCTAAAAATAAAAACAACCAGGCAATATGGCGTACTAGAATTAAAAAAAAAACATCTACACTTTTTCAAAGAGTAGGAAGTTCTATAGATATTGATAAAAGATTATATAAAGAGGATATTGCAGGATCGATAGCCCATGTAGAAATGTTGTTAAAACAAAAAATTATATCTTTTAAAATAAAAAATAAAATAATTTATGGATTGCAAAAGATTGAAAAAGAAATTTCAAAAAACAAATTTGAGTTTAATAATAAATATGAAGATATTCATATGAATATTGAAAATAAACTTTTTCAAATTATTGGAGAAGACGCTGGATATATTCATACTGCTAGATCAAGAAATGATCAGGTTATTACTGATTTTAAGATTTGGATTAAATCAGCAACTAAAGAAATTAACTTAAATTTAGATCAAGTCATTAAATCTACTATAAAGATTGCAGAAAAAAATATTGAAACAATTATGCCAGGTTTTACTCATTTAAAGAATGCTCAACCAGTTTCACTTGCTCATTACTTAATGGCTTATGTTGAAATGTTCAAAAGAGATAAAAGAAGATTTATAAATAATTTAGAAAGTTTAAATGAAAGCCCGCTTGGCGTAGCTGCACTCACAGGAACTTCATTCAATATTGATAGAAATTACACTGCAAAAAAAATGGGTTTTAGTCGTCCAACTAATAACTCGATAGATACAGTTTCTGATAGAGATTTTGTTTTAGATTTTCTTTTTAGTATTTCAGTCTGCTCGATGCATATTTCTCGAATTGCTGAAGAACTTATAATTTGGAATTCAGATGGTTTTAATTTGATTCATCTTTCAGACAAAGTTGTCACTGGCTCATCAATAATGCCTCAAAAAAAAAATCCTGACTTATTAGAGTATTTAAGAGGAAAAACTGGATCAACTTTTGGGAATTTATTTTCTATGTTAACAATATTAAAGGGACTGCCTTTGTCTTACTTTAAAGATTTGCAAGATGATAAAGAAATAGTTTTTAAATCTAATGATACATTGGTTAATTGTTTAAAAATATTTAATGAAATTCTAAAAAATATTTTACCCAATAAAAAAAAGATGTATGAGTTAGCTGATAATGGTTATATTACAGCAACAGATCTAGCTGATTATTTGGTTAAGAATCATTCGATGTCTTTTAGAAAAGCTTATCAAAAAACAGCTGAGATTGTAAATTTTGCTGAAAAGAAAAAAAAAAAACTTAAAGATCTCAAAATTGAAGAATTAAAAAAGATTGAACCAAAGCTCACCAATGACGTTTTAAAAGTTTTCGATTTAAAAAATTCAGTAAACTCCAAAAAATCCTATGGAGGAACATCTTTTGTTAACATTAAAAGAATGATAAGCAAATATAGGAAAAAATCATGATAAAAAAAATATGTACAATTTTGTTATTATCTGTGTTTCTTTTTTCTTTTTCTTGCGGCAAAAAAGGCTGTCCAAAATTAGATCAAGATCAAAGTTGTAATGAAATGTTTTCAAATTAATGAATTATATTAATAATAAACTTTCATTTGATAATAAACTTATTGATAGTATTGCTAAAAAATATGGGACACCCCTATATTGTTATTCTTTTGAAAAAATTAAAGAAAATATCACTAATTTTAAAAAAAACTTTAAATCATTTTCTCCATTAATTTGTTTTGCTGTAAAATCGAACACTAATATCAAAATTTTAAAGGAAATAAAAAAATTTAATATTGGAGCTGATGTTGTTTCTATTGGGGAACTTATGAAAGCTCTAAAAGCTGGCATCAAACCTCAAAAAATTGTTTTTTCAGGTGTGGGAAAAACTACGAAAGAAATAGAATATGCGGTAACAAAAAATATATTATTAATTAACACAGAATCTAAAAGTGAAATTTTAGAAATTGAAAAAATTGCAAAAAAAAAAAGAAAAATAATTAATATAGGTATAAGATTAAATCCCAATACAGATGCAAAAACTCTTAGTCAAATTTCAACTGGTAAAAAAGAAAACAAGTTTGGTGTAAATCAAAAAATATTCTTACAATTGGTTAGCTATTTAAAAGACTCAAAATATTTAAATTTGAAATGCTTAAGTGTACATATTGGAAGTCAAATTCTTAATCATAAACCATATGAAAATATGCTTAAGGTCATTGATAAAATCATAAGTAAATCTAATCATAAATTTGAATACATTGATCTTGGTGGTGGAATGGGTATTGATTATGAACATAATAATTCTAAGTTAAATTTAAAAAAATATTCTAAAAATATCCAAAAATTTTTAAAAAAAAATAATTCAAAAATTATTTTTGAACCAGGAAGATCTATTATTGGTAATTCAGCAGTTTTAATAACAAAAATTTTATATATTAAAGAAGGATACAAAAAAGATTTTGTTATTTTAGATGCTGCTATGAATGATTTAATGAGACCAGCATTATACGGTGCTAAACACAGAATCATGCCCTCTAAAAAGACAAAAAAACTTACAAAGAAAAGTTATGAATTTGTTGGACCAATATGCGAAAGTACTGATACATTCTCAATTGTTAAAAAATATCAAAAATTAAATGAAAAAGATTTTTTAGTTATATGTGATGTAGGTGCATATGGCACTTCGCTAGCTTCAAATTACAATGTGCGGCCTAAACCAACTGAAATATTAATCAAAGGGTCAAAAATTCAGGTTATAAACAAAAGACAAAAAATATCTGAATTGATGTAGCATTTAAAAATAATGTTAAGAAATCTTTTATTTTCAATAATTTTTTTTTCAGGAATAATTTTTATATCAATATTATTTCTTCCAACTTTGATTTTGCCACAAAATATAGTTTTAATTGGAGGTAAATTGATGGGTTATTGGGCAAGTTTTTGTCTACGATTAATTTTATCCGTGAAAATTAAAATATTAGGAAAAGAAAACATTATTATTAATAAAAAATTTTTTATAGCAGCTTCACATCAGTCAATGTTTGAAACTTTTTACCTTCAAACAATTTTTAATTCCCCTCTATTTATTTTAAAAAAAGAGCTAACACTGATTCCAATTTTTGGTTGGTATTTAAAAAAAATTGGCTCTATTACCATCAAAAGAAATAAAGTTACAAAAGAAAATTTAGGTTTTTTTGATGACATTAAAAAAGTTGTTCACAATACCGGAAGACCTTTAATTATATTTCCTCAGGGCACAAGAGTAAAACCAGACGAGAGGCCACCTTTTAAAAAAGGTGTAGCGAGAGTTTATGAGGAGCTAAATATTTCATGTCAGCCTATTGCTATCAATTCTGGCTACGTATGGCCAAAAAAAGGACCTAAAATACCAAACAAAGAAATCATTATCTCAATATTACCATCAATTGATTATCAGATGGAAAAAAGTGATTTTGTAAATAATTTAGAAAAAAAAATTTATAACGAGTTAGATAGAATTAATTAACCTTTCATAGGCATAACTACGTAGATACTATCATAATCACTAGGATCTCTAATTAAAGCAGGGGACCCCGTGTCATTAAAAAAAATTTCAATATTTTTACCATCAAGTTGTGAAGCAATATCAATTAAATATCTAGAATTAAAACTTATCTCCAAGTCATGATCAAACTTTACATTTAGAGTTTCGTTTCCGTCTCCACTATTTGTATTGTTTACAGAAAGATTTAAAGCATCTTTAGTTAAACTAAATTTCACACCATCTTTTTTGTCTAAAGATACTGATGCAACACGATCAACAGATCCTAAAAAAAGTTTTAGATCTATTTCAAGTTTTTTTTGATTATTTTTAGGAATAACTTGAATGTAATTTGGAAACTTACCATCAATTAATTTTGAAATTAAAATGCTATTCTTTAACTCAAATTTTATTTTTGATTTAATATTGGAAATTTTAACCTCGCCATCATAATTATCTAATAATGAAACAAGTTGAAAAATTGTTTTTTTTGGTAAAATAATTGGATCAAAGCTAATTTTTTGATCAAGCCTTATTTTTGAAATTGACATTCTATGACTATCAGTTGCTGCGGCTGTAAGATAATTTTTTTCCTCTACCTCAGTTTGATGAAAATATATTCCACTTAAATAATGTCTTGTTTCATCGTTAGAAATTGAAAATTTACATTTGTTCAAAAGCTTAAGCAAGTTTTTAGAATTAATAGAAAACTCATTATCGTTAAAATTTTCATCAGTTAATGGAAATTCTGAAGGACTAATGCAATTCAAATTAAAAATTGATTTCTCGGACTCAAGTTGAAGCTTGCTTGCATCAGATAATGATATATTTATTTTTTTTCCTGAGGAAAATTTTCTTACTATGTCATACATGATTGACGAAGTAGTTGTGGTTTTTCCATCTTCGATAACTTCAATGTTTTTTATTTGATGAACGAATATTAAATCTAGATCTGTTGCTGTTATAGTTAATTGAGAATTACTAGCATCTAATAAAACATTAGAAAGAATTGGAAGTGTGCTTCTTTTTTCTATAACGCCCTGACAATAACTTAATGCTTGTTGCAAATCTTGCTGGTTAACGTTAAATTTCATTATCTTTAGTATTATATAGTATCTGATTTTTTAACTTATTAATATTATCAACCATTTCGGGATTATTTTCTTTAAGTTTTTCTATTGTTTTAACAGAGTGAATAATTGTGGTGTGATCTCTATTTGAAAATTCACGGCCAATTTCAGGGAGTGATTTTGATGTTAGAATTTTTGTTAAATATATAGCTGTTTGTCTTGGTCTAACTAAATATCTAGATCTTCTAGAAGATAACATCTCATTTTTACTTATTTTAAAAAATTTACATACAAGAGTTTGGATTAAATCAATGGTAACTTTATTTTCAGATAAATTTAATAAATCTTTAAGTACAATTTTTGTTTCTGCTAAATTTGGAGTCTTATTGTATATTCTTGAAAAGGAAACTATTCTATTAATTGCTCCAACCAGCTCTCTAATGCTAACTGTGATTTCTGTACTTATATAATCTTGGATTTCTTTGGAAATTTTGATTTGATCAAAATAAATTTTGTTAAGTTCTTCTGTTTTTTGATCAACAATTTTTTTTCTTAATTCATAATCGGGTTTTTGGATATCAACTACTAGACCTCCTGAAAATCTAGATTTAATTCTTTCTTGTATTCTAGATAATTTATTTGGTGCTCTATCAGCTGAAACTATAATTTGTGACCCCTTATCTAAAAGAGCATTAAATGTATGAAAAAATTCCTCCTGCATTGCTTCTTTTCCATTCATAAACTGGATATCATCAATTAATAAAATATCTGTGTTTCTAAAATATTCTTTAAACTTAACCATATCGTTTGATTTAATAGACTTAACAAATTGATACATAAAACGCTCTGCTGAGATAAACATAACTTTATTATTCTTTTTGAGCTCAAGGCCAATGGCATTTAGTAAATGTGTTTTGCCCATTCCAACCCCACCATATATATACAACGGGTTATAATGTGAAATATTTTCTGATACTTTAATAGATGCTTCGTATGCAAGCTTATTGCTTGAACCAGTTAGAAAATTATCAAATCTTTTGTTAGGATCAATTCTATTATATTGAAGATAAGAGTCTTTTATAAAAGATATATTTTCTTTATTATCAAATTTTTGAACTTCTTCCTTAGTTTCTGTTTCTTTAATAGATTTTTGATCAGCTATTTTAAATTCAATACGAATTATTTCTTTTTTATAAGCTTTAACTATTTGTAAAATTTGGTCTAAATATCTAGATGTTATCCAATCTCTTATAAACCGAGTGGGGACTGTTAATAGAATATAATTATTAAACTCTTCAATAAAACTTATCTTTTTTAACCAGCTTTCATATACTTCCGATCCTAATTTTTCTTTCATTTGAGATTGGATAGCACTCCAATGCAGAGTTTCGTTTTTTAAATTATCTAAATTTTTATTAATATTGCTATTACTCATAACTTTCAGGAAGATAATCAGTTAAGACCATATAGAGGTGTTTGCAAGAAATAATTTTTTATAATTAAAAAAAAATGTAATCTAGGATTGTGTAAAAATTTAAAATTTAAAAAAATTCTTTGACAATATTTTTTTTTGTGTATCTCTATTTAAAAAAAATATTTTTCAATTTAATTTAAAAAAAAATTACTTATTCTAAATATTGTAAGTAAAATTGTATGATGCATACATAATGCGTATGCTATAAGTTGAATCAACTATAGGTATAAGAAACTATATTGATGCTATTTTTTTAGTAATTCTTGAAACGTTTCTTGAGGCGTTTTGTTTTTTAATAATACCAGTTTTAGCAATTTTCATAAGCTCTGAATTCAATTTAGGCAAGAATTTTAACGCTTCATCTTTCTTTTTACCTTCAACCAGAAGGTTCATTTTTTTAAGAGCGTTTCGATATCTACTTTTTCTTGCTTTATTTACAGCAGTTTGCTTAGAGACTCTTCTAATTCTTTTAATTGCTGATTTAGTGTTTGCCATGTGCGCAGGGGTATAACTTGAGAATTTATATCGGTCAATCAAAAAATTGTTTATTTTTGACAAGTATTACAAAAGAAAGTTGATCTATTTGAAATCATTCTTTTTATAATTATACTTTCACAGCCTTTTCTTTTACAGTTAAGACCCTCTCGCCCATAAACTTTAAATTTATCCTGAAAGCCTCCTTTGTTTCCGTCAGTATTTTTAAAATCTCTAATACTTGAGCCACCATCTTTAATTGCTTTTTGGAGTACTCTTTTAGAGTCTGAAATAATTCGACTACATTGATCTTCTTTTAATAATCTTATTTTTTTATTAGGATTGATTTTGCTAAGAAATAATATTTCATTAGCATATATATTTCCGATACCAGAGACAAATTTTTGATCAATTATAAGATCTTTAATCTTTCTATTTTTCTTAGTTATAAACTTTTTAAAGAAACTTAAATTAAATTTTTTATCAAATGGCTCTGGTCCTAAATGTAAAAATCTTTTTTTTAAGTCTAAATTATTTTTAATCATCTGAAAAAAGCCAAATCTTCTTGGATCGTTATAAACAATTCTAAACTCATCAAAAATAATTTCTATATGGTTATGTTTTTTCGGTAATAGTGGAGAATTATAAAAACTTAGGTTTGTCAAACTACTTTTGAAATTGTCTCTAATTAAATGAATAGTACCCGACATTCCTAAATGAATTATACAAAAATCACCCTCATAGAAGTTAATAATTAAGTATTTTGAAAACCTAGAAACTTTACTAACTTTTTTGTTTTCTAATTTTTTTTTAAAATTAATTGGTATTTTTATTCTTAAATTCCTATTTCTTATAATAACTTTTTTAACCTTTTTTTGACGAATTTTTTTATCTAATGATTGTCTTACTATTTCTACTTCTGGTAATTCTGGCATTTAATACTATATTGATTATAAAAAATTATTTATGCAACAATATCTTCAAAATCAAAAAGGGCTAGTTCAAAGTGTATTTGATCGGGTTTACGATAAATATGACTTAATGAATGATTTTATGTCTATGGGAATTCATAGAATTTGGAAAAAAAATTTAATTAATATGATGAACCCATCTATTAAAAGCAATTTAATTGATGTTGCTTGTGGTACTGGTGATATTGGAAAATTATTTTTAGATAATACAAAAAAAAATTTATCGATCACATGCGTTGATCCAAACAAAGGTATGATTTCCAAAGGAAAAGAAAAATTAAATAATTATAAAAATATTGATTGGAAAGTCGCTACAGCAGAAAAATTGCCAGTGCAAGATAATACATTTGATTTTTATACTATTAGCTTTGGTCTTAGAAATACCAAAAATATTAACAAAACTTTAACAGAGGCTTATAGAGTTTTAAAACCTGGAGGTCGATTTTTATGTCTAGAATTTTCAAAAATACAAAATTCTAATTTAGATTTTATTTATAAAAATTATTCAAAATTAATCCCTTTAATAGCAAATTTTGTTGTAGGGGAAAAAGAACCATATGAATATTTAATTAAAAGTATTGAAAACTTTGTTAGTCAAGAAGAATTGATTTCTCTCATGAAAGAAAACAGCTTTAAAAAAT
>CABXXB010000006.1 GCA_902516065.1 uncultured Pelagibacteraceae bacterium | reverse complement strand
GCCAAAGGAAATGTCAGATAAAATTAAAGATGAATTTATTAATGAATTAAGAGATTTAAAATATGAGTGAATTAAAAGATAAAAAATGTGTTCCTTGTGAAGGTGGTGCTATCCCGTTTGATATTTCAGAAATTCACAAATATCAAAAAAAGGTCGATGGATGGAATATTATTAAAAATGATAAAAATGTTTTTTTATTAGAAAAAAACTTTAAATTTAAAAATTTTAAAGAAAGTCAAAATTTTGTAAATAATGTTGGAAAAGTTTCAGAGGAGGAGGGACATCACCCAGATATTATTTTTGGTTGGGGTTATGCAAAGATTAATATCACCACACATGCTATTGAGGGTTTATCAGAGAATGATTTTATTTTAGCAGCTAAAATTGATCAAATTACTAATGTCTGAAATGTCTAGTTTTTGAAAACACTAAAATAGTGCCAGTTTCATTTGCAAATTTTATAACATCTTTATCTTTTATTGAACCAGCTGGTTGGATTACAGCTTTGATACCTGATTGAACCAATTTTTCAATACCATCAGTGAATGGAAAAAAAGCATCAGATGCAGCCACAATATCTTTGGAAGGTTTTGTAAATTTCCTCATTTTATCAATTGCTATTTGACAACTGTCCAATCTACTTGTTTGACCACAACCAATACCCAAAGTTGATTTATTAGATGCCAAAACAATTGCATTTGATTTTACGTATCTACAAATATTGAAAGCAAATATTAAATCATTAAATAGTGAAATAGATGGTTTTTTTTTTGATACAATCTTAAAATCACTCCTTTTAAACATTTTTTTATCTTCTGACTGAACTAAAATATTATCATTAGTTGAAGTAAATTTTAATATTTCAGAAAGAGTAAAATTTGATGCATCAATTAGCCTTAAATTTTTTTTCTTTTTTAAAATTTTAAGAGCATCTTGATCAAAGTTGACTCCAATTATTACTTCAAGAAACAATTTGCTGAGTTCTAAAGCTAATTTTTTGTTTATTTTAAAATTACAAGAAACTATTCCACCAAAGGCGCTTATTGGGTCACAAGCAAGTGCTGATTTATAACATTCAACATTATCTTTTAAAACAGATACTCCACATGGATTTGCGTGTTTTACTATTACGGTACCAGTATTTTTTGGCAAAGATTTTGAAATTGTTAATGCAGCAAAAATATCATTATAATTATTATAACTAAGTTGTTTTCCATGAAGATGCTTAATTTTTAAAAAATTATTTTGTGAATATATCGCACTTTCTTGGTGAGGATTTTCACCATATCTGAGCTTTTCAATTAAATTACCTGTGATAATTTTTTTTTGAGGAAAATAATTACCAGTTATTTTGTTAAAATAATTTGATATTAGGGAATCATAGTAAGCAGTCTCGGTAAATGCTATTTGAGACATTTTCTTTCTAAAATTTTGGGATGTAGAACCTTTAAATTTAATCATTTCATTAATCAAGTCATCATATTGTGCTCTCGAAGTTATGACTGTCACATCGTTATAGTTTTTTGCTGCAGCTCTAACCATTGTTGGGCCACCTATATCTATATTTTCAATTATCTTTTTATGATTAGAACTATTTTTTAAAGTCTCTTCAAAAGGATAGAAATTCACAACTACAAGATCAATATTTTTAAAATTATATCTTTTTAAATCTTGATTATGGAGTTTATTATTTCTTTTATTAAGAATTCCAGCGTGAATTTTAGGGTGTAACGTCTTAACTCTTCCATCTAAAATTTCAGGCGAACCTGTATATTTTGATATTTCAGTACATTTAAATTTTAACTTTTTTATTTCTCTATAAGTTCCACCAGAACTAATAATCTCAACATCATTTTTTTTTAAAATATTTAATAAAGGTTTTAAATCTTTCTTATCTGATATTGAAATTAGAGCTCTTTTAATTTTTTTCATGAAATTTTACTCAATTCCCATACAATATTTTCATTTTGATTACTTGTAATTCCAGAAATAAAAAAATTTTGATTTTGAGTATAAGAATTTTTATTACCAAAATATAATCCATTATCAATATTTATATCATAGTTATTGCAAGTAAACTTCCAGCCTTCGTCATTAAGCTCTATCAAAATTGCTTTGTTGTCTTGTGTTTTCATCACTTTAACATCTGGCTCAAGATGGAATCGTACATCAAACTTAATATTTAAATTTGATTTTTTATTAAAGATTTTATCTGTACCAATAAATTTAAATTGCTCAGGATAAAACTCAATTTCTCTTTCATGAATAATATTATATTTTTTATAATATCCATCATGAGATGCATTTATTTTCCAATAGTCTTTTTCAAAGATAATATTTTTTTTTAAAATTTTTAAACTAGTATTAGCAAAATAATTATTATTATATTTTTTGTATTTACACGAAGAATTATCATCAATAATAAGAGTGTTGTGTGCTGCAGTTGATTTTGATAATTCAACTAATTTATTTTGTTTGTTTTCATAATTACCACAATTAGAAATTAATTTTTTTCCATTTGAATTTATTTCAAAAGATAAAACACCTGATTGATACCTAGAAGAAAATTTAGATGAAGGTGGTGGAGCTATGTCCATTACAATAGATATTTTTTTATTATATAAAATTGCATAACCACCAAATTCTTTATTTTCATTTTTAAAATTATATCCAAATCTTTTTAAATATTGGTCGAATTCAGAATTATTAGAAATATTATTTCCGTTCATTAAAATGTCAGATTTAATATTTTGCCATAAAAAGGCATATCCTTGTCCCAAGTAATAGATGGTTTCATCTATCTGTTCAGGAATATCAATTTGAGCTTCTTTAAACCATTCTCTTATTAAGATGTAATATTTTAAATAAAAAATTAGTTGTTTAATACTTCTTGATTTTGGAAAACCATAATTGTCAAAAGATATATTTGAAATTTTTTTTAAAAGGGCCAATCCAAATGCTAGATAACCTTTTTTATCTCCATAGCATAAACCTACCAAAATTATAGCTGCACAACCAATTATTTTATCATCAATAACTTTTGAATTTTTAATTTCACTCATTAAATGGTTGGTTTGTTTTTTTATCATTTTGTTGTACTGATTTATGTAATTTTCATCACTTCCCTCAATTGTTAGATTATGACTTGAAAGCCAGGCTATTATTCTTTTAGAGGTTAAATCAAATTCCCAACTTTTAGAATTGTATTTAAAGTTTTTCTTTATCCAATCGGATATTACTTTTTGCGTATTTGTTTTTGATGATTTTAAATCTAAACTAAAAAACCAATAAAAATTATTCAATTTTTTAAAATCTTGATTCTTTATGTTTTCATTGTCCCATAAATTATTTGTTGAAATATCTTCCAAATTAATTTTTTTTTTTTGATATTTAATTAATGACGAGAGTAAATGTGGACTTGGTTTATAAACTAAATTATCATTATTAATCTTAGATATTTTTTTGTCATAATAATTTGAATTTAAATAAATATTCCTTACATGTTTAAAGGTATTTATTGTAAACTGATTAATGAAATTTAAGGAATTTCTTAAAATCATTACATTATAAGGATTTTAGTAAATCGATATTTTTTTTGATATCTCCGTTATTGCTCTTAAATATTGTAGTTCCAGAGACTAAGATATTAGCACCTGCTTCAATTGCAGTTTTTGAATTTTCAAAATTAATTCCACCATCTATTTCAATATCAAAATCTATTTTTTTATCTTTTTGAATATTTTTAAGCTCTCTAATTTTATCTAAAACTTCTGGCATAAATTTTTGACCGCCAAAACCTGGATTAACACTCATAATTAATACTAAATCAATTTGACCCAAATAATCTTTAATTACACTTACTTTTGTTTCTGGATTTAATGATACCCCAACTTTTTTTTTTAAACTCTTAATTTTACTAATTGAAGCTGATAAATCGTCTGTCGCCTCGGGGTGAATTGTAATAATATCTGCCCCTGCATCAGAGTAAGCTTCTATGTATTTATGTACTGGTGAAATCATTAAATGCACATCAAATTTAATTGAACAGTTTTTTTTAAGTTCCTTAATTACCGGGGGTCCGATTGTTAAATTCGGAACAAAATGACCATCCATTACGTCAACATGAATTAAATCGGCTCCTCCTTCTTCAAGTCTTTTAATTTCATTGCCTAATTGACTAAAATCAGCAGATAAAATTGATGGCGATATTTGTATTTTTTTCATTGATTACTTTATTTACTAGTATCAATTTTTAAAATTTTATTGAATTAAAAAATTGATAAATTTGCCTAGAAATTTCACTTTCAAGAGGAAAAGAAAGCATCCCCATTACTGAATAACCCAAAATATAAGGCATAAGATAAAATCTAATCATAAAAAAAAACCACGCAACATAAAGTGGTATCAAGGGTTGAATTATAAAAGATGGGGTAATAGGTTTAAAAATACCTAGCAAAGGGTTTGTAAATTTAACAAAAACTCTCATAAAGAAAAATTGAGAGTCTTCTCTTTGAAAAATGTTCATAGCAACTCTTCCAATTAAGGTCCACATTACTATACCAAGTATATAATCTATAATGTAAACAAGAGGGTGGAAGTTAGCTGACATTAATTATTTTATAACTTATCGAGAGGTGAAATAAAAGGGGCGATATAAATCGCCCCTTAAATATTTTAATAATAGTTAGATAACAGATCTACCCGAAGGTACCCTTACATTATCAACCATTTTTTGAGTAGCCGCATCTGGAGCTGAAGTCATTAAACTTACAACCACCATTGCTACTAAACTCACTGCAGATCCGAAGATACCGAACGTTAACTGTGTAATTCCTAAGAATCCACTTCCACCATTTCGTACCCAAATTAGGTAACCCATACCAGAAGCAAGACCTAAAGCCATACCAGCTATAGCACCTTGTCTGTTAGCACGTTTCCACCATACACCTAGTACAAGTGGGAAGAACAAACCAGACATCGCAAAGTCAAAAGCCCAAATTACTGAACCTAAGATACCTTGAATCTCCATTGCTGCAATAGTTGCTCCAGCAAAACCAATTACTACAAGTAGTACCCTTGCAACAGTTAGTCTTTTTTGAGTTTCTGCTTTTGGATCAATGATCTTATAATAAACATCATGTGAGATCGCATTAGCAATTGCTAGAATCAAACCATCAGCTGTTGACATGGCAGCAGCCATACCTCCAGCAGCAACTAGACCTGAGATTACGTAAGGCAATCCAGCTATTTCTGGTGTTGCTAATACTACGGCTTTACCACCCATGAAAAACTCATTTAATTCAAGAGTTCCATTTCCGTTAAAGTCGCTAACAAACATCAGATTAGCTTGGTTCCAGTTTTGATACCAATCTATCGCTTGAACTTCTGCTATTGATTTACCGATAATACCAGTTGGTAATGATGGATCAATCAATGACAGTTTAGATAGTGTCGCTAACATTGGAGCAGAAGAATACAATAGGAAGATAAAGAATAATGACCAACCTACTGATTTTCTAGCTGCTTTTACACTTGGAGTCGTAAAGTATCTCATCATCACGTGAGGCAATGAAGCTGTTCCCATCATCATTGCTAGTGCTAATGAAATAAATGCCCAAGGTGTAGCATTTACTGCAGAGTGAGCTTTTGTAATTCCAGCTAACCCTTTAGGTACATTTGCTAGATCACCAGCAGAATTTTTTACAAATCCATACTGTTGTTCTAACTCAGCAATTCTAGCTACCTCATCAGCTAACATAAAGTGAGGGAAAAAACCTGCCCCAATTTCGTTACTGATCCAGAATACTGGAAGTAAGTAAGCTATAATTAGCACAATGTATTGTGCAACCTGTGTCCATGTTACCCCTCTCATACCACCTAACATCGAACATAATAAGATACTTATTAATCCAACGTAAACTGCGTATTGGAATGGGATATCAAGAGCAACAGATGCAATAGTACCTGTAGCGTTAATTTGTGCAGTCACATAGGTAAATGAAGCAACAGTTAAAACTACTACTGCAAGAAACCTAGTTAAATTACCACCATATCTTGTACCAATAAAATCCGGAACTGTATAACAGCCAAATTTTCTTAGGTAAGGTGCTAATAAAGTTGCAACTAACACATAACCACCAGTCCAACCAACAAGTAGTGCCATATAACCGTAACCTTTGAAGTAAATACCTCCTGCCATTGCAACAAATGAAGCACCAGACATCCAGTCTGCTGCCGTTGCCATTCCGTTGAATACAGTTGGAACCTGTCTTCCAGCTACGTAATACGCATCTGCTTGGGCTGTTCTTGATAGATAACCGATTAATGCATAGATGAATATTGTAAATGCTACGAAAGCAATACCTATTGCTTTGGCAGTCATACCCATCTGCTCACCAATTGCCATTAAGATTATAAAACCTATAAAACCTCCAGTATAGATTCCATAAACCTTAGGCAAATTGTCTATAAATTTACCTTTAATCATTAACTATCCTCTCTTTCTGAGAAGCCGAACTCTTCATCAATTTTTTCTTGTCTTCCTGCAAACCAGAAAATTAGGATTACGAAAATTCCAAGAGAACCCTGACAAGTGAACCAATAAGTTAAAGGATAACCAAAAGGTCCTCCAACTTCGTTCATTTCAGCTCCAAAAAGGAAGATGCCAATTGAGAATACAAACCAGATTGCTAAAGTAACAAATAGCAAACCTCTGGTTTTTTCCCAGTGTTGTTCATTTTTTGACATTTATACCTCTCTCATTAGTTATAACTGGGGAAAAACATACCCATTATGAAAGATAATAAAAGTGTAAAAAACGCTCATATTAGTGATTTTTTTGGTCTATAAATCTTAAATAACCTTAATTTTATGGAAAAATATAAATTTACCTGGAAAGACTTATCCTTGAATGATTTTAAGGTTTATTTCTTTTCTTTATTCAAGGCATTTATTCCCAAGAAAAAAATTAAAAACCTCGATGAGTTGGAAGAATTTATTCAATCGAAATCAGCCTGGGTTTCCCAAGTTACCTTATATGGTTATTTGAAAACTAGAATTGGCACAAGATATGTTCTTCATTTTGACAATGAGGAATTTATGAAATCTGTAAATTTAGCCAAATGGAATATTTATGCTGTCTCTCTTCAAGATCTAACTTTCTTTACTTTTTCCTATTTAAAAGTTCATTTTAATTTTGAGGAAATGAATAAAGCTAAAGAAATTTTTTTAAAAATTTTAGATGATGAAACTTCAAATAACATGCCCTTAAATGTAATTGAGGAAGCTAAAAGATCTTTTAACGAAAGGTTAGAAAAAATTAATTGGGAAAGTTATTATAGTGACATTCCATTCAATCAAAGCGCTTTATCATTGCATAAATGGGCTCCAATAGCTGATGAGCTTAAATCATTAGATAGAAAAATTGTTTTAAATTCCTCAATTTTAAAATGGGATATTATTAAAAAAGAATTTATGGAAAGAATAGAATTTTAATTATTTTTTCTATTATCTACTAGACTTTCAACAACACTAGGATCTGCTAGCGTTGTAGTATCTCCTAATTGGTTATGTTCATTTGCTGCAATTTTTCTTAAAATTCTTCTCATTATTTTTCCAGATCTTGTTTTTGGTAACCCAGGAGTAAAATGAATTAAGTCCGGTGTTGCAAGAGGACCTATTTGCTTTCTAACCCAAAGTTTTAAATCTCTTTCAAGCTCTCCAGTTTCTGACTCACCAGCATTTAAAGTTACATAACAATATAAACCATTTCCTTTTATATCATGAGGATATCCAACAACAGCAGCTTCAGCTACTTTAGGATGAGCAACAAAAGCACTTTCAATTTCAGCAGTACCCAAATTATGTCCAGATACAATTATCACATCATCAACCCTTCCAGTGATCCAATAATAACCGTCTTTATCTCTTTTACATCCGTCACCAGTAAAATATTTTCCTTCGAATTGAGAAAAATATGTGTCTATAAATCTTTGATGATCTCCATAAACAGTTCTCATTTGTCCTGGCCAAGACTGAGATATACAAAGTCTTCCTTCTCCAGCTCCTTTTATTTCTTTTCCTTCTTTATTCAAAAGTGCAGGTTTAATTCCATAAAATGGTTTTGTAGCTGAACCAGGTTTTAAAGGCATTGCTCCTGTCTGAGGGGCTATCATAATTCCACCGGTTTCTGTTTGCCACCATGTATCAACTATTGGACATTTAGAATTTCCAACAGTTTTGAAATACCACATCCAAGCTTCAGGGTTTATTGGTTCTCCCACTGTTCCTAATAGTTTTAAAGATTTTCTTGAAGTTTTGTTAACAGGACCATCACCTTCTCTCATTAATGCTCTTATAGCTGTTGGGGCAGTATAGAAAGTATTAACTTTATATTTATCAATTATCTGCCACCACCTTGAAGTATCAGGATAATTAGGAATTCCTTCAAACATTATAGTTGTTGCTCCATTAGCAAGAGGCCCATAAATAATATAACTATGACCGGTGACCCAACCTATATCAGCAGTACACCAATAAATATCTTTTGGTTTATAATTAAAAATGTACTGATGTGTCATTGATGCGTAAACCATATAACCACCAGTAGTATGTAATACTCCTTTCGGTTTGCCAGTTGATCCAGAAGTATAAAGTATAAATAATGGATCCTCTGCATTCATTTCTTCTGGTTCACAATAAGAAGAAACATCTTTGATTAAATCATGATACCAAATATCTCTTTGACTATTCCATCCAATTTCATTCCCTGTTCTTTTTACCACAATACATTTTTTTACATTCGGACAGCTTTGTAATGCTTCATCAGTTGTTGCTTTTAAAGGAATTGTTTTTCCCCCTCTAACACCCTCGTCTGCAGTAATAATATATTCCGATTCACAATCGTTAACTCTGCCAGAAATAGAGTCTGCAGAAAATCCTCCAAAAATGATTGAATGAACAGCACCAATTCTCGCACAAGCTAACATTAAAATTGCTAATTCAGGTATCATTGTTAGATAAATAGTTACCCGATCACCTTTTTTAATTCCTAATTTTTTTAAACCATTTGCGGCCTTAGATACTTTTTGGTGAAGTTGTTTATATGAAATTTTTTGACTATCTTTAGGATCATCCCCAGCCCAAATTATTGCAGTCTTATCTTTTTTATCTTTTAAATGTCTATCAATACAGTTAGCTGATGCATTTAAGGTTCCATCATGGAACCATTTAATTTTAACATCCGTAGAGCTATATTTAACTTCTTTAATTTTTTTATAAGGTTTTATCCAAGTAATTCTTTTTCCCTCTTTTTTCCAAAAATTCTCATTGTTTTTAATCGATTCATTATATTTTTTTTGATATTGAGCTTTACTTGCTAAACTTGCTCTTATCCACTCAGGTTTACTTTTGATAATTAATTCAGCTGGTGAGTCTTTATTTTCAGTTTTTTTATTTTTATTTTTAGAAGTTTTTCTTTTTACTTTTCTTCTGACTGATTTTTTTTTAGAAGTTTTTCTTTTTACTTTTCTTCTGACTGATTTTTTTTTAGAAGTTTTTTTTTTTACTTTTCTTTTTTTCTTTTTTTTTGGCATAAATTTCAAATTTAAAACTAAGTTTTACCCATCTTATTCAAGATTTTCCAGCTTTTAGAGTCAATTGGCATTACAGACAATCTGCTTTGTTTTATTAGTGCTAAATGGCTTAATTGCTTGTTTTTCTTTATCTCATCAAGATTAACAGGTTTTTTTAATTTGTGTAAATACTTAACTGTTACAGCAACAAAACGACCTGATTTATCTGTTTTGTCTAAATATGCTTCTTTGATAACTTCTACAACTCCTACAATCTCTTTTCCAATATTTGAATGATAAAAAAAACACAGATCTCCTTTTTTCATTGTTCTTAAATTTTTTGCAGCTTGATAGTTTCGTACGCCATCCCATGCCGATCCTTTTACACCAGCTTTTTTTTGTTGATCAATTGACCAGACATCTGGTTCTGATTTCATTAACCAGTATTGCATTATAATTGAATCCCAGCACCTTTTAAAAAAGCAGCATCTTCGTCAAGGGGCCACCTTGGTTTAGCAGGATGATCTAATTTACTAAATTTTTTTAATTTTAATTTTTCTAAACCAACCATTGCAATCATCGCAGCATTATCACCGCACAATTCAATTGGAGGAAATATACTTTGATAATTTTTTTCAGAACATAAATCTGTAAGCATAGATCTTATCTTTTTATTCGCAGCTACCCCACCTGCGACCACGAATATTTTTTCTTTCGGTCTACTTTGTTTTTCAAATTCACTAAAGGCTATCTTAGTTTTCTTGTATAAAATTTCATTAATAGTTTTCTGAAATGATGCAGCAAGATCAAATTTTTCTTGTTCAGTCTTAATATCTTTAGTTATTTTAAGAATTGCAGTTTTAAGACCAGAAAAAGATAAGTTACACCCACCTTTATGAAATATTGGTTTTGGTAAATCATATTTGTTTGGGTCACCTTTTTTGGCCATAATTTCTATCTGTGGACCGCCAGGAAATTCTACTCCTAAAAGTTTTGCAGTTTTATCAAAAGCCTCACCTAACGCATCATCAATTGTTGTTCCTAATCTTTTATATTTTCCAAGCCCTTGAACATTTAAAAATTGTGAATGTCCACCTGAAATTAACAAGAGTAAGTATGGATAGTTTATATTTGAATTAATTTTCGGACTAAGTGCATGACCTTCTAAATGATTGACGGCGATGAAAGGTTTGTTTAGTGAAGCAGCAAAAGCTTTACCAAAACTTAAGCCCACAGATAAGCAAACGATTAAACCTGGACCAGCTGTAGAGGCAACGGCATCAATTTCTTCAATATTTTTTCCACTTTTATCAATTGCTTTTTTAACTATCCAATCTATTTTTTCCATATGTGATCTAGCAGCTAATTCAGGAACCACTCCACCAAAATCTTTATGCACATCAACTTGGCTTGAAATGATATTTGATAAAATAATTGGGGCTCCTTGTTCATTTTCAGTTATTAGAGATGCAGCAGTTTCATCACAACTGGATTCTATACCTAGAATTAAGGGTTTTTTATTCATTCAATTAGTTTTTATTAATTGTACAATCTCAATACAAGTAAGAAATAAATTTATTATGAATAATAAAATAAAAATAGGATCAAGAGGGAGCAAGTTAGCATTAATTTATGCACAAATTGCCAAAGATAAGATCATTCATAATACTAATTTAAAAGATGAAGATATTTTAATTAAAAAAATAACCACCAAAGGTGACCAAGTTCAGGATATAAGATTATCAGAAGTGGGAGGTAAAGGTTTATTTTCAACAAATATAGAAAAAGAGTTACAAGAAAAAAAAATTGATATAGCGGTCCATGCTTTAAAAGATTTACCAGCAATAGAGACGACAGGTTTAATGATTGATACTTTTTTAGAAAGAAATGATCCAAGAGAGATTTTAATTACAAAAGATAAAAAAAAACTAAAAGAATTAAAATCAAATTCAATTATTGGAACCTCGTCTTTGCGAAGAGAATTTCAAATCAAAAATATGAGAAGTGATCTAAACTGTAAAATTATAAGAGGTAATGTCGACACTAGAATTAAAAAACTTTATGATGGTTTGTATGATGGAATAATTTTGTCTTATGCAGGAATTAAATCTTTAGAAATAGAGGATAAAGTTACCGAAGTATTTTCAACATCAGAAATAATTCCTAGCGCAGGACAGGGTATTATTGCGCTTCAATGCCGTAACAATGATAACAAAATAATTTCAATATTAGAAAAGATTAATGATAAAAAAACATTTGAGAGAGCTCATGCTGAAAGAAATGTTCTTAAAGTCTTAGAGGGGGACTGTGAAACAGCTGTAGGAGTCCATTCATTTATGGAGGATGATAATATAGTCTTAGAGGCAGAGCTTTTTTCTCTAGATGGTAGTCAGAGATTTTATGAAAAAAAAACATCAAAAATAAGTGATGCAAAAAAATTAGGTTTTAAAGTTGGAGAACTATTAAAAAAAAAATCAAATAATTCTTATAAAAAATAATATGCATATTCTATTAACTAGACCGTTAGAAGATTGTCACGAAATGATACTAAAACTAAAATCTTTGGGACATCAAGTTTCTCATCTTCCACTTATAAATATTAATAAGTTAGATTATGAGCATGTTAATTTTTTAGATTACAAAGGAATAATTTTTACAAGTGCTAACGCAGTAAAATTTTTAAATTTAAAAAATATTGATAAAAACCTTTTATGTTTCTGTGTAGGTACTGCTACAGAAAAAAAAGCTAGAAGTGTTGGTTTTCAAAATGTGATAGCTGCAGAGGGTAATGTAGAAAATTTGAAGGAATTGATTCTTCAAAATTTTGAACAAAAAATTGGTAACTTAATTTATGTAAGTGGAGAAACAATCTCCACAGATCTTGATCATCAATTAATGAAAGAAGGATATAATATTAAAAGAATTATAAATTATCGGACAAGTCATAATGAAAAATTTGATGAAAATTTTATTGAAGTTCTAAAGTCCAATATGCCCGACATAGTTTATGTATATTCCAAAAACAGTGCATCTAGCTTCTTAAAATTCATTAAAATCTATAAGTCCGAATCTCTTTGGATGAACACAAATTTAATGTGTTTAGGCGAAAAAACCTCATCAATATTGAATGAAATTAAATGGAAGAAAATTTTTCTTTTTAATCCTGGAGAAGAAGAGTTTTTGTTATATAAAATTTAGCTATGGAAATAATAAATAATTTTTCTGAAATTTTTTTGTCTGTATGGAATAAAGGAATTCTTGGAGTTGATATTTTTCAAATTTTAATAGGAATAGGAATATTTCTAATATTTTTAATATTTAGAGGTTTAATAAGTAAATTAATAATTAAAAAATTAGAGGTAATTTCAAAAAGAACAACAAATAAACTAGATGATACTTTTGTAAAAGCGTTAGTAGGGCCAGCAAGGTTTCTACCGATCGTTTTAGGTTTTTTTATAGCAAGTTATTACATGACTTTTTCAAGTGAAGGTCGAGAAGTAGCAGATACAATAAATAGAACCTTAATTACCATCTTAATTTTTTGGGTTATTCATCAAATAATTGAACCTATTTCTTATATTTTAAGTGGGTTAGATAAAATTTTAACAAGGGAATTAATTGGCTGGATTATTAAATCTCTTAAAATTTTAATTTTTATTTTAGGTCTCGCAGCCGTGTTAGAACTGTGGGGAATAAAAATTGGCCCAATTATTGCAGGACTTGGATTGTTTGGTGTAGCTGTAGCTTTAGGTGCACAAGATCTTTTTAAAAATTTGATTTCAGGAATTTTAGTCCTTGTTGAAAAAAGATTTAAAATAGGAGATTGGATTTTAGTAGATGGGATAATAGAGGGAATAGTTGAAAAAATTGGATTTCGATCAACTACAATTCGAAAATTTGATAAATCGTTAGCAATAATTCCAAATTTTCAGTTTGCAGAAAATGCAGTTGTGAATGTAAGTGAAACTTCAAACTGGTTAATAAGTTGGATTATCACTCTTCAATATGACACAACAATTGATCAGCTAAAAACTATTCGAAATCAAATTGAAGAACATATTAAAAAAAGTGAAGATTTTGATACTAATATTGGAATCGCAGTAAGGGTTGATAAATTTTCAGATAGTTCAATCGATATGTATGTTCGTTGTTTTACAAAATCAGATAGTTGGAATGAATGGCTTTCAGTAAAAGAAAAATTGGCTATAGAAATTAAAAAGATTGTAGAAAACAACAAAGCATCTTTTGCTTTTCCTAGCCAGTCTATTTACATCGAAAAGAAATGATTGCTGTTTTTTATCTAGTATTACAAATTTTAAAACTTTATTCCTATGTTGTAATAGCTAATGTCCTGATAAGCTGGCTAATCGCTTTTAATATTTTAAATACCCATAATAGATTTGTTTATTCAATATTAGAGCTTACATATAGATTAACTGATCCATTTCTTAATCGAATTAGAAGATTTCTGCCTAATTTAGGTTCTTTAGATATCTCTCCAATTATACTTCTTTTATTGATTTGGTTTATTGAAATGTGTATGAAGCTCTATATTGCACCATTAATATTTTAGAAAACCATGATTTTAATTGACGGTAAAAAAGCAGCGGCAGAATTAAGAGAAGAACTTAAAAAAGAAGTTGCTGAATTGAAAACTAAACATAATAGAATTCCAGGATTGACAGTGATTTTAATTGGAGATTTAACGCCAAGTCAAATTTATGTTAGAAATAAAGAGAAATCAGCTAACGAGGTAGGATTAAAATCGGACGTAATTAAGTATCCAGACTCAGTCGATGAAAAAACTGTTTTAGAAAAAATTAGTCAACTTAATAAAGATACAACTGTTTCAGGAATTTTAGTTCAACTACCTTTACCAAAGCATATAGATAAGCAAAAAGTAATTGAAGCAATAGATCCTTCGAAAGATGTTGATGGATTTCATCCAATGAATGTTGGAAATCTTTCATCTGGTTATGAAAGCTCTGTTCCTTGTACCCCACTTGGATGTTATTTATTGATTAAAAAAATTGAACCAAATTTAAGTGGTAAAAAAGCAGTTGTAGTTGGTAGATCAAATTTAAATGGAAAACCAATGACTCAACTTTTGTTAAAAGAAAATTGTACAGTAACAATAACTCATTCTAGAACTAAAGATTTAAAAGCAGAATGTTTAGAAGCTGATATTATTGTAGCAGCCGTTGGTATTCCAGAACTTGTAAGAGGAGATTGGGTAAAAAAAGACGCTATAGTTATTGATGTTGGAATTAATAAAACTGACAAAGGTATAGTAGGAGATGTTCATTTTGATGAAGTTTCCAAAAATGCAAAAGCACTGACCCCAGTTCCTGGCGGTGTAGGTCCAATGACGATTGCTTGTTTGCTTAAAAACACAATAGAGTGTTTCAAAAGATCGCAAATTTAATATTTAATTCTAGAAGTTTAATCTGTTAGTCTTAGGAATGAAAAAGCCAAAATATCCATACAGAATAGGAATAATATTTCTGTTACTCACCATTCCTCCAATTGGAGCAACTCAGCTAGGTTGGTATCTTCATGACCAACAAACAGGATTTGATTATGGTATGATAGTGGGTACAGTATCAGTAATATATGCTGCATGGCTAATGTATGAAAAAAAATGGAGGGAAGAGGATGAAGATTAATTTATGGAAAAAATAATATTCTTTGCATTAGTATTTCCAATACTTGGTTTTGTTCTTTATTTAGGTGGCTCAGCTATTATGAAAGGCTTTAAAGCTAAAGATGAAAATAGAAAAGAAAAATTTGATGAATATGAAAACGAGAATAAAAATATTTCATCAAATAATGAAAATTTAAGTGATGAAATTACAAAATTAAATGAACTTCTCAAAAGTGGAGCATTGACTCAAGAAGAATTTGAGAAAGCAAAAAAAAAAATTTTAGATAATTAATTTTTTTCTATCAGTCATAAGTTACGATAGCAGATATATATAAATATTTACTCGCATTGTAATATTTCTATTAAATTTTTTTCCTTAAAAATTATGATATTATCAATTTCGACAATTTTAGCTGCAACGCAAATATCTATATTATTGCCAATTTCATCTAAATTTTTTAATGTACCATCATTAGCGTGAGCCACACTAACTTGATTGATATCTGTATTATCTGGATGAGCACCAAAAATAATTGGCAATTTAGCAGTCGCCATAAAAAAATAACTAAACTTACCTTTAAAACCATAATCTTTTTCAAACTCCCAATATTTATGAGAAGGATTTATATATACAGCTGTGTTT
Source organism: uncultured Pelagibacteraceae bacterium (assembly GCA_902516065.1). Lineage (GTDB taxonomy): Bacteria > Pseudomonadota > Alphaproteobacteria > Pelagibacterales > Pelagibacteraceae > Pelagibacter. The sequence continues at coordinate 21,421 of CABXXB010000006.1, read as the reverse complement.
CCATTAAGTTTTTTAGCTGAATTAGTTGCTTGATTAATCATCTTTTTTAAGAACAATTTAGAGGATTGTTCTTTAAAATTTTGACTTCCAAGTATTTTTTTCTTTAACGAACACACTAAAGTAAATTTTTCTTTATCACATTCTGTTAAGTTTATATCTTTAATGAAAATTTCACTCCTTATATCATTACCACTCCATTGATTATTCATTACTCTAAAATCTTTTATGGTTTCCATTAAATAACTTTGGTAATTTACAATTTTATAAAAATTTTTTTGTATAAAACTAATAGAAGCTATAAATAATATAAATATTATTAATGGCTTAATATTAAATAATTTAAAAATTTTTTTTTGTTTAGATAAATTGAAAAATGTTTGACTAAAATTTGGTGTTAGTAAAAAGAAAAATGTGAACCAGTAAATAGGCACCAATTGATAAAATGTGTCACTGAATCCTCTTGATTTCAATATTAAAAATAAACTAATCAAACAGATTACAAACGTAAAATATAAAAAGAGATCTTTATTTGTTTGATTACTGTATTTATATTTAAGTCCACTTTTTTTGAAAAGGAAAATCAAAAGAAATATAATTATTGGAATAGAAAAGTTATCTAAAATATTTCCTTGTGATCTTAAAAAAAATTCTAATATATAACCATTACCCAGAATTGCTTCTTGTGATCTCTGAGTTTGTCCATAATAGAATATAACAAACAAAACTGATAATGTTATTGATGATAATATTATTAATTTATAAGGAATTTTTTTAATTAATAAAAAATAACACAATATACCCAAAGTAAATAATCCATGAAATGCTCTTGCATAAATTATTAATGGAACAAGTAAGCATACTAAAATAACCTCTACATGTGAATTTTTGGGGTCTTTAATAATGTTAAAAACTAAAGGAATAATTGCGATAAAAAGTAATGTTGCAATTAAAAATGACCTTTGATGCATAATATAACTTAATTCAGCAAAAGTAAGAATAAAAAATAAAAGAAAAAAATACCAATTTTCAATTATATAATTTGAACCAATATTTATAATAATTTTTGAACATCCATATACAACTATTGCTGGGATAATTATGTTGGCAAATATAGTAAATACTTGAAACACATTAGTTGTGTCATTGATAAACGGATCTAAAAAGTGCACATAGAGAGAATGGTAAGGCTCAAAAAGTAACCCATGTACACCATGGCTAATAGTTGAGTATTGAATCCAAGAATTTAAAATTGCAGCATCGCGCAAAGTATCCTGACGAACTCTACCCATATAAACTAGTTCATCTATCCAAGCTAAATGGTCAGTGTTAATAGCAATTAAAAAAATAATTGTTAGACCAGATATAAATATACAAAATAAATTTCTCCAGTTTAATTTGAAAAAAGATTTTTTATTAAAAAATGTGAAAAATAAAAGATCAATTAAAGCAATTATTGCTAGAATAAAAATCGGCAATTTAAAATGAAAAAGACCTAATAAACAAATAATAATAATTGGAATTATCCAACTGATTGAAAATGAAAGAATTTTGTCTATCTTTTTTTTTAAAAGAAAATTAAAAATTTCCTCATTTAGCCTAAGCCAAAGCCAAGTCACCAACGCGTAGAGTAAATATATATTATCAAAATTTCCTATAAATAAACTTGAAGAACTTAAAATAAAAAACCCACTTAATAATATTACAATTGAAGTGATAAATGATTCAGAGGGTTTAGAATTGTAAAAAATTGATAATTTTTTCATTAAATACATAACTTTTTAAAATAGTAACTATTATTTAAATAGTGTCTAGAATAATTATATTACTAATACTACCTTTGTATTAGGATTTTATTTTATTTTGATTTAAATAAAATTATCAATGAATGGTAAAATTGAACAAAACTATTTTGAATCAATTTTATTATATTATCGCTGCTTCCTTCTCCATATTTTCTTTTTTTCTTATTAAAATTTACTGGAAATCTTATTATTTTATAATAATTTTTTATTGCGTGAACATAAAGGGCTAGGTCTATTGAAAATTCGTTTGGAAAGTAATTTAAATTTTTTAATAGTTTTTTAGAAAACAAAACAGGCATGGCATGTATATCATATATCTTTTTTCTAAACAGTATTAAACTTAAAACTGTGTACCCATAAGAAAAAAATATATCTGTACCAGTCCAATGATTTTTGAGTAATTGAATTCTGTTTCCTTTAATAAAAATTTTTTTTTCATATTTATTTTTTTCAAAAAGTTTTATTGATTTAATTACGTCGTTTGGATTTACTTCAAAATCTGCATGAGAATAAATTATAATTTTTCCACTTGAGGCTAATATTCCTTTTTTTAAGCCAAAACCAAAACCAATATTTTTTTTGACTCTACAAGTTTTTATATTTTTAAATTTAGTTAATTTTTTGAAAATGATTTCTGTATCATCAACTGAACCATTATTTACTAAAACCAATTCGTTTTTAGGATTTATTAAAAATTTTTTATATTTATTTATTAAAATAGGTAAATTTTTTCCTTCATTATAACATGGTATTATTAAAGAATAATTCATTTTAAATTACTTAATTTTTTTTAGTTAATATTGCATTGTTATAATGCAAAAATTTCTATATTAAAAAAAATTATTGACCTATAATTAATTACCTTTATGCTCTGCATTTAGATACCTATTATGTTTAACAACACATCTTTAAGATATATAAAACCTAAGAAACTATCTCTTAATTATTCAAAAATTTATCCTAAAAATGATGATGTTATTATTGAAGTGGAAAGTTGTGGCATGTGTGGATCAGATTTAAAGATGTTTAATAATGGCAGCAACAGGTTAAAAAAAAATCGTGTAATGGGACATGAAATTGCAGGTACGATTAAAAGTGCCCCAAAAAATCAATCCTACTTTAAAGAGAATTCCCAAATAGCCCTAGGTGCCGATATAGAACACCATAAAAATTTTGCAATAGGTCATGAAATAGATGGTGGATTTCAAAAATATTTAAGAATCAATAAAAATATTCTTATGAAGCTTCCTCACCACATATCAAAAAAAAAAATAAAAAGTGATATACTTGCCTTAACTGAACCATTGGCCTGTTGTTTAAATGGGATTGAAAAAATTGGTCTTAAATCAAATAAAAATGTTTTAATATTTGGATCTGGATCGATAGGTCAACTTATTGCAAAATTATGTATATTAAACAAAAGTAAAAAAGTTTTTTTGATAGACCAAGATAAATACAAGCTAGAGAATGGTATAAAAGGTTCCAGTGTAATTAAATTAAATTTAAAAACTTATAAAAAAAAGATTGGAACATTTTTAAAGAATAATTCATTAGATTATGTTTTTGTAGCATGCAGTTCGGCAAAAGCTCAGGTAGAAGCCGTAAATATAGCCAGCAATGGATCAAGTATTAATTTTTTTGCAGGACTTGCAAAAAAAAATATGATTGATCCAATGATTAAGATAAATACTAATAAAATCCATTACAAACAGCTCAAAGTTGTTGGATCTCATGGCTCAGAAAGAAGACATGTAATAAAGGCTGCAAAATTACTGATAAACAAAAAAATTAAAGTTGATAGTTTAATTACACACCGTATACCAATAAATGAATATAATTTTGCTTTTAAAACGATGAAAAAAAATAAATATATTAAAATAATTTTAAAACCAGGTAAAAGATAAAGATGTATAAAAATATAGAATTATCAGCTAGTTTAATGTGTGCAAATTGGCTTTCGTTAAAAGATCAAATTTTATCTTTAGAAGAAAATGATATTGATTATATGCATTATGATATCGCAGATGGTATTTATGCGCCAGACTTTACAATGGGATCCTCGATTATAAATACTGTCAAAGAAAATACCAAACTTCCTGGTCATTACCATTTAATGGTGGAAGAACCGATGAGACTATTCGAAAACTTTGACTTGAACAAAAATGAAATTTTTACAATTCACCAGGAGACATCAAAAAATTTACACAGAGATTTAATAAATATTAAAAATAAATCAAAAGTTGCTTGTGCAATCTCACCCGCAACACCTTTAGAGAATCTCGAGTATGTAATAGAAGAATTAGATAATGTACTTGTATTGAGCGTTAACCCGGGTTTTAAATCTCAAAGATTAATTCCTCAAACAATAAGAAAAATTGAAAAATTAAAAAATCTAATTGAGAAAATGGGACTGAATATAACGATTACAGCAGATGGTAATATTAATAAGTCAACTATACCAGATTTTATAAAAGCTGGAGCGAATATTCTTGTTTTAGGATCATCAGGTTTATTCCGAAAAGATGCAACAATAAAAAAGTCATTAGAAGAAATAAAAGAGTCTATAGATAAAGTTTTATAAGTGATAAAAAAATACAAATTAAGTATAAATACTGGTTTTGCAGTCAACAGATTTAATAATAATGAAATATTTATCGACTTTGTAAAAAATAGTTTAAAATTGAACTATATTCAACCAACGTCAGATTGGCTCAATATGAATTTGCCAGATCGATATATTTTTAAAAATGTAAAACAGCTCGACAAAATTTTAAACAAATACAATGTTAAAGTTAATAGTTTATTTACGGGAGCATTTACAAGGTTAAATCATTTAGGTCATCCTGATAAAGATCATCAAATTTACTGGGTCAATTGGTTTAAACGTTTTATTGATGTTGGTATAGATTTGGGTGCAAATCATGTTGGTAGTCATTTGGGTATACTTTCTTATCAAGATAATAAACAAAGAAAAAAATTATTAAAAACAAGAATAATAAAAAATTGGCATTTAATAGGAGAATATGCGAGTAAAAAAAAAATTAAATCTCTAATATGGGAGCCAATGTCAATTGCAAGAGAATTTGGAGAAACGTTAAATGAATGTAATAAAATACACTCACTATTAAATAAAAAAAAATATAAATTTGATCTTTGTTTAGATGTTGGTCATGGGGATATAAATTCTAAAGATAAGTCTAACTATGATCCATACAAATGGTTAGAAAAATTTTCTAGTGAAAGCCCAGTTATTCATATCAAGCAAGTAAAAAAAAATAATTTTGCACATTTGCCATTTACAAAAAAAAATAATAAAGATGGAATTATTAAACCTAAGAAAATTTTAGATATATTGAAAAATAATAATAATTCTGATACCGAACTTGCTTTTGAACTTTCATTTAAAGAAAGAGATCCAATAGATAAAAATTTAAAAAAAAATATTTTCGAAACTGTCCAGTACTGGAAAAAATTCTTGAACTAAATAAGAATGAATATAATTATAACAATGGCTGGTAAATCTAATAGATTTATAAAATCTGGAATAAAATCACCCAAATTTCTACTTCCTCTAGATGGTAGATCAACAGTAATATCTGAAATTTTAAATAATTATGATGATGATGATAACTTTCACTTAGTCATTACAGATAAACAAGTTAAGAAATACAAGAATTTAAAAAATTATTTAAAAGGTCTAAAAAAAAATATTTATTTGAATATAATACCTGAAAATAATAAGGGTCCCGCATATTCTGCTTTTCAAGCAAAAAGCTGTGAGGGAAGAAAAAATATTATTGTTTCTTATTGCGATTTTTTAATGAAATGGGATTACAAAAAATTTAAAAGAGAAATAATTAACTACGATTTTGGTATAGTTTCTTTTAAAGGTTTTCATCCAAGTTCTTTTTCAGGAACACTTTACTGTTATTTAAAAGTTTTAAAAAACGAAATTATTGGTTTGAGAGAAAAAAAATCTTTTACGGATAAACCTTTTTTAGAATTTGCCTCAACTGGTTCATATTACTTTAAAGATTTTTCTGACTTCAAATATTATACCAAAAAAACATTTCAGAATAAAAAATTAATAAAAAATTTTAAAGAAATGTATGTATCTTTATTATACTTAACAATTATAAATAATAAAAAAAAAATATTAAATTTTGAGGCTGATAAATTTATCTCGATAGGTACCCCAAAAGATTATAGCCAATATATTGATTGGCAAAATTTTTTTAATAATAATAAATTATCGAAATATCTATGATAAAAAATATTATTATACCCATGGCAGGTTTAGGAGAGAGATTTAAGCGAAATAATTTTTCTACTATAAAGCCGTTAATACGTATTGATAATAGTACAATTTTAGAGGAGTCTATAAAAGAATTACCACCTAGTAAAAAAAAAATTTGTATTTTAAAAAAAAAAGTTTTTCATAAATATGGAGTTATTAAAAGAATTTTAAAAAAAAATAAAATTTCTCCATTTTTATTGGATAAAGATACACTTGGCCAATCAGATACTTGCTATAAGGTGATTAGTAAGATTAATGCTGATGAAGATTTATTCATTCACTCTTGTGATTATATTATGAAGTATTCTTATAAAAAATTTCTTAAAACAATTAAAAATTCTGATGTTGTTATATTTACTTACAGATTAAAATCCACAATAGTAAAAAATTACAATGATTATGCATATTGTATACAAAATAAGGGATTAGTTAAAAAAATTACTGAAAAAGTAACCATTTCAAAAAATCCATCTGAAGATCACATGATAATAGGATCTTTTTGGTTTAAGAATTCAAAAGATTTTTTTGATATGCATGAAATTTCTTTGAATAAAAAAAATTTTATCAATAATGAACTTTATGTTGCCAATAATATAAATTTTTTGATTAAAAAGAAAAAAAAGATTAAAATATTTGAAGTAGATTATTGGAAAAATCTTGGAGATGTATTTAGTTATAACCAATATATTTATTGGAAAAATTTTTTTGAAAATTTAAATTAACAAAAATGATATCTTTAGCATTAGTTAAAAATAAAAAATTTAAAATTGTAAATAAATCTTTAAAAAAACTTAAAAATAATCATTGTAGAATTAATATACTTGCATCAGGAATATGTGCTTCGGATATACCTAGAGCTTATGACTCAATGGCATATCATTATCCACTAGTTTTAGGACATGAGTTTGTTGGCAAAATTACTGAAATAGGAAAAAATGTAACAAAATTTAGTAAAGGAGATATTGTAAGTGCATTTCCACTAGTGCCATGTTGTTTAAATAAAAAGATAATTAATACATGTGAAAATTGCAACGAAGAAAAATTTAATCTTTGCAATAACTATAGTTATTATGGATCAAGAATTGATGGATCTTTTGCTGAATTTTTAGATGTTAATCAATGGAATTTATTTAAAGTATCAAAAAATTTACCTTTTGAACAAAGCTCCTTGATCGAGCCTACAGCAGTCGTATTCAACATTATAAGTAAATTTAAAAATGATTTAAATGATAAAAAGAAAGTTTTAATTCTTGGAGCAGGTTTTTTAGGTCAAATACTTGCAAGAATATTAAAAAAAATAGCAAGACATCATCAAGTTCATATATTAGATCGTAATAAATTTAAACTAAATTTGGGTAAAAAATTTTCAACTGCTCAATATTTATCTTTAAAAGGAAAAGAAAATTTACATTTTCAAAAAGAGCTAATTTCAAAATTTGATATTGTAATAGAAACAACTGGAAATAATCAGTGTTTTAAAGAAGCAATTATGTTTACAAAAAAAGATGGAAAAGTCTTTTATTCTGGAAATATTAATAAAGATTTAGTTTTTAAAAAAAATGAAGTGAGTGAAATTTTAAGAAAACAAATTAATATCAAAGGTGTTTGGAATTCATCTTTTAAATGCAAAAATGATAATTGGAAACAAGCACATTCTTTTCTTTTAAAAAGTAAAGCATTTGAAGAGCTTATTACTCATGAAATAGATTTAGAAAATGCAGTTCAACTTTTAGACTCCATCAATGAAATAAAAAAAGGGAAAAGAAAAAATGATTATGTTAAAGGTGTTATAAAAAATTATTAAATGCTTAAAATACAACATAGAGTAAACTCTTTAAAAAAACTTAAAGATTTAAACAAAAATTTTGGTGTTGAGATAGATATAAGAAGTTTTAATAAAAAATTAATATTAAATCATGAGCCATTTAAAAAGTCAGTATTATTAAATGAATATTTAGAAAAATTTAATCATAAATTTTTAATTTTAAATGTAAAAGAAGAAGGTATAGAAAATTTAATTTTAAATTACCTAAAAAAATTTAAAATAAAAAATTATTTTCTATTAGATGTAACTGTCCCTAAAATATTTGAATTCGTTAAAAAAAAGAAAAAAAGTAATCTTTGTTTAAGAATTTCAAAATTTGAAAATTTAAGTAATTTAAATTTTTTTTATAAAAAAATAAATTGGGTTTGGGTAGATACTTTCGATAATAAGATTCCACTAAATTTTAATGACTTAAAATATTATAGTAAAAGATTTAAATTATGCCTAGTGAGTCCAGAGCTTATTAAATCAAATAATATAAGTTTAAGTAAATTCATTAAAAGTAATCGTTATAAATTGAATTTTTTTTCAGCGGTATGTTCAAAAAAAAATAATACCTGGGAAAAATTTGGCTATTAGTTCTTTGATTTTTCTCTTTAGGATAATTTAGATCTTCCCCCATCAACTGCAATAATCTGACCAGTAACCCAAGAACTTTCATCAGTGATTAAAAATTTTGCAAGTGATGCAGAGTCTTTACCCTCTCCCAATCTTTTTAATGGATGAGCCTTCGCAATTCCATCTGCCAAAGCCTTATTTTTTAACATTGGCTCTGCAATTTTAGAATTTGTTAAACTCGGAGCAATACAATTAACTCTTATATTTGGAGCAAATTCTGCAGCAAGAGAAACAGTTAAACCTTCCACAGCTGCTTTTGCAGAAGCAATTATTGCATGATTTGTAAAACCTCTTTGAGCAGCAACCGTTGAAAATAAAACAATTGATCCTTTATTTTTTTTTAAAGTTTCTTGATATCCTTTTATAGTTTCAACTGCAGAATAAAGATTTAACTTCATACACTTGTTAAAATCTTGTTCACTTACCATTCTAAGTGGTTTCAAATCTATTGAACCAACACAATAAGCGATACCTTTAATGTCATCAATATCTGATTTAACCTTTTCAATAAAATTATCTTCAAGAACATCTGCAACTGTAAAAGAACATCCAAGTTTTTCAGCGATCGAACTTACTTCACTTTCATTTCTTGCAACCAAGTGAATACTTTTTCCAGAATTTTTTAATTGTTCAGCTAAACTCGAACCGATAGATCCTGTCGCACCAAAAATAAGATATTTTTCTGACATAAAATTATTTTTTAGTTATATTTATTTATGAGGTTATTTTTTATACTTGGTAATCAATTATTTCCATTAAAATACCTAGACCGCTTCAAAAAGGACCATCTTTTTTTCATGGCAGAAGATAATGGTTTATGCACTTATGAAAAGCATCATAAACAAAAAATTCTGCTTTTCTTGTCTTCTATGCGTTCTTATTCAGATAGCTTAAAAAAAAATAAATACAAATTAAATTATCTAAAAATTGAGGATAAAGATTTTAAAGAGGATTATCTTAAAAAATTAAAAAAAATTATTATCCAAAAAAAAATCAATGAAATTTCAAGTTTTGAAATTGAGGACAAATTTTTTGAAAAAAAAATTTCACAATTTATAAAAAAAGAAAAAATTAAGTGGAATATTATTCAAACCCCAATGTTTTTAAATTCAAGAAATGAATTTAAAAATTATTTAGGAAAATCTAAAAAACCTTTCATGGCAACATTTTATAAAGAAGTCAGGAAAAAATCTGGAATACTAGTAGGAGCTGATGGAAATCCAATTGGAGGAAAATGGAGTTTTGATGAGGATAATAGAAATAAATTGCCAAAAGATATCTCAATACCAAAATTTCCTAAAATCAATGAAACCCATCATACAAAAAAATTAAAGCCTATCGTAGAAAAATTATTTAAAGATCATCCAGGTAGTACAGAAAACTTTTGGCTAGCAACAGAATTTGATGACGTAGTTAAACTCTTAAATTTTTTTATAAAAGAAAAATCAAATTTGTTTGGTGACTATGAAGATGCAGTAAATCAAAAAGACAACATTTTATTTCACAGTGCATTAAGTCCTTATATCAATTTAGGTTTAATAACTCCTGAATTTATTATTCAAAAAGTTTTAGATTTTCATAAAAAAAATAAAATTAGAATGAATTCTTTAGAAGGTTATATTCGCCAGATAATTGGTTGGAGAGAGTTTATGAGAGGAATTTATCAAAGTTATTCAGAGGAAATGGAAACCAAAAATTTTTTTAAACAAAATAGAAAAATGAAAAAATCTTGGTACGATGGAACAACAGGTTTGCCACCATTAGACTATGCTATCAAGAATGCATTAAATCATGGCTGGTCTCATCATATTGAAAGACTCATGATTTTATCTAACATTATGAACCTTTGTGAGATTAAACCAAACGTAGTTTATAAATGGTTTATGGAAATGTTTGTAGATTCTTCTGATTGGGTAATGGTACCAAATGTTTATGGCATGGGATTATTCAGCGATGGTGGAATATTTGCAACTAAACCTTATATCTGCGGATCCGCTTATTTTATGAAAATGATGGATTTTAAAAAAGGAGAGTGGTGCAATACCATGGATGGTCTTTATTGGAGATTTATAGATCGAAATAGAAAATTTTTTTTAACAAACCCCAGACTATCAATGATGGTAAGAATTTTTGATAAAATGAAAATGGATAGAAAAAAATTAATTTTATCTGAGGCTGATAAATTTATCAAACAAAATACAATTTAATGAGAAAAGAAAATTTATCATCTAAAACCTGTCCAGTTTGCAAAAGACCTTTTAATTGGAGAAAAAAATGGAAATTAAATTGGGAAAAAGTTAAATATTGTTCAAAAAAATGCTCAAGTAAAAAATATGTGAATTGAGATAATGAAATATTTAAAAAAACTGATAATTTTTTTTGTAATTATAATACCAACTTATTCAAGCGCTGGTTTTTTTGAGGATTTAACAAGTATAATCTCTGACAATCCTAAAAGACTTAGTTATGGCGTTTCTGTTACCGACGTAAACCAAGATGGAAATTTTGATTTTGTAGTCACAGGTTTTGGTTATCCTAATCTAGCCTTATCTTACGAAAATGGAAAATTGATTAATATAATAAATCAAAAAAAATTTACAGATGAGTTTAGGAGAACTATTGGTGTAGCTGCATGCGATATAGATAAAGATGGGTATGAAGAAATATATTTTCTTAACACAGATACATATAGTGGAACAAAAAAATATTCTGATAGACTGATAGATTTTGACGGAAGAAAATTTATTGATTTATTTGAAACTGAAAAAAATCAAAAGGATTTAAATTTGACTGCTGGTAGGTCAGTTGTATGTGTTGATAGAAAAGGAGATGGGAATTATGGAATATATGTCGCTAACTATGGTGGGCCAACTAGATTTTATGAATATAGTAATGACATTATAATTGATAAATCTGTTCAATTAAACTTGGCTAAAGTTACAGGAGGTCGTGCAGTAGTAGCAGGACATATAATTTCTGATAACATCGATATCTTTGCAGCAAATGAGAGGGGAGCAAATTTCTTATATGAAAATAAAAAAGGCAAATTTTTAGATGTTGCGTATGAATACAGAGTTGAGGATGTTCTTCAAAATGGTAGAGGAACTGCTTTGTCTGATATTTATTATAGAGGAAGACTTGATATTTTAAATGGAAATTGGGGAGGATTTCACAGAGCTTATGTTTTAAAAAATAATATCTTTAAAGATATAGCGAAACCACCTTACGATGAGCCATCAAGAATAAGAACAATTATTTCAGCTGATTTTGACAATGATGGTTTTGATGAAATTTTTATGAATAATATTGGTGAAAAAAATAAACTATTCAAAATATTAGATAATGGTGTAATTGAGCAAATTCCATTGGACATTGCATTAGAAAAAGATGGATATGGAACTGGTGCAGCTGTTGCGGATATAGATAATGATGGAATTCTAGAATTATTAGTTTCTCACGGCGAAAGCGTGGATCAGCCTTTATCTTTGTATAAAGCAAAAATAGATTCTACTAAAAAATATTTAAGAATAAAACCTTTGAATAAATACGGAGCTCCTGCTCGTGGAGCTACTGTAACACTTATTTCGAATTTAAGAAAACATTCAAAAACAATTGATGCTGGATCAGGCTATCTTTGTCAAATGGAACCAGTTGCTCATTACGGTATTAGAAAAAAAGAAAAAAATATTAAAATACAAATTAAATGGACTAACGGAGAAACTAAAATAATGTCTGTTAAAAATTTAAATCAAACAATTACTATAAAACAAAAATAATTAATTTAATGGCTGTAAAACTCTGTTTATATAATGGATCACCCCGTTTGAGACCTCAACATCTGCTTTCACAACTTCAGCCTCGTTTATATAAACTATACCATTTACTTTTTTAATTGTTATTTCTTCACCATTAATTGCTTTTATCTTGATCTCATCATCTATTTCTGAGGAAGTAATTTTTTTCAAAAAAACATGCCTACCTAATATTTTTATAAGTTTGTCTTTATTATCTTCATTTAACAAGCCATAGTATGTTTTTGCACTAATTGCTGCAAATGCATCATCTAATGGTGCAAAAACTGTAAATGGTCCATTGCCTTTTAAATTATTGTTTAAACCTGACTTAGTAAGCGTTTCATTTAACTTTGTGAATCTGCCGGTTTCATTTAGCTTATCAATCACATTTCCAAAAGTAATCGATGGGGTTAAAATCATTACTAGCAAAATTATATTAAAGTAAAATTTTTTCATAAGTTTTAATATCTTTAAATACCAAATTTAAAAGGTTAATTAAGTGCGACAAAAGTTAAAATAAAAATCTTACTTATTTTGGAAAGATTTGTTTGATTTAATCTTTCAAATAAGCAATTAATAGGTCTTTTCTTTAAATGAAATTTTTAAATAATATAGTTAAATTTACAGTTGTATGTGCACTAACTTTACTTTTTTCCAATATTTCAAACTCCTCAGAAAAAAATTATTATAAAGAATTAATTACCGATTGGTCAAGAATTTTTCCAGATCAAAATAGAAACGCTGCAGGTCCAAAATTTTTTAAATATATAATTGATAAAGACATTACTTATGAAGATTTTATTGAATATAACAAATTATATTGTGCTGTGTCCGGATCATTAATTGACCCTAATGCTGAACCAGACTTTTTATTTGTTAGTGAAAGAAAAACTAATGAAAAAATTTGTGGTGATTATTATAAGTGCTGTATTCCTTGTTCATGTGATGTAATGAAATATTCAAAAGTAGAAAAAATGAAATATAAGTTTATAAATGGTTTAAAAGAATTTTACGTATTTACTATAAAAAATCCTTGTAATAAAAAAGATTTTCCAAATAGAGTTAATAGAAACTATTTTTGTGATGGTGAAAAAATTAACAACGATCAAGTTTACAACCTTAACGGTCGAGTAGTAATAGGTTTATTACATAAGGGTAGAAGTTGTAAAAAAGTTGAAATAGACTTTATTAGGAGCCATCAAATAACAGGAAGTTTTTGTGAATTACGAAATAATACACCTTTAGAAAATTTAGAAACAGGAATGGGTGATATTTTTATAAAGCTTGCCAGATAATAATATTTAAATTGTTCAAAGAATTATTCTAAGTTAAGCTAAAGTAAGTGAACATAATTGTACTACAACATATTAAGATAGAGGATCCAGGTTACATTAAAGATTTAATGTTAGCTGATAGATTTAATCTAACTACTATTGAGTTAGATGAGGGTGAAAAAATACCAGATGATTTAAGTAAATTTGATGCGATGTTTTGTATGGGCGGCCCAATGGATACGTTTATGGAAAAAGATTATTCCTGGTTAATTGAGGAAAAAAAAGCAATCAAAGAATTTGTTATTAATCTAAAAAAACCATATTTAGGTTTTTGTTTAGGCTGTCAGTTATTAGGTGAAGTTATTGGTGGAAAAGTAGTAAAATCACAACCATCTGAAATAGGGATTATGGATATTAATTTTTCTAGAGAAAAAAATACTGATAATTTATTCTCTAAATTTCCAAATAAAATAAAAAGTTTACAATGGCATTCTTATGAGGTCCAAGGAATTGAGAATAATAAAGATGTAACTTTATTAGCTTCATCTCCAGTTACCAAATATCAGATTTTTAAATATAAAAATTATGCTTATGGAATTCAATTTCATATCGAAATTAAAGATACAACAGTAAATGAGTGGGGCTGTGTTCCAGAGTATAAAAAAGCATTAGAGGATCAATTGGGAGATGGAGCTCTAGAAAAATTTGATCAATCCGCAAAAGATAATATGACAGATATGAATAATTATTCTAAGATTCTTTATCAAAATTTTAAGAAGCTTTTATGAATAATAAAATTTTTGAATGGGCAGGGGTCATTACTGCAATATTGTATTCATTATTTGTAGCAATGAATATTGGTATAGAGTTCTTTGGTTTTTGTTTATTACTTATATCTGCAATCTTAATTGGAATTTGGGCTTATAGGGGTGGTCATAGAGGAATATTATTTTTACAATTTTTTTATGCAACAGCTGGAATTATCGGAATGTTTAGGTGGTTTTAATTAAAAGTTGTAATTATTTTTGGAATATAATTTTTAAAATTAAAAAAACCTTTGTTACAATATTGCCAAGAAAATTGGTCTAATTTTCTATGCAGAAATTCTATTTTTAAATTATTTGTATTTATAAAATCTAGATTTTCACCAACTGTAGGATATAAACCATAATAAGTTTCATTAATATTCTGTATCTCACTTAAATCTATAATTTCGCAATTGATTGATTTTTTCTCTAACCTTTTTTTCTGATCTTCAATTAATTCAGACTTAAATTTTACTAATTTTTCACTGAGCTCTATAGTTCGGTTTTTATTTTTGTTAGAAATTAAAAAAACCTTTTTAAATTTTTGATTTTTAAAATCACTTATTTCAAAAGACAAATTATTCTCAAAAATTAAAAGATTTTTTTCTTCAAGATTTTGTGGATTCTTAAACTCTAATTTTAATGCAGCATAAGTTTTATCGCTTGTTTTCGGAGGAGCATTTTCATTTAGTTTAATATTAGCAAACCTATTATTTGTAAATTTTTTTATGTTCCATTCACTTGCTAAATAATTTTTACCTTGAGTTTGAATTCCAGCAACCCATCTCCATCCTAAAGTATTAGCTGCAGCATCACCATCATAAAGATGTTTGATGAAAAACTCCGCACCTAATTGCCAAGGAAGTTCTAAGGTAAACGTCCAAATACTTGCAAACCACATTCTTGTATGATTGTGTAAATAATTGTTGTTTTTTAATTCATTTACCCATTCATTAAAACATTCTATATTTGTAGTTCCTTCAATAGCATTTTTATAATTATTATTTTCTCTAAATTCCTCACGAATTTTTTTAAGCTCATTCAAAAAATCTGTCCAAACATTTGGCCTTAACTCCAACCAACCCTTCCAATATGTTCTCCATAAAATTTCTTGAATAAATTTTTCATTTTTAGAAAATGAAAATTTGTTTAATGATCTTTTAATTAACTCTAATTCAGTAATTACACCGTGAGTAATATAAGGGGAGAGGCATGAAATATTGGATCTATTTTTTGGGCCATAGTCAAAATTTCTTAACTTAGAATATTCAAATAAATTTTTATCGACAAATTTATTAAGTTTTTCAACAGCCGAAGCTCTTGATGTTCCAAATTCCATTAAATTTATTTACCTTTGGTGAAAGGAAGCCATTTTTCAAGTGCTGATTTTGACGGTCCATCATATGGAATAGAATATGAATTTGGATTAGGACTAGTTAAAACTTCAATTCCTTTAGAAAAGATAAAAATAAATACTACTACAAAAACAATAACCATTATTTTAAAGGGATCAAAATTTTTCGTTTTAAAAACACTGCTAGATCTTTCCTCTGCTTTATGAAAATTTTTAAATGTCATATAGACTGCAAATATTAAACCTATGTGAGCCACGTAAAGCCCAGCCCAACCAAATGCAAAAGTAGTGTAAGAAAAAACATACAAACTAAAAACTGTAGTCCAAATAAAACTCAAAACCAAAAGGATTTGCAGCCTTACAGTTTTGGGAAGAGATCTAAGATCATTTTTGCTATCATCAAATAAAATATTTGCAGCATCTATCATCCAGTTTTTTATTGATTCCATAATATTACGTTATAATTTCTTTATATTATCACAAATGTCAAATTGTCCTAAACTAAATTAGTTTCTAAGTTTTCTCTTATGATTATTAATAAATCTCTCAATATTATATTTATTAAAAGTTTTATTTTCTTCAAATGAAACTTTTTTCATAGAATATGCTGAACTTTTGGTGTTCCGGGATTCTATGGTGATATTTCCCTTATATAATTTAAGTTTTATAGATCCATTAACTTTATTTTTTTTCAGATCGACAATTTTTTGAAGTTTAAATCTTTCTTTTGAATACCAATAACCATTGTAAATTAATTCAGCATATCTTGGCATAATTTCATCCTTTTTATGCATTGTCTCTTTATCTAAAGTTACAGATTCCATAGCTCTGTGAGCGTGTATTAAAAGTGTACCACCAGGTGTTTCATACACACCTCTTGATTTTATTCCTATAAATCTGTTTTCAACAAGATCAACTCTTCCTATTGCGTTTTTACCTGCTAGCAAATTTAATTTTTTCAATAATTTAGAGGGAGATAATTTTTTCCCATTGATTCCGTATGGATCACCATATTTAAAATCTATAGTTACAAATGATGGTTTATTCGGAGCTTTTTCTGGCGAATTAGTTCTTTGGAATATAAATTCTGGTGCAGAATTTTTAGGATTTTCTAAAACCTTGCCTTCTGTTGAAGTATGAAATAAATTATCATCAATAGAAAATGGAGCAGCTCCTTTTTTATCTTTTGCTATTTCAATCTTATGTTTTTTTGCGTAATTAATTAAATCAGTTCTTGATTTTAATTTCCAAACTCTCCAGGGAGCAATAACCTTTATTTTGGGACCAAAATAATGATAACCAAGTTCAAATCTTATCTGGTCATTTCCTTTGCCAGTTGAACCGTGTGAAACTGCGTATGCTTTAAATTTTTTTGCAACTCTTATCTGATCTTTTGCTATCAGTGGTCTTGCGATTGATGTTCCCAATAAATACATTCCTTCATAAATTGCATGTCCTCTAATCATTGGGTAAACATAATTTTTAACAAACTCATCTCTAAGATCCTGAATGATTATGTTTTTTACTCCAAATTTTTTTGCATTTTTAAATATTTTTTTTTTATCTATTTCTTGGCCAATATCAGCAGTGTAACAAATAACTTCTGCTTTATAATTTTCTTGAAGCCATTTTAAAATTATAGAAGTATCTAAACCACCTGAGTAAGCTAAAACAATTCTTTTTTTTGATTTCATTAATTAACTGCAGGCTTTTTTTGCAGCGTTGTAAGCTTTGGTAAATCCTAAAAGTGAGTAATGATCAATAGTTTGAGAACCTTTTTCGTTATAACCTGTAATCATAATTCTTGATCCTTTTTTCATTAACTTAACCATTTTTTTTTCAATTTTATTTTCAGCTATCCATGCAAAGCCCTGTTGTTTAATGTCAAATTTTATTTTATTTTTACCTGAGGAAGCAGTTACTGAATTTTTTTTATTAAATTCGTATCCTGAGCTTGCACTAATTTCATCTGAAATTTTTTCACTAGGTCTAAAGGTTACAAATAATCTAGCTTCTCTTTTATTTGATTTTGGAGCTTGTAAAACAGGTGAAGACTGTGCAAAGCATACCTTACCACTTGATTCAACTAAAACCATTGTTTGCCAATCTTTAAATTTTCCAATTTTTTTTAATTCCTCAGCTTTAGATGGAACTAGAAATATCATAGTAAAAAATAAAATTATTATTAAGTTTTTTTTAATCATGGGCATGGATTAGGATAAACTTTCTGAACTTCATTAATTTTTTCAATAATTTCATTAGTCAATTTTATATTTACACTTTCTATATTTGTTTTCAACTGATCCATAGTGGTTGCACCTATAATAACTGAGGTAACAAAAGGTTGGATTTCCAAAAACTTTAAAGACATCTGAGCTAAATCAAGCTTATATTTTTGAGCTATTTCATAATAAGCATCGATAGCTTTGTCTGTGTTAGGTTTGTTGTATCTGGTCCAGAAATCTTTATGTATTTCAATTCTTGATCCTTTGGGCATTTGGTTATTTCTATATTTTCCTGTCAAGTATCCGCAAGCTAATGGTGAGTATGCGAGTAATCCTGTTTTCTCTCTAACAGACATTTCTGCAAGCCCTACTTCATATGTTCTATTAAGTAAGTTATAAGGGTTTTGAACTGAGAGCATTCTTGGTAAGTTTTTATTTTTAGATAACTCTAAAAATTTGAATAATCCCCAAGGAGTTTCGTTTGATAAACCTATATGCCTAATTTTTCCTTGATCAATAAATTTTTTTAAATCTGATAGTATATCTTCAAATTGTGTCCACTCATTACTATCATCATGTTCATAACCTAATTTACCAAAAAAATTTGTTTTCCTCTCAGGCCAATGAAGTTGATATAAATCGATATAATCAGTTTTTAATCTTTTCAAACTACCTTCTAAAGCCTCAGTAATATTTTTTGTACCAAATTGATTTCCACCACCCCTGACATATTCTCTCATTGGTCCACAAACTTTTGAAGCAAGAATTATCTTTTCTCTTTTTTTTGTTTTTTCAAACCAATTTCCAATAATTACTTCTGTATCACCAAAAGTTTCTTTTTTTGGGGGAATAGAATAAATTTCAGCAGTATCCCAAAAATTTACTCCTTGATCTATAGCATAATCCATTTGTTCAAAACCATCTTCTTGGGTATTTTGTTCACCCCAAGTCATTGTTCCGAGACAAATTGTACTTACTTCAAGATTAGTATTTCCTAATTTTTTGTAGTTCATTAAGGTTTTTGAATTTTTTTTATCTTTTAAGGCATCTTGTATAATTAGTAAAAGACTATTATATATATGCCATCATGGATTTTGATAAAAAAGGAATATTAGCAAGGGCTAAAGAAGCTCAATCATCAACAGTAGTTATGGATGAGGGCTTAAGAGCTTACATGCTTAAAGTATATAACTACATGGCAACTGGAATTTTATTAACTGGAATTATAGCTTTATTATCTTTTAAAATGTCTGTTGTTACTGACTCAACGGGAGCTATTACTGGTTTTACAAATATTGGTAATGCTTTATTTTTCTCAGGTTTAAAATGGATTGTGATGTTAGCTCCGCTAGGAATAGTTTTTTATATGAGCTTTGGTATTAATAAGATGAGTGCATCAAAGGCACAAACTGTATTTTGGGTTTTTGCGGCATTAATGGGTCTATCATTGTCTTGGATTCTTTTAGTTTATACAGGCGTGAGTGTTGCAAGAGTATTTTTTATAACTTCAGCTACTTTTGGCGCAATGAGCTTATATGGATACACTACTAAAAGAGATTTAACTAAATTAGGTTCATTTTTAATGATGGGTCTTATTGGTATCATAATTGCCTCAATAGTTAATATATTTATGAAATCTTCAATGATGTATTTTATTATTTCGATTTTAGGTGTTTTAATTTTTGTGGGTCTCACAGCTTATGACACACAAAAAATTAAAAACATGTATGTAGCTAGTGATAGTGGTGAGTTATTAGGAAAAAAAGCTGTAATGGGTGCACTTACTCTTTACTTAGACTTTATAAATTTATTTATAATGCTTCTAAGATTATTTGGTCAAAGAAGATAATCTTTATTTTATAATTTTTGCCAGTTTGTATTTTCTAAAAGTATTTTTAAATCAAAAGAATTTTTTAGAATTTTACCAGTATTATCTGTAATTAAATATCTTAAATTTTTATTCTTAGGCTTAAAATTTTTACAAATTCTATATAAATCATTTTCTGCTGCATTTTTAAAAATACTAAAACTGACTTGTTTTTTTGAAATATTTAAACCATAATCTTTCCAAGATCCCTCAGAGACCATTTTTGCGTATAAATCTAAAATTATTTTAAGTTCATCTTTTTCAAAAAAATGTCTTTCTTCTATATTTTTATATTGATTATTAATTATAAGTTTTAAATTACTGCGCATCAATTTTGTATTTGTTAATTAAAGGTATTTGGAAGCCAGTAAAAATAATTGTAATGGGTAACATTCCCCAAACTTTAAAATTTACCCAAAACTCTTCAGTTTGAGTTCTCCAAATGCATTCATTTAAAACTGCAAGTCCTAAGAAAAAAAACATCCATCTTTTGTTTAATAATTCCCACCCAATATCTGATAAAGGTAAAGATTTACCTATAATTTTTTTGAGAATAGGTTCTTTTGTAAAGTATTTTCCAAGAAATAAAGCTAGAGCAAACAAAATATTAATTATAGTTGGTTTGACATAAATAAATATTGGATCATTAAAATAAATGCTTAGACCACCAAAAAAAGTAATCAAAATTCCACTTACCAAGGGCATTGGGGGTATTTTTTTTTCAAAAAACCATACAACAGCCAATGCAATTAGAGTTGCAACTATGAGTGGAGGAATAGCAATTGATAAATTTTTATCATTATTATAATAATAGAAAAAAAATATTGCTAAAGGTCCAAAATCTGTAACAAATTTTAAAAAAGATTTATTCACTATAAGATATTAACATATTTAATTCTTCACAAAACAAGATTATTTTAACCATTGATTTTTATTTTTAAATACCCATACTAATAATAATGGCAATTCAAAAAGCTAAATTCTCAATTGGAGATATTGTTAAACATAAACACTTTGAGTTCAGAGGTGTTATTTATGATGTAGATTTTGAATTTAACAATTCAGAAGAATGGTATCAATCAATACCCAAAAATGTTAGGCCAAGAAAAGATCAACCATTTTATCATCTACTTGCTGAAAACGACGAGATCACTTACGAAGCATATGTATCACAACAAAATCTTCTAATGGATGATTCTGAGGAGCCCATAAAGCACCCTTTGATTGAGGAAATTTTCTCTGGTAAAAGGGGATCTAGCTACTTTAAACCCTCAAATTAAAAAAATCATCATTTTAACACAATTGGTTCAAATCTTAGACAAAGAGATATTGTAATTTTAACACATATTCTGATCAAGAGTGTTAAATTTTCTTCATTATTATCTCCCTCTACATTCTTGATCGGATAAATCTTTCATACTAAAAGCTTCTTAATATTTTTATGTTTAAAATTTTTGAACCAGGCAGAATTTTTTTAATTACATCAAAGGCACATAAATATGTGATGTTTTTATTTGTTGTTGTAATTTGTATAGGGTTACTTGAGGCTCTAATTTTTT
>CABXXB010000005.1 GCA_902516065.1 uncultured Pelagibacteraceae bacterium | reverse complement strand
ACGAAACATAGATGTTAAAAAGATTTTTGAATTAATAGAAAAATATAATGTTACTCATTTTGGAGGAGCTCCGATTGTATTAAATATGATAACAGGCGCACCTGAAAGTGATAGAAAAAAATTAAAAAATAAAGTTCAGGTACTTACAGCAGGGGCTCCACCACCAAGTATAATTTTTAAAAAAATGAAAGAACTGGGTTTTGAAGTAATGCACGTTTATGGTTTAACAGAGACTTATGGACATGTCACACAATGCGCCTGGAATGACGATTGGAATAAATTTGATGAGGAAAAGCAAAATGAAATTAAAGCTAGACAAGGAGTTAGATATCCTAATCTTGAGGGGGCAGCAATTATGGATCCCGAGACAATGAAAGAAGTGCCAAAAGATGGAAAAACTATTGGTGAGATAATGTTAAGAGGAAATGTAGTAATGAAAGGTTATTTTAAGGATAAAGATGCCACTGATAAGGCTATGGCCGGTGGCTGGTTTCATTCTGGAGATTTGGCGGTAATGCATCCAGATGGATATGTTAAAATACAGGATAGATCAAAAGATATAATAATTTCTGGTGGAGAAAATATTTCTTCTATTGAAATAGAAAATACTTTATCTAAACATCCTTCAGTATCAATTGCTGCTGTAGTCGCTAAACCTGATGAAAAGTGGGGAGAAGTTCCTTGTGCATTTATTGAAATGGTTAAAGATAAACCTACTACAGAGAAAGAATTAATAACCTTTTGTAAAGAAACTTTGGCTGGTTTTAAGGTTCCTAAGCAGGTTGTTTTCTGTGAATTACCAAAAACTTCTACAGGTAAAATTCAAAAATTTGAACTTAGAAAAAAAATTTTAGGTAATTGATTGATAATAACTATACAAAATAAAAGTGTTCATGCTTCTGATGCTGGACAAGGTATAGAAAATTTTAAAGATACAATAGTATTTTTACATGGGAGTGGTTTATCACACATTGTCTGGTCTCTAACAGAACAATTCTTTTCAAATAAAAAATTTAATGTTTTATCAATTGACTTACCTGGACATGGAAATTCTGAAGGTCCATGTTTAGATAGTATCGAAAAAATTGCAGATTGGTTGGAACAAGTTTTTGAAGAATTAGAATTGAAGAATATAATTCTCGTAGGTCATTCTCAAGGTTGTTTAGAAGCTCTTGAATATTCATTTAAATATAAAGATAGATTAAAAAAAATAGTGTTTGTTGGAGGCTCTTATCGAATGCCTGTTAATAAAGATCTAATTGATTTAGCAACAAATGGAGATTCCGATGCTGTCAAATTAATGATGAAATGGGGTTTTGAAGGTTCAAAAAAATTTATCGGTGGAAATCCGGTTGAAAAAATTATCCAATCACCAAGAGATATTAGTGAAATTTTAGCTATTGATCTTATTGCATGCAATAATTATCGAAACGGTTCTAAAGCGGCAAAAGCTATAAACTGTCCAACCATGTTTATTTTGGGAGAACTCGACAAGATGGCTAATTTAGAAAGTGGAAAAAAATTTGCAAATTTAGTCAAAAATTCAATCACTCATGTAATTAGTGGATCAGGACATATGATTATGATTGAAAAAGCTTTTGAAATGAGAGAAAAGATTTTGGAATTTTTAATTAAATGAAAAACTATTCAATAGCAAAATCTAGAAGATTAAGGAGTACGCCCTATACTTCAAGAATAGAAAAACAAGGGGTAACAACTTACACAGTTTATAATCATATGTTATTGCCAGCGGCTTTTGGATCAATTGAGGACTCATATCATCACTTAAAAAAAGATGTTCAGGTTTGGGATGTTGCCGCAGAAAGACAAGTTGAAATTTCAGGAAAAGATTCAGCTAGACTAGTTCAGCTTATGACTTGTCGAGATTTGTCAAAATCAAAAATTGGAAGATGCTATTACTGTCCAATAATTGACGATAATGGTAATTTGGTTAATGATCCAGTAATATTAAAATTAGCTGAAGATAAATGGTGGATTTCAATTGCAGATTCAGATGTTATTTTTTTTGCTAAAGGTCTCGCATCAGGAAATAATTTTAAAGTAAAAATTTTTGAACCAAATGTTGATATTATTGCAATTCAAGGTCCTAAATCATTTGGTCTGATGGAAAAGGTTTTTGGAAAAAAAATTACTGAGTTAAAATTTTTTGGATTTGACTATTTTGATTTCAAAGGCACAAAACATTTGATTGCTAGATCAGGGTGGTCAAAACAAGGTGGTTATGAAGTTTATGTTGAAAATACATCGTCAGGCCAAGATTTATATGATCATCTTTTTGAAATAGGCGCAGAATTTAATGTAAAACCTGGTTGTCCAAATCTTATTGAAAGAATTGAAAGTGGTCTTCTTTCTTATGGAAACGACTTTGATAATCAAGACAACCCTTTTGAATGTGGTTTTGAAAAAAATGTTAATTTAGACTCAGAGGTAGTTTTTTTGGGTAAAGATAAGCTAAAAAAGATTAAATCTGATGGAATTAAAAGAAAACTAATGGGAGTTCAAGTTGAAACAAATAAAATAAATTTAACAGGCTCAGTCAATATTATGAATAATGATGGAAACTTAATAGGAGATCTTAGATCTGCATGCTACTCACCTCATTTTAAAAAAGTGATAGGAATTGCAATGATAAATGAGCCTTTTTGCAAAGAGTCAGAGACCGGTAAGCTTGAAATTGAAGGTAAAAATATAGCTCTTAAAGTTTGCGAATTACCTTTCATCTAGTATAAAACTTACATCATGGATATTGCAATAGTCGGCGCAACAGGAAATGTTGGAAGAAAAATATTAGAAGTTCTTGAGAAAAAAGATCTTTCTATTGATAATCTGTATTTGTTAGCATCATCTAAAAGTGTAGGAAAAAAAATTAATTTTAAAGGTTTGGACTATGAAATTCATGATTTAAAAAGCTTTGATTTTTCTAAAGTAAAAATATGTTTTTTTGCTGCTGGTGGAAAAATTTCAGAAAAATTTGCTGAAAAAGCTGCAAAAAATTGTTTAGTAATAGATAACTCAAGTCATTTTAGAATGGATCCAGAGGTTCCTTTAATAGTTCCACAAGTTAATTCTGAGGATTTAAAGACTATAAAGAAAAATATTATAGCAAATCCAAATTGTTCAACTGCGCAATTAGTAATCGCTCTTAAACCTTTACATGATTTGTATACCATCAAAAGAATAATCGTCTCAACTTATCAATCTGTTTCAGGAGGTGGTAAAGCTCCTATGGATGAGTTAATTGAACAAACTAAATTAGCACTAGATGGAAAAAAAATTAATTCAAAAAACTTTACAAAACAAATAGCTTTTAATGCTATTCCGCATATAGATGTGTTTTCTGATGATGGTTATACTAAGGAAGAAATTAAAATGACTAATGAGACAAAAAAAATTTTAGACAATAAAATAGATTTAACAGCCACTTGTGTAAGATTACCTATATCTGTTTCTCATTCTGAATCAGTAAATATTCAATTCGAAAAATCTTTTTCATTAGAAAAAGTAAGAGAAGCCTTAGATAATTTTGAGGGTTGCAAAGTTATAGATGAGAGGTTAGATGGTGGATATTCAACTCCTCTTGAGGCAGAAGGAAGAGATGAAACTTTTATTTCAAGAATAAGAGATGACAAGACCATAAAAAATGGATTAAATTTATGGATTGTTTCAGACAATCTTTTAAGAGGAGCTGCCCTGAATGCTGTAGAAATTGCAGAAACATTAATTAAGAATAATTTTTATGGAAGATAAAAACCCTCTATCACCTCATATTCAAATTTATAGATGGCAAGTTTCATCTTTAGTATCAATAGCTCATCGTATAACTGGCATAATAAATATATTAGGTATTACTATTATATGTTTTTGGATCTCATTACTTTTATTAGGTGAAAATAATTACGGGATGATAAATATGTTTTTAAATTCTTTTTTTGGTAAATTTATTATTTTAGGTCTTACTTGGTCATTTTTATTTCAGGTTCTTAGTGAAATTAGACATCTCATAATGGATATGGGATATGGTTTTGAACTTCAAACTACTAAAGTTACAGGTTTAATAGTTATATTTGGATCAATAATATTAACTATTATTTTTTATTTAATAGGAAAAAATTTTATTTAAATGATTATAGCAACAAAAAAATGGATTTTGTTAAAAGTTAGTGGAGCCTTACTAGTCCCATTAATGCTGTGGTTTATTATAAATTTAATTGTAATATACGATCAAGGCTATAATGATGTTATAAATTTTTTTACTAGCTCGCTATCTAGGTTTTTATTTAGTCTTTTTATTATTGATGCATATTTTTTTTCAGCACTGAGTATTAGTGAGGTTTTTGAAGATTATATACAAAACAATAAAATCAAAAATGTCGCAAATAAGCTTTTATATGCTTCAGCTGTGGCAATTCCAGTAATTACAATTATATTAATATCAAATTTATGAAATCTTATAAAATAATAGACCATGAATATGATGTTGTTGTATTAGGTGCGGGTGGTTCTGGACTAAGAGCAGCAGTGGGTTTAAGCGAATCAGGATTAAAGACCGCATGTATCTCAAAAGTATTTCCTACTAGAAGCCATACATCTGCTGCACAAGGTGGTATCTCAGCTTCATTAGGTAATATGGGTGAAGATGATTGGCGTTGGCACATGTATGATACTGTAAAAGGAGCAGACTGGTTAGGTGATCAAGATAGCATTGAGTACCTCTGCAAAGAAGCGCCGAAAGCAGTTATAGAATTAGAAAAATATGGTGTTCCTTTTAGCAGAACAGAAGATGGAAAAATTTATCAAAGACCGTTTGGGGGTATGACAAAAAATTATGGGAATGGCATTGTTCAAAGGACTTGTGCAGCTGCAGATAGAACAGGACATGCAATTTTACACACCTTATATGGACAAGCTTTAAAACATAAAACTGAATTTTTTATAGAATATTTTGCTTTAGATTTATTAATGAAAGATGGAGAATGCAAAGGTTTAATAGCATGGAATCTTAATGATGGAACTATTCATAGATTTAGAGCTCACACAGTAATTATTGCAACAGGTGGGTTTGGTAAAGTTTATTACTCAGCAACTTCTGCACACACTTGTACAGGAGATGGTAACGCAATGGTTCTAAGAGCAGGTTTGCCATTACAAGACATGGAATTTGTACAATTTCATCCAACGGGAATATATGGTCATGGAACTTTAATAACAGAAGGCGCGAGAGGAGAAGGAGGATATCTTACAAACTCAAAAGGTGAAAGATTTATGGAAAGATATGCACCTAAAGCAAAAGATTTGGCATCGAGAGATGTTGTCAGTAGATCAATGTCAATAGAAATTAATGAAGGAAGAGGTGTTGGTAATGAACAAGATCATGTTCATTTAAATTTGAGCCACTTAGATAAAGAAGTAATTGAAAGTAGATTGCCAGGTATAACTGATGCAGCAAGATTGTTTGCTAATGTTGATGTAACTAAAGAACCTATTCCAGTTGTGCCAACAGTTCATTATAATATGGGTGGTATACCCACTAATTATAAAGGTGAAGTTATTACCGTTAATGGTTCTGAAAAAACTGTTCCTGGATTAATGGCAATTGGAGAAGCAGCATGTGTTTCAGTTCATGGAGCTAATAGATTAGGATCTAATTCTTTGATTGATTTAGTAGTTTTTGGAAGAGCTGCTGCAAAAAGGGCTGCAGAATTAATAAAACCTGGAACACCACACGAAGAAATTAATGAGACTGAAACTGAAAAATGTCTAGAAAGATTTGACAAAATTAGAAATGCAGATGGGGATATAGGAACAGCTGAATTAAGGCTGTCTATGCAGAAGACTATGCAATCAAAATGTGCAGTATTTAGAACTGAAAAGACTCTCAAAGAAGGTGTTGAGGACATAAGAAAGACTTATGACGGCTTAGGCTCTATGTCAGTTAAAGATAAATCGTTAATATTTAATACTGATTTAGTAGAAAGTTTGGAGTTTGATAATTTGATTAGACAAGCTGTAGTAACAGTAGACTCTGCATATAATCGAAAAGAGAGTAGAGGAGCCCATGCTAGAGAAGATTTCCCAAAAAGAGATGATGAAAAATTTATGCAGCATACCCTAGCTTGGTGCAATGGTAAGGAAACAAAGATAAGTTATAGAGAAGTTCATAAATCTACATTAACTAACGATGTACAATACTTTCCTCCTCAAGAAAGAGTTTATTGATGGTTCAAATAAATTTACCTGATAATTCAAAAGTACAAAAAGGTAAATATTTCAAAGACAAAACTGGTTCAAAAAATTTAAGAAAAGTAAATGTATATAGATGGGATCCTTCTACAGGAGATAATCCTAGAATAGATACGTATGAAGTCGACATGGAAAATTGTCCTTCGAAAGTTTTAGATATCTTAAATAAAATTAAAAATGAGATAGATCCAACAATAGCTTATCGAAGATCTTGTGCTCATGGAGTTTGTGGTTCTTGTGCAATGAATATGGGTGGAAAAAATGGTCTTGCTTGCACAAAAGCTCATGCTGAAATTGATGGCGATATAGATATTTATCCTCTTCCTCACTTAAAAGTTAAAAAAGATTTAATAGGTGATTTAGATGGTCTTTATAAACAGTATCAATCAATAGAACCTTGGTTAAAATCAAATTCAAAATCAGAAACAAAAGAAATTTTTCAATCTAAAGAGGATAGAGAAAAACTAGATGGTGCATATGAATGTATTATGTGCGCTTGTTGCTCAACATCGTGCCCAAGTTATTGGTGGAATGGTGATAAATATCTTGGTCCAGCAGTATTATTACAAGCTTACAGATGGATTGTAGATAGTAGAGATGAAGAACGTGAATCTAGATTAAAAAAGGTAGCAGATGAATTAAAACTTTACCGCTGTCATACTATTTTAAATTGCACTAGTGCATGCCCTAAAGGATTAAACCCTGCAAAAGCTATTGCTGAAATAAAAAAGATGTTAGCAACTGCCAATATTTAAACAATAGACTATTAAGAGTTTTTAATCTAAAAGATCGTATCCATGAAACTAATAGAACATTTTGTAGGTGGAAAAATAATTCCTGGTGAATCTAATAAAAAAGGTAAAGTTTTTAATCCAGCAACTGGAGACCAAGAGTCTGAGGTAAGACTGGCATCAAAAGCTGATTTAGACCAAGCCGTAGTTATTGCAAAAAAAGCATTTGAGACATGGTCACTTAAACCTTCTCTACAAAGAGCCAGAGTTATGTTTAAGTTTAAAGAACTTATAGAAAAAAATTCAGATGAATTAACAAAATTAATTGTTTCTGAACATGGAAAAGTTTATGAGGATGCCAAAGGTTCTTTAACTAGAGGCCTTGAAGTAGTTGAATTTGCATGTGGTATTCCGCATTTATTAAAAGGTGAATTTTCAGAAAATGTAGGAACTAATGTCGATAGTTGGTCAATGAGACAACCGTTAGGGGTTGTTGCAGGAATTACACCATTTAACTTTCCAGCAATGGTTCCTATGTGGATGTTTCCTATTGCTATAGCTTGTGGCAATACATTTATTTTGAAGCCATCGGAAAAAGATCCTTCATGCTCTATTAAATTAGCAGAATTGTTAACTGAAGCTGGACTACCAGAAGGTGTATTCAACGTAATAAATGGAGATAAAGAGTCAGTTGATGCTATTTTAACAAATCCAGATATTAAAGCAGTTAGTTTTGTAGGTTCAACAGTCATTGCTAAATATATTTACGAAAATTCAGCTAAAAATGAAAAAAGAGTTCAGGCACTAGGTGGAGCCAAAAACCATTTAGTAGTTATGCCTGACTGTGATTTAGATGGTGCTGTAAATGGATTAATGGGAGCAGCGTATGGTTCTGCAGGTGAGAGATGTATGGCTCAATCTGTTGCAGTAGCTGTGGGAGATATAGGTGATGAGTTAGTTTCAAGATTATCTAAAAAAGCAGAAGCTTTAAAAGTTGGTCCTGGTATGGATAAAACATCTGAAATGGGGCCTTTAGTAACTAAAGAGCATTTAGAAAAAGTTAAAAGCTATGTTGATCTAGGAGTTGAAGAGGGAGCAAAACTAGTTGTAGATGGAAGAAAATTAAAACTTCAAGGCTATGAAAATGGATTCTATATTGGTGGTTGTTTATTTGATCAGGTCACAAAAGATATGAGAGTTTATAAAGAAGAAATATTTGGGCCAGTTCTATCAGTCGTTAGAGTAAAAACTTTTGAAGATGCAGCTAAATTAATTAATGATCACGAGTATGGGAATGGTGTAAGCATTTATACTAGAGATGGAGATGTAGGTAGAACTTTTGCAAGTAAAATTCAGGTGGGTATGGTTGGCATTAATGTTCCTATTCCAGTTCCAATGGCGTTTCATAGTTTTGGAGGATGGAAAAGATCTTTATTTGGAGATAGTGCAATGCATGGCATGGAAGGAATTAAATTTTATACAAAATTAAAAACAATAACTTCAAGATGGCCTTCTGGAATCAGATCAAACGCTGAGTTTGTAATGCCAACAATGAAATAAGGAGACATATTAATGAGTAAGATATCTTTAATTGGTGCCGGTCAAATAGGAGGTACTCTTGCCCATCTAATTGGAACAAAAGAAATTACAGATGAAGTTGTTCTTTTCGATGTTGCAAGCGGAATAGCTAAGGGTAAAGCTCTAGATATTGCTCAATCATCATCAGTAGATGGTTTTAATGTGAAATTTTCAGGCACTGATGACTATAAGGATATCAAAGATTCTGATGTAATTATTATAACTGCAGGAGTTCCAAGAAAACCTGGGATGAGTAGAGATGATCTACTTGGTATAAATTTGAAAATTATCAAACAAGTTGCTGGTGGTATTAAAGAAAACGCACCAAACGCTTTTGTAATTTGTATTACAAATCCTTTAGATGTAATGGTTATGGCTTTTCAAAAATTTTCAGGATTACCAGCAAATAAAGTAGTTGGTATGGCTGGAATTTTAGATAGCTCTAGATTCAAATTATTTTTGTCTTTAGAATTAAATGTTCCAGTAAAAGAAATAGATACAATGGTTATGGGTGGTCATGGAGACACCATGGTACCAATGCCTAGATTTACAAAAGTTTCAGGAAAACCTTTGCTTGATATTGTAAAAGAAGGAAAAATTTCTCAAGAAAGATTAGAAGAAATAAATCAAAGAACTAGAGATGGGGGTGCTGAGATAGTTAAATATCTTGAAAAAGGATCAGCATTTTATGCACCTGCAGCATCAGGAGTTCAGATGGCAGAAGCATACTTAAAAGATGAAAAAAAATTATTACCATGTGCTATTCAATTAAATGGAGAGTATGGGGTAAACAATGTTTATGCAGGTGTTCCAGTGATTATAGGGAAAGAAGGAGTGGAAAAAATTGAGCAAATTGATTTAGATGATAAAGAAAAAAAAGAATTTATGCATTCTATCGATGCAGTTAAAGCTCTTTGGGAAGCAGCATCTAAAATAGATCCTGATCTTTCTAAGTAATAATGAACATTCACGAACATCAAGCTAAACAAATTCTACAAAAGTATGGAGCGACTGTTCCAGAAGGTGTATTTGCTCTCACTGTTGATGAATTACTAGAAAAAGCTAAAACATTAAATACAAAAAAATATGTTCTAAAAGCTCAAATCCATGCAGGTGGAAGAGGTAAAGCGGGAGGAGTAAAAATATTAGATACTATTGAAGAGTTAAGTGATGCAGCTAAAGAGATGATGGGAAAAACTTTAGTTACTCATCAAACAGGTCCTGAAGGAAGAGAAGTAAAAAGACTATATGTAGAAGAATCATCAAATATAGATAAGGAATTTTACTTATCATGTTTAGTCGATAGAGCTAGTTCTAAAATAGCTTTCATATCTAGCGATCAAGGAGGAATGGATATAGAAGAGGTGGCGAGCAATTCACCTGAAAAAATCATAACAACTAAAGTTGATATGAATAATGAAATTTCAGACAAAGATTGTGAGGAGATAATTAAAATCTTTAACTTAAATGATAGTGTTAAAACACAAGCACTTTCACTAATAAAATCAATTTATCAAATGTTCGTAAGCACAGATGCAAATATGGTTGAGATTAATCCACTAATCTTAACTAAGGAAGAGAAAATAATTTGTTTAGATGCAAAAGTAAACTTTGATTCTAATGCTTTATTTAGACACCCTGAAATTGTTGAGTTAAGAGATTTAAATGAAGAGGATCCAACAGAAATAAAAGCAAGCAAACATGATTTAGCTTACATAAAATTGGATGGAAGCATTGGTTGTATGGTTAATGGCGCAGGTTTAGCTATGGCAACTATGGATATAATTAAACTATATGGAAAAGAGCCAGCTAATTTCTTAGATGTTGGGGGTGGTGCTTCCAAAGAAAAAGTCTCTGCAGCTTTTAAAATAATTTTATCAGATAAAAATGTTAAAGGGATTTTAATTAATATTTTTGGAGGAATAATGAGATGTGATGTTCTTGCTCAAGGAGTTGTAGATGCAGCTAAAGAAATAAATATTAATGTTCCTTTAGTCGTAAGACTTGCAGGAACAAATTTTATAGAAGGAAAAGAGATACTAGATAAATCAGGATTAAAATTAATTTCTGCTGATAATTTAGATGATGCAGCTCAAAAAATTGTTGAGGCAATAAAATAGAATGTCTGTATTAATAAACAAAAATACAAAAGTAATTTGTCAGGGTTTTACAGGAGCACATGGAACTTTTCATTCAGAACAAGCAATTAAATATGGAACAGACTTAGTTGGCGGAGTAACGCCCAAAAAAGGTGGTCAAAAACATTTAGAAAGACCAGTTTTTAATAGTGTAATGGAAGCAAAAAATGAAGTTGGTGCAGATGCTTCAATGATTTATGTCCCAGCAAAATTTGCCGCCTCAGCTATTATAGAAGCGATAGATTCTTCTGTAGAATTAATTGTATGTATTACAGAGGGAATACCAGTTCAGGATATGCTTAAAGTAAAACAAAAATTAAAAGGTTCAAAAAGCAGATTAATAGGACCTAATTGTCCAGGAATAATAACACCTGAAGAATGTAAAATTGGAATTATGCCTGGAAATATTCATAAAAAAGGATCAGTTGGAATTGTATCTAGATCTGGAACTCTAACTTATGAGGCTGTTGCGCAAACAACTGAAAATGGATTAGGTCAATCAACATGTATAGGTATTGGAGGTGATCCAATTAATGGAACAAACTTTATTGATTGCTTGGACTTATTTTTGAATGACGATGAGACAAAGTCTATTTTAATGATAGGTGAAATTGGAGGAACAGCAGAGGAAGAGGCTGCAGAATTTGTTAAAAATCATAAAATTAGGAAACCAATAGTTGGATTTATCGCTGGTATTACAGCTCCTCCAGGAAGAAGAATGGGTCATGCTGGAGCTATTATTTCAGGTGGAAAAGGTGGTGCCGAGGATAAGATTAAAAAGATGGAGGAATCTGGAATTACAGTAGCAAAATCTCCATCAATTATCGGAAAAACTTTATTTAATAAACTGTCTAATTGAAAAATATTATTAGAGGATTATATTAAAATAAAAGATGTCTTCATCAAAAAATCTTGAATTCGAAAAAACTTCATTTTTAAATAAATCTAATAGTGCATTTATTGAGCAAATGTATCTTAAATTTATTAATGAAGACAAAGATTTACCTGAAAGTTGGAAAGACTATTTTGAAGGAGTTGGAGATGAGTTAAATGTTATTGCAAAAGAAATTAATGGACCTTCATGGGGACCAAAAAAAAATAAAGTAAATATTGATGAACTTCAGAAAAAAATCGATAAAGAAGAAGATTCTAATAGTGAAACAGTTAACGCTAATAATACCAATATAAATTTATCTAGATCAAATGAAGATTCAATAAAAGCTGTTTCGATGATAAGATCTTATAGGCAAAGAGGACATCTTATTGCTAAATTAGACCCACTTGGATTATTAAAATCAGATTATTTAGATGAGCTTCATCCAGAGTCTTTTGGTTTCAAAAAAGAAGATTATAAAAAGAATATTTATTTAGGTGGAATTATCAATAAACAAAACTCCAATATTAAAGAAATATTAGGTTTTTTAAAAAGAACTTACTGTGGACCAATTGGTTATGAATATATGCATATTTCAAATCCAACTGAAAGAAAATGGTTTAGAGATAGAGTAGAAAAGTCAAAAGATAATATGAATTTTACCAAAAATGGTAAAGAAGCAATATTAAATAAATTAATTCAAGCAGAAGGTTTTGAAAAATTTCTTCATAAAAAATATGTTGGAACCAAAAGATTTGGATTAGATGGTGGTGAGAGTTTAATACCTGCTTTAGAGCAAATAATTAAGATTGGTAGTCAATCTCAAGTTAAAGAGGTTAAAATTGGTATGTCGCATAGAGGAAGATTAAATGTTTTAGCCAATGTATTACAAAAATCTTATAAAAGAATATTTAATGAATTTGCAGGAGAATTTGCTACATCATCTGATGAAGAAGCTGGTGATGTTAAGTATCACTTGGGAGCTTCCTCAAATAGAGAATTTGATGGAAATTCGGTACATGTAAGTTTAACTGATAATCCATCTCATTTAGAAGCTGTTAATCCAGTTGTTCTTGGTCAAACTAGAGCAAAACAATTTTTTCATAAAGATAAAGAGAGAAAAAAAGTAATACCTATATTAATCCATGGTGATGCTGCTTTTGCAGGCCAAGGAGTAGTTGCGGAATGTTTTGCAATGTCTGGTTTACCAGGTCATAATACAGGAGGTACAATACATATTATTGTTAATAATCAAATTGGTTTCACAACTAGCCCAAGATTTGCCCGTTCATCTCCATACCCTTCTGATATTGCGAAAATGGTTGATGCACCAATCATACATGCTAATGGTGACAATCCAGAAGCAGTTGTTTATGCAGCCAGAATAGCAACTGATTTTAGATTAAAATTTAATAGAGATGTAGTAGTAGACTTAATTTGTTATAGAAGATTTGGACATAACGAAGGAGACGAACCATCCTTTACGCAACCTTTAATGTATGAAAAAATAAGATCTCATCCGTCTACAGTAAAAGTCTATGGAAAAAAATTAGTAGATGAAAAAATAATTTCCAATGAAAACCTAGATGATTCAATTAAAAAATTTAAAGTTTTACTAGATGACCAGTTTAAAAATGCAAAAGATTATAAACCTAAAATCGAATGGTTTGAAGGTACTTGGTCTGCATACAAGCCTGAAAAAGGTAAAGATAAACGTGGCGTAACAGGTGCTGATACAAAAAAATTAATAGCAATTTCTGAAAAAATTAATTCTTTATCTAATAATCTAAATATTCACAAAACAATTTTAAAAATATTTAATAATAGAAAAGAAGCTGTAAAAAAAGGGTCTAATATTGATTGGTCAACCGCAGAAGCACTAGCTTTTGGGTCTTTATTAGAAGAAGGATACCCAGTAAGGTTAGTAGGTCAAGACTCTGGAAGAGGAACTTTTAGTCAAAGACACTCTGTTTTAAGAAATCAAAAAGACAATAGTCGATATATTCCGTTAAATAATATTTCAAATAGTCAAAAACAATTTGAAGTAGTAGATAGTTTTTTATCTGAACTTGCTGTTCTAGGTTTTGAGTATGGCTACAGTCTAGTAGAGCCAAATACACTTACGCTTTGGGAAGCTCAATTTGGAGATTTTGCAAACGGTGCACAAGTTGTAATTGATCAATTTATTGCATCTGGAGAAAGAAAGTGGAGAAGAGCTTCTGGGCTAGTAATGTTATTACCACATGGATATGAAGGTCAAGGACCAGAACATTCATCTGCTAGATTAGAAAGATTCTTACAATTATGTTCGAATGATAATATGCAAGTTATGAATTGCACAACTCCTGCAAATTATTTTCATGCTTTAAGAAGACAAATGCATAGAGATTTTAGAAAACCATTAATTATAATGACACCTAAATCATTATTAAGAAATAAATATTGTGTATCCTATTTAGAGGATTTTAGTAAAGAAAACTTTTTTTATCGTGTCTTGAGGGATCATGCTATAGATCCTAAATCAAAAGGTTTTATAAAACTTCAAAAAAGTTCTAAAATAAGAAAAGTAATTTTATGTTCAGGTAAAGTTTATTTTGATTTACTTGAAGCTAGGGAAAAATTAAAAATTGATGATGTTATTTTATATAGAATCGAACAGCTTTACCCATTTCCTGCAAAAGCACTTGTTAAAGAACTTAAGCCTTATGCAAAATCAGCAACATTTCATTGGTGCCAAGAAGAACCAAAAAATATGGGGGCCTGGTTTTCAGTGAGGGATTATATCCAATGGACATTAGATAATATTAGAGCTAATAATAATGAAATTTCTTATATTGGAAGAAATCCAGATGCATCTCCAGCGACAGGGTATGCAAAAAGACATATTTCTCAGCAACAAGAAATTATAAAAAAAGTATTTGAATAAAAATAATGAGTGAAAAAATTGTAGTCCCGGTTCTTGGAGAAAGTATTACTGAAGCAACAGTTTCAAAGTGGTTAAAAAACAAAGGTGATACAGTAGATGTAGATGAACCTATTGTTGAATTAGAGACGGATAAAGTAAATTTAGAAGTTCCATCACCAGTTAATGGTATCTTATCAGAAATTAATTCTAAAGATGGAGCAACTGTAGAGGTAGGAGCTTTATTAGGAACAGTCACAACAAATGGAAAAGAGGCTATAAAAAAAAATAAGATTAACAAAATTGAACCAACACCAAAAGAAGACAACATTGTAAACTTAGAAGTTTCACAACGAGAGCCTAATGTTTTTGATAAAGAACCTCAAGAGGAATTAAAAAATGAAGAGCCATTAGTTTTAAAAGATGAAGAAGAGCCATTAGTTTTAACTAATGAAATTAAAAAAGAAATAATTTCAGATAATAAGATTGAAAACCAAACTTTATCACCTGCAGTGAGAAAAATCATTGATGAAAATAATATAGATATCCAAACTATTAAAGGCACAGGAAAAGACGGAAGAATCTTAAAAGGTGATCTTATTAGCTTAATGGGAGTAAAACCCCAACCATCTGAGAGAAAAATTAAATATGGTCCGGAAGAAAGAATTAAAATGACCAGATTAAGACAAACTATTGCAAAAAGATTAAAACAAGCACAAGAGAACGCTGCATTATTAACTACCTTTAATGAAGTTGATATGTCTAGAATAATGGAAATGAGAAAAGAAAATCAAGATGATTTTCAGGGAAAGTATGGAATTAAGTTAGGTTTTATGTCCTTTTTCGTGAAGGCATGCATAGTAGCTCTTAAATCTTTTCCAGCAGTCAATGCTGAAATAGATGGTGAAAATATAATCTATAAAAATTATTATAATATTAGTTTTGCAGTCGGAACAGAAAAAGGTTTGGTAGTTCCTGTCTTAAAAAATGCAGATGAGTTATCGTTTGCTGAAATTGAGAAAAGTATTAAAGAAATTTCAGAAAAAGCTAAAAATGGAAAACTTACAATTGAAGATCTTCAAGGCGGAACTTTTACTATAAGTAATGGTGGTGTATATGGTTCAATGTTATCAACACCAATTTTAAATTTACCTCAATCAGGTGTTTTAGGTATGCATAATATTGTTGAAAGGCCGGTTGTAGTTGATGGAGATATTAAGATTAGACCAATTATGTATTTAGCCTTGTCCTATGATCATAGAATTATTGATGGAAAAGAGTCAGTTTCTTTTCTGAAAATGATTAAAGAAAATTTAGAAGATCCAAGAAGGTTATTTTTAGAAATTTAAATGGCAGAAAAATTTCAAGCTGTAGTGATAGGCGGAGGTCCAGGAGGATATGTTTGTGCTATTAGATTGGCACAATTGGGGTTTAAAACAGCGTGCATTGAATCAAGAGGATCTTTAGGGGGAACCTGTTTAAATATTGGCTGTATACCTTCTAAAAGTTTATTAAATTTATCTGAGGAATTTCATAATGTTAAAAATCTATCTAATAAAGGAATAGAAGTTGGTGAAGTAAAATTAAATCTTAATAAGATGATGAAAAGTAAAGATAAGGCTGTAACAGTTTTAACAAAAGGTGTCGAATTTTTATTAAAAAAAAATAAAGTTTCATACTTTAAAGGGGTAGGCAGCTTTAAATCAAAAAATGAAGTTTTAATTAAAGGGCTAGATAATAATGAAACAATTATAAAAGCTGATAATATTATAATTGCAACAGGATCAGTGCCCGTCTCTCTACCTGGAATTAATTTTGATGAAAAGATTATTTTATCTTCAACTGGAGCTTTAAAAATTGAGCAAGTTCCAAAAAAAATGGTTGTAGTTGGAGGAGGTTATATCGGATTAGAAATGGGATCAGTCTGGTCTAGACTTGGAGCAGAAGTACACGTTATAGAATATTTAGAAAATATTACTCCTGGAATGGATAAAGAAATTTCAATAGAGTTTATGAAAATTTTGAAAAAACAGGGAATAAAATTTCATATGCAGCATAAGGTTGAAAAAATTCAAAAAAATAATTCTGGAGCAACAGTAACTACTGTTAATCAAAATGGAGATAAAAATAATTTTGATTGTGATGTGGTTCTAATTTCTGTTGGTAGAAAACCAAATACTGAAAATTTAAATTTAAATGCAGCAGGGATTGATCTTGATGAAAGAAAAAGAATTAAGACTGATAAAAATTTAAAAACCAATCAAGATAATATTTTTGCAATTGGTGATGTGATAAGTGGACCAATGTTAGCCCATAAAGCAGAGGATGAAGGTATTGCAGTTGCTGAAAATATCGCTGGTCAGTCTGGTCATGTAAATTATGATACTATTCCAGGCGTGATTTACACAACACCAGAAGTGGCCTATATCGGAAAAACAGAGGAACAGCTTAAAGAAATGAATATTAATTATAAAATTGGAAAATTTTCTTTTATGGCTAATTCTAGAGCAAAGGCAATTGAAGATACAGAGGGATTTGTAAAAATTTTAGCAGACTCAAAAACAGATAAAGTTTTGGGAGCACACTTAATAGGACCTCATGCTGGTGAATTAATAGCAGAAATTGGTATTGCTATGGAATTTGGAGCTAGTTCTGAAGACATTGCAAGAACATGCCATGCACATCCGACTTTTTCTGAGGCAGTAAAAGAAGCGGCTCTATCAGTAGAAAAAAGAGCAATACACTCATAAATATTTTTAAGAAAATAAATAATAATATAATTATTTAAAAAATAAATTTATTACCTTTATTAGCTGCATAATCTAAAATGCTAAGGTTAGGAATAAAAGTATTACCTATTTGACTATATTCTATGTCTGAATTTTCATGATATTTAAAATCAATACCATATTTATTAAAATATTCTTTTGGGTGATAATCTTCAGTGTTTTTTTTGACAACAAAATACTTTGCATCAAAATATTTGCAAATATTAACTAGTTTTTCATTTCCATTTCCTACAACACTTAGTTTTGAAGATAAGTATAGTTCTTTTTTGATGTTAAAATATGACTTAAAAAAATTCATTAATTCAAGATTAAGATAAAAAAGAGAATACCATTCTTTTTTATAAATTTTTTCTAAATCGCTTTGAAAATTTGAGAAAAATTTTGATTTACTGTAGGCTTGAGCTATGGATTCATAATGTTTTTTTTTCCAATTTTTTGTATTATCTATTTTAATTTCATTGATAGGAAGTTTGAGTTTATAATGAACAGGCACAGTTAATAAATTTTTGGTATTATTCATTTTAACATAAGTTCTATTTTGATACTTGTGTTTTGAATAATCAACGTCATCCAATAATACAAAATAATCACATTTTAAAAACCTTTCAAAAAAAGGAATCCATGGAAGATATGCAGGTTGTAGGCAACCAACTGTAGTAGTCATTTTTTTTTTATCTTAATTGAAGATTCATTATGTAAAATTTTTAATAAACTTTTTTTTAAATTATGTTTCTTAATAAGAAATATTTTATTTTTTTCTTTAAGATAATTTTTCACAGCCATGCCATCTTTGTCTTTAATATTTTTTTTGTATGAAATATTGATATTTTTTTTTGCAAACACCGAAACTATGGTTTTTGCTAAAAATTTTGTTGTTATAACAGCTGGTCCTGCAAAAGATATAGCACCTGATAATTTATTCTTAAAAATATATCTACAAGCTGCCCCAACATCCTCAGAAAATGTGAAAATTTGTTTTCTGCTTCCATCACTGAAAATATTAATATTTTGACCTTTTTTAACCTGATTTATAAACTTTGGTATTAGAGATGTTTCCTCTAAAATATATCCATACGGAGCCAAAATATTTAATGAAACAATATTAGTTTTACTCTTTATATTTAAAATTTTTTTTTCAATAATGATTTTACTTTTAAAGTAATTCTTTTGTAAGCTAGATAAATTTGGTTCTTTAAGTTTTTCCTGTATTGAATGACCTCCTATATTTATAAAAAAAGATAAATCATTTTTTAGAGATAAATTCAATATTTTCATCACAGACTCATTATTAATTCTCTTCATTTTAATCTTATAATCATTTGATGAATTGTAAGGAAGTAATGCGGCGCAGTTAATTATAGCTTGTGGTTTATAATCTTTAATTAATTTTTCAATTTTTTTCAAAAAATTTTTTTTGCTTAAATCAATATTTTGAAAACTTTTAAAATTCGTTGAACTACTGAGTAGTTTTTTTTTATTCGATGTTCCTAAAACATAGTATTTATTTTTTATTAAATCTGTAGAAACTCCATGTCCAACTACACCTGAGCTACCTAAAACTAGGACTCTTCTTATTTTTATTTTTTGCATAAAGATTTTTACATTCTAAGTTTAATTTTTTACAAATTCTTATTGCATCAGAAGACTTGACAGCTAAGTGAGTAGGTAAATTAATTAATCTTCTAATTATATTTTCTGCATTAGGCAATTTTATATTTTTTCTAAAAACTGGTTGTTGATGACATAATGGCTCATACATCCAAGTGATTCTAAAATGATGTTTTTTTGCACATAAAGTTTGCAAAGCAGATCTAGATATATATTTAGACAAATATAATGGATAGCGCCAAAATGTATTCTTTGATTTTTTATCTAAAATTAATTGAGTATAGAATAAATCATTATTTAAATATTTTTGGTAAATTCTAGCAATCTTATTTCTATGGGAATTTATCTTTTTTAAATATCTCAATTGACTCAAAGCTATGATTGCTTGTATTTCAGTTAATCTAAAATTATTTCCACTATAAACAAAAAGAGGACTATTTGAGTCTTTTCCATGACTCATTATAGTTGAACATCTTTTTTTTAACTTGGCACTATTAGTTGTGATAAGCCCACCTTCTCCACAAGTTAAAATTTTTGTCGCATAAAATGAGAAGCAAGCTGCATCACCTATGCCTCCTACAGTGTATTTGTTAACAGAACCACCATGTGCATGAGAAGCGTCTTCAAGCAAAAATATTTTTTTTCTGTTACATATTTTTTTTAATTTAATTACTGACTCAGGAATTATTCCAAACATATAAACAAAAATAATTCCTGCTGTTTTTTTATTTATTTTTTTTTTGACATCATTTATATCCATACAACCTGTTTTTGGATCAATATCACAAAAAATAGGTTTCCCTCCTGCTCTAATAACTGCATTTGCTGTTGCAATAAAAGTTTGAGTAGGAACTAAAACTTCTTTCCCTTCAATTCTGAAAGCTTCTAAACAAATTTCTAGAGCA
Organism: uncultured Pelagibacteraceae bacterium; assembly: GCA_902516065.1. GTDB lineage: Bacteria > Pseudomonadota > Alphaproteobacteria > Pelagibacterales > Pelagibacteraceae > Pelagibacter. The sequence continues at coordinate 28,275 of CABXXB010000005.1, read as the reverse complement.
GTTCCACCAGAGTTTACAGCAATTGCATATTTTGTATTGAATATTTTTGAAGTTTTCTCTTCAAGAGTTCTAATGTTTTTTCCTTGCGATAGATTTCCTGAAATTAATGTTTTTTTAATTTCTTTTGAAATATTATTTTCTTGGTGAAAAAAATATGGTTTTGCTCCTGGGATTTCTTTCATAAATTATATTATTTTTGTTTAAATTATTACAATAACACAATAATTTCATTATTCTCAAATTAAACTCTTTTTTTAGAAATATATTTTTTTACTTCAATAAAGGATCTTTATAAAATTTCATTTATACTGCGTTCTAATTTTAGAAGAGTATTTTTATAATCAAAACGTTCTAATTTATCATAAGCTAATTTTGATTTATGAATTGCCTTATTGTAATTGAGCAATATTGAACTTAATTTATGCTTAAAATTGCTGCCTGAATTGGGTTTGTATAGGTAACCGCCCTTGCCATTTAGTAAAATCACGTTTGAGAGCCCAACATTTTTAGGTGCTAAGCAAGGAATTTTATATGCCACTGCTTCACCTAGAACATTTGGTGTGCCATCATATTTAGATGTTATGCACATAACATCAATTTTTCGATGAAATTTCTTTAGACCATTTTCAATATAACCATATATCTTTATATTGTTTTTTTTATTTTCTTTTGAAATTGATTGAATTTTTTCATAACAAATTCCCTTTCCAATTATTCCAATGTTAAATTTTATTTTTTGAGAAAGCGATATACAATTTCGTAAAAAAAAAATTGGATCTTTATCTGGAACTAATCTACCTACAAAAAAAATATTCAAAACTTTTTTTCTTTTCTTTTTAACTTTAAATCTAGGAAAGTAGTTGTAAATAATCTTTACATTTTTAGCTTTTATCTTATTTTTTAAAAATGATCTATTATGCTCAGCAGCTGTAATTACTAAATCCGTATACTTATAAAATAAAGTTATCAGACTTTTTAAAAAAAATTCTTTTTTAATACTTTCTTCTTCACTTTTATTTTTCCCATTAATTATCGCTGTTGAGGTTCTAATTATGAGTTTAAATTTAAATTTTAAAGATTTAAGTAAACACCAAAAAAAATGATCATGTAATGAAAAAACAACCAAATTTTTTTCTTTTATTTTTAGTGTTTTGATAACACAAAATAAATTATTGATAATTTTATTTTTAATAAAAAACTTGTTTTTAAAATTAATAATATTTACATTTTTATTAAAAGTTTTTAATCTTTTTTCATTAAAAGTGTTTGTAATTAAATTAACTTGAAAACTTTTTGTTAAAAAATTAGCATATATAGCTAAGGATTTTTCTAAGCCACCATCATAAATAGAAGGACAAAATAGATAAATTTTTTTTACCACAAATACTAAAATTAATAATTTTTTTTTAGAAATTTAATATATTCTCTAAGTCCATCTTTTAAACTATATTTGGGCTTATATCCTAGAAGTTTTTTTGCTTTTTTAATAGAAAGTGTTCCTCTAGATGGTTTAGTTTTATCTCTTTTTTTAATTACATATTTTAATTTTGGAAATTCTGATTTCAAATAATTAACATAACTATAAAGAGTCTGACCTTTCCCGCATGTTATATTAAATATTTCATTAGCGCCTTTCTTACTTCTTGCAGCTATAATAGATCCATTAGCTAAATCTTTGATATAAGTAAAATCAAGTTTTTCATTTTTACCTTGAATAAGTATTTCTTTTTTTTTAAAGGCATTTTCAATAAATATTTGAGAGACTCTTCTATTCATATCTTTAGGTCCATAAACAGCAGACGGTCTAATTATAGTGTAGGGAATATTATGCAACTTACAAAGCCCTTCAGTAACAACTTCACCTGCTAATTTCATTATACCATAAGCATCTTTCGGATTTTTTTTTGATTCTTCTGTTACAGATGATTTTTTAAAATCACCATAAATCATGCTTGATGAAAAATAAATAAATCTATCAATTTGATATTTTTTATCTGAATTTTTTAGTAGATTTATTGCATCAATAATATTTACAGTCGAGTCAACAGAACTTATTTTTGCTTCTTCATTATTTAAATTTGAAACCTTTGCTAGAGGCAACGCCGCTGTATGATATACATAATTTGGTTTATATTTACTTAATATCGACGAAAGAGCCTTATAGTTACTGGTGTCACATCTTTCTATAATTATATTTTTAAGTGAAGGAAACCTTTGTTTTCTAAAATCTTTAAAACCATCTTTTATGGGATTCATGTAGCCACCAAAATTGTCAACTAAAATACATTTATCTGTAAATTTTTTTTGTAATAATGCTTCACAAATACTTGATCCAATAAAACCCAGACCTCCCGTGATTAAAGTTGTTTTCATAAATTATTTTTTTTATAAAATTTTTTTATGCATTTGATGACGTAAGATACTTCTTTTTTAGTCATATCTGGAAATATTGGAAGAGTAATTATCTCCCTAGACAATTTTTCAGTTACAGGCAATTTTATTTTATTATATTTCTTTAAGTATTTTTGTAAGTGTAGAGGTGGGTCAAAATGAGCTGAAGCCTCAATATTACTCTTTTTGAGAAAATTAAGAAGACTATCACGAATTTTTGCACTGACTGTTATCGTATACATTTGATACGAATGAGAGTAACCTTTTGGTATGTAAGGAGTATCAATTTTATAAAAAGGTTTAGATAATTCTGAATTATATAAATTTGCTATTTTATTTCTTGAGTAATTAAATTTCTTAATTTTCTTTAATTGTGAATATCCTATGGCAGCTAAATGATTAGGCATTCTAAAATTATGTCCTGGCAATACAGCTACTCTATGCCAAAATTTTTTTTTAATATTTTTATCTATACCATGTGCAATCAATTTTTTTACATAATCATAAATCTTTTTATCATTTGTAGTTAACATTCCACCTTCGGTCGTAGTAATATTCTTCGTAGGAAAAAATGAAAAACATCCTGTTCCAAATGTACCGGTGTATTTGCTGTTAATTTTTGCACCCAATGTCTCAGCGCTATCTTCAATAATCTTAATATTATTTTTTTTACAAAATTTTGAAATTTGAGTCATATCGCAAGGTAAACCAGCAAAATGTACAACTATAATAGCAATAGTTTTGTTTGTGACACATTTTTTGATATTATTCAGACTAATATTTCTCGTTTTATAGTCAATGTCGGCAAAAATTGGTTTAGAACCGCAGTTTAAAACTGCATTTGCAGTTGAAACCCATGTAAAACTTGGAATGATAATTTCTCCTTTGGTCCCGAGAGCTTTGACGGCACACTCTAAAGCACTAGTACAAGAATTCATCGCAATAGAATATTTAATATTAAATTTTTTATTAAAAAGTTGCTCAAATTTTTGATTGTAAGGACCATGTGTAAGCCAACTAGATCTTAATGATTTTGCTACTAATTTGATCTCGTTATTATCAATTGAGGGCCTGCATAAAGGAATTTTCATTTTGTAAGTTGAATTAAAAAAATTAGTTTTTTAGTTTATAGACTAAAAATCTGATATTGCTACAGTAATTGTTATTGATGAATAATAGAATACCTTAATATGAAATATCCAATTTTATTACCCAACATATTTAATCATCCATTTACATATGAAAGTAATTTCAAATTAAAAGTGGGTGATTATGTGGTGGTCCCCTTTGGAAAATCAAAAATTATAGGAGTGGTATGGGACGAATTCGAAAAAAATAACAAAAAAAGCTTTAAAATCAAAAAAGTTTTAGAAAAAATAGAAATTTCTGCCTTAAAAAAAGATACCATCAAATTTTTAAATTGGTTTTCTCAATATAATTTAATTCCAAAAGGAATGGCTTTGAAAATGACTATGTTAAATAGTAATGCAATCGAAAAACTTAAAGATGAAAAATATAGAGATTATGCAGTAAAATTAAAAGACTCTCCATTTGAATTATCTCAAGAACAAAAAAAATCTTTAAAGTTAATGAATAAACTGTCTAATAAATTTAGAGTTCACGTTTTGCAAGGCACAACAGGATCAGGAAAAACTATTATATATTTTGAAGCTTTAAAAAGTTTAATAAATAAAGGTTTTCAAGGGTTAATTTTATTACCAGAAATTGGACTAACAGGTCAATTTGAACAAAAGTTTTTTGAATTTTTTGGTTTTAAACCGGCAGTTTGGCATTCAGGAATTAGTAAGAAAAAAAAAGAGATTATATGGAGTGGTGTGAATGAAGGAATAATTAAAGTTATAATTGGAGCAAGATCATCACTCTTTTTACCATTTAAAAAATTGGGTTTAATTATAGTTGATGAAGAACATGATCAATCTTACAAACAGGATGAGGGCGCTATCTACAATGCAAGAGACATGGCTATAGTTAGGGCTTCATTTGAAAATATTCCGATCAATTTAATTACAGCAGTTCCATCAATTGAAACTTATGAAAATATAAAGAAGGGCAAGTATTCAGTATCAAAACTTAATCAAAGATATCAAGATGCAGCAATGCCAAATTATGAAGTAATTAATTTAAATAATTATAAACTTGAAAAACAAACTTGGTTATCAAAAGAGATCATTAAAAAAGTTAATGATCATTTGAAAAAAAAAGATCAGATTTTATTTTTTTTAAATAGAAGAGGTTTCTCACCACTAGCATTATGTAACAAATGTTTTAGTAATTTTACATGCCCAAACTGTTCCATAAATTTAGTTTATCATAAAAATAAAAACTTCCTTCTTTGCCATTATTGTGGTTTTAAATCTTTGCTAGATAGAGATTGTCCAAAGGATGGAAAATGTAATTTTATTTTTAGTGGCCCAGGCGTAGAGAGGATTTCTGAAGAAGTAAAAAAAAATTTTCCTAATAAAAAAATTCAAATTTTTTCAAGTGATACTATGAATAAAAAAGATGCTACAGATAAATTAAATAAAATTTTAAATAATGAAATTGAAATACTAGTAGGAACGCAACTCATTTCTAAAGGATTTCATTTTCCAAATTTGAATTGTATAATTGTTGTTGATATTGATTTATCAACTCAAGGCCATGATTTGAGAGCAGCTGAAAAAAATTTGCAATTATATCATCAGCTGTCTGGACGCGCAGGAAGGACAGGTAAACCAGCTACAGTGTATTTTCAAACTTATGATACAAATACAAAAATGATTTCTGATTTAACTAATAGTAATCCAGATATTTTTTTAGATAGGGAACTAGATATTAGAAGACAAAATAACCTTCCTCCATTTCAAAGATTTATTTCATTAATTTTAACAGGAGAAGATGAAACAAAATTGGAAAAAGAAGCTTTTAGCTTTAAAAACTTTGTTGAAAAAAAAATAGAAGGTAGAATTTTGGGACCAGTCAGTGCGCCAATATTTAGATTAAAAAAGAAATATAGAATTCGATTATTGGTTAGGGGCTCTAAATCAATAAAATTGCAAAATTCTATAGCAAAAATTATTCTAGATTATAAATTCTCTTCAGGAATAAAACTTTCAGTTGATGTTGATCCAATAAACTTTAATTAAAGCCAAAAAAAAGCGATTTTTGTCAAATGAGTTACTTGAAGACATTATAGGCATATGTTAATTAGAGCGTGATTTTAAATTAATCTTCAACATAAATAGAGGTGCTAAGTTGAGTAAAAACAAGGATTTTTCAATTACTTCAGCTGAAAGATATTCATTGGCCTTGTACGAATTAGCAAGCGAAAATAATGTTCTTTCACAAGTTGAAGATCAATCCTCATCTATATTAAATTTAATTTCTTCAAGTAAAGATTTTTCCAATTTGATTAAAGATCCAACTACAAGCCAAGAAGATTTATTAAAAGTAATAAATATGATTTCAGAAAACAACAAATTTGAAACTTTATTTAAAAACTTTTTAAGTTTCTTAATTCAAAAAAGACGTTTCTTTTTTACTGAGCGTATCCTTAAAAGTTTTATAGAAATTTGTTCAAGAAAAAGAGGAGAACTTAAGGCAGAATTAAAATCAGCAAAAGCATTATCCAATGAAGAAATTACAAAAATTACAGAGGAGTTAACAAAAAATTTTAGCTCAAAAATAAAATTAAACTACAAACATGATGAAAGTTTAATAGGAGGTTTGGTAGTACAAGTTGGAAGTACTATGGTAGACACCTCAATTAAAAATAAATTACAACAAATTGAAAATAGAATGATAGAGGCATAAATGGAAATAAATCCTTCAGAAGTTACAAAAATATTAAAAGAACAAATTAAAAATTTTGGTGATAAAGCTGAAGTAACAGAGGTCGGTCAAGTTTTATCAGTTGGAGATGGTATCGCTAGGATTTATGGTTTGGATAATGTTCAAGCTGGTGAAATGGTAGAGTTTGCAGATGGTTCAAAAGGTATGGCTCTAAACTTGGAAAGTGAAAACGTTGGTGTTGTAATTTTTGGTGATGATAGAAATATAAAAGAAGGTGATACTGTAAAAAGAACTGGAAACATTGTTGATACTCCAGTTGGAAAAGAATTATTAGGTAGAGTGGTTGATGGCTTGGGAAATCCTATTGACGGCAAAGGTCCTTTACAAAAAGGCATTAAAAAAAGTAGGGTTGAAGTTAAAGCACCTGGTATTATTCCACGACAATCAGTTAGTGAACCAATGCAAACTGGCCTTAAATCGATCGATAGTCTGGTTCCGATTGGAAGAGGGCAAAGAGAATTAATTATTGGTGATAGACAAACTGGTAAAACTGCAGTTGCAGTAGATGCGATTATTAATCAAAAAAAAATCAATGAATCTGGTGATGAAAAACAAAAACTGTATTGTATATACGTTGCAGTTGGACAAAAAAGATCAACAGTAAGACAAATTCAAAAAACATTAGAAGAAGCTGGAGCTATGGAGTATACAACAATTGTTGCTGCTACGGCATCTGACTCTGCTCCTTTACAATTTTTAGCACCATATACAGGTTGTACTATGGGTGAGTATTTTAGAGATAATGGAATGCATGCTTTAATAATTTATGATGATTTGTCTAAGCAAGCAGTTGCTTATAGACAAATGTCATTGCTATTAAGAAGACCGCCAGGACGTGAGGCATATCCTGGAGATGTATTTTATCTTCATAGTAGATTACTTGAAAGAGCGGCAAAATTAAGTGACGAACATGGTGGTGGATCACTTACTGCACTTCCAATTATTGAAACACAAGGTGGAGACGTATCCGCGTTTATTCCAACTAACGTTATTTCAATCACAGATGGGCAAATTTTCCTTGAAACAGAACTATTTAATCAAGGTATAAGACCTGCAATTAACGTAGGTTTGTCAGTATCTAGGGTTGGTTCATCAGCGCAAACAAAAGCCATGAAAAAAGTTTCAGGTTCGATGAAATTAGAGTTAGCACAATACAGAGAAATGGCAGCTTTTGCGCAATTTGGATCTGATCTAGATGCATCTACTCAACAACTTTTGAATAGAGGATCAAAACTAACAGAACTTTTAAAACAAAAACAATATTCACCTATGACTGTTGCAGAACAAGTTATTTCAGTATTTTGTGGAGTAAAAGGTTATCTGGACGATATTGATCTAAAAGATGTTGCTGAATTTGAAGGTAAGATTATTGAAAAATGCAAATCAGATAAGCCTGAAATTATAGAGTCAATTTTAAGTTCAGGAAAACTTGAGGAAGATAAAGAAAAACTACTTGTTGAGGTAATTACTCAATTAAAAGGAAATTTTAAATCTTAATAATTTATGGCAAGTTTAGACGACCTAAAAAAAAGAATTACTAGCGTAAAGTCTACACAGAAAATTACTAAGGCTATGAAAATGGTTGCAGCAGCTAAGTTAAGAAAAGCTCAAGAAAGCGCTGAGAGGGGAAGGCCTTATTCTAAAAAAATGAATAATGTTATTTTAAATTTATCAAATGGTATATCTGATAAAGAAAATGCACCAAGGTTATTATCAGGTACTGGTCAGGAAAAAACTCATCTTTGTGTAGTGATGACTTCCGATAGAGGTTTATGTGGTGGATTTAATTCAAATATTATTAAAAAAGCTAAAAGTTATTTTTCAAAAATTTTAGATGAAGGCAAAGAACTTAAAATTATTACAGTAGGCTCAAAGGGAAATGATCAATTAAAAAGAGTTTATGGTGACAAAATAATTGAAAATATTTCTTTTAAAGAGTCTAAAAATGCAAATTATTTCGATGCTGATAAAGTTGGAAAAATGGTAATTGAAAAATTCGAAGCAAGTGAATTTGACGTTTGTACAATTTTTTATAACCAATTTAAAAATGTAATTACTCAAATTCCTCAAGCACAGCAAATTATCCCTTTAAATAATGAAGGAGAAGAAAGTAGCTCAGAAGAAAGTTACGAATTTGAACCAGATGAAGACGAAATTTTAAGCAATTTATTGCCTAAGAATATTTCTACGCAAATATTTAAAGCAATGTTAGAGAATTCAGCTAGCGAACAAGGGTCTAGAATGAGCGCTATGGATAATGCGACCCGAAACGCAGGTGAAATGGTTGACAAGCTTACTATCGAATATAATAGAAGTCGTCAGGCAGCAATTACAAAAGAACTAATAGAAATCATATCAGGAGCAGAAAGTTTATAATTATGAGCAAAGGAATAATCACACAAGTTATTGGAGCGGTAGTAGACGTAAAATTTGATGGTGAACTACCAGAAATTTTAACAGCATTGGAATGTAAAAACGGCGATAACAGACTAGTTTTAGAAGTAGCACAACACTTAGGTGAAACTACTGTTAGAACAATTGCTATGGATGCAACTGAAGGACTAAAAAGAGGTGATGAAGTTACTAATACCAATGCACCTATTCAAGTTCCAGTTGGACCTGAAACACTTGGGAGAATTATAAATGTAATTGGCGAACCAATAGATGAAAGAGGTGAGGTTAAGACTAAAGAGAGCTGGCCAATTCATAGAGCTGCACCTGAATTTAATGACCAATCAACAGAAACTGAAATACTTGTAACAGGTATTAAAGTAATTGATTTGCTTGCACCTTATGCAAAAGGTGGAAAGATTGGATTATTTGGTGGAGCAGGAGTAGGAAAAACGGTTTTAATTATGGAATTAATTAATAACGTTGCAAAAGCTCATGGTGGGTTTTCAGTTTTCGCGGGAGTTGGAGAGAGAACTAGAGAAGGAAATGACCTTTATCATGAAATGATTGAGTCTGGAGTAATTAAAAAAGAAGGAGCTGGTTCAAAAGCTGCTTTAGTTTACGGTCAGATGAATGAACCTCCTGGAGCAAGAGCAAGAGTTGCACTTACAGGATTAACTGTAGCTGAATACTTTAGAGATCAGGAAGGTCAGGATGTACTTTTCTTTGTAGATAATATTTTTAGATTTACTCAGGCAGGATCAGAGGTTTCTGCTTTATTAGGAAGAATTCCATCTGCTGTTGGATATCAACCGACATTAGCTACCGACATGGGTAACCTACAAGAAAGAATTACGACTACAAACAAAGGGTCAATTACATCTGTACAAGCAATCTATGTGCCTGCTGATGATTTAACAGATCCTGCTCCAGCGACATCGTTTGCTCACTTAGATGCAACAACTGTACTTTCAAGACAAATTGCGGAAATTGGTATTTATCCCGCAGTGGATCCACTTGATTCTACATCAAGAATTTTAGATCCAAGAATAGTTGGAGATGAGCATTATAGAGTAGCAAGAGATGTTCAAAGAATTCTACAATCATATAAATCACTACAAGATATTATAGCTATTCTTGGTATGGACGAGTTATCTGAAGAAGATAAATTAGTTGTGGCAAGAGCTAGAAAAATCCAGAGATTTTTATCTCAACCATTCTTTGTTGCAGAAGTATTTACTGGTTCTCCAGGAAAACTTGTTGATCTTGAATCAACCATCAAAGGTTTTGATGCAATCTGCAAAGGTGAGTATGATCACTTACCTGAAGCTGCTTTTTATATGGTTGGAACAATTGAAGAAGCTATAGAAAAAGCTAAAAAAATGGAACAAGAAGTTGCCGCTTAATGAGCGAAGAATTTAAAGTTGAAATAGTAAATCCTGAAAAATCTTTTTTAGTAAAAGATGATGTTTCAGAAGTAGTGGTCCCTGCTTTTGAAGGAGAGATGGGAATATTGAAGGATCATATTTCTATTATTTCCTTTTTAAAACCTGGGATAATTAAGATTGTATCAAAATCAGGTGATGAAAATTACTATGTTGAAGATGGAATCGTTGAATTTAAAAATAACAATCTATCTATTTTAACAAGTACAATTTTTAATCTTGCTGATATGGACAAATCAAAGCAACAAGATTTACTTAAACAGGCAGAAGAAGAGGCTAATAAAACCGATATTAACGATCAATCTAAATATTTAGCAGATCAAAAAGTTGAAGTACTAAGATCTATTAATTAATGTATTTTTAACTTTTTCTCTTACTTCTTTGTAAACTTGAAGTTTAAAATCTACAACTAACTCTGTTATTTGATTTAAATCAATCCATTTCCACTCTAAGAATTCTGGTTTTTTAGTCTTAATATTAATTTCATCATCTTCACCTAAATATTTCATTAAAAACCATTTTTGCTTCTGACCTTTATATTTGCCTCTCCATATAATACCCAATAAATGATCTGGTAAATCATATGAAGTAAAACCATCTAATTCATCAATTAATTCAACATTTTTTATACTAGTTTCTTCCTCAAGTTCTCGGTAAGCAGCTGTTAAAAGATCTTCTCCTTGATCTACTCCTCCTTGAGGCATCTGCCAAAAATTTTTTGGATTATCAATTCTTTTTGCAACGAAAACTTTGTTATCTTTGTTTAATACAACTATTCCAACACCACTTCGAAGTGGTAGATTTTTAAATTGGTCTTTCATTTTATCCGTTTAGAAGTTTTATTGCGTAATTAAGTTGATTATCGGTCTCTGACTTTATTCTAAATTCATCACCTTCTTCGTTTACTTCAATGTCAGGACTCACTCCCACTTCAGAAATAGATTTCCCTGAAGGTAAATAATATTTAGCAACAGTTAATCTAATTGCCCCTTCATTTTTTAATGGAATAATGGACTGCACTGAACCTTTTCCATAACTGTTTTCACCTAAAATAATTGCTCTTTTATGATCTTTTAAAGCTCCTGCGACTATCTCTGATGCAGAAGCTGATCCATAATTGATTAACACTAATAGGGTTTTACCGTTTGTTAAATCACCTTTTTTTGCAAACCATTTTCTATTTTCCGAAGCTTTTCTACTTTTTGTAGATACGATTTCACCATTATCTAAAAAAAAATCAGATATTCTTATTGCTTGAGATAGTAAACCACCAGGATTATTTCTCAAATCTAAAATATAAGCTTTGATATTTTGTTTTTTTTCTAAATCTTTTATTTTATCTTCTATTTGTTCACCACTATTTTCATTAAAAGAAGTAAGTCGTATATATCCAATATTATCTTCTAATAGATCAGTCTTAACAGATTGAATTTCTATAACTTCTCTTATGATATTGAATGTAAGAGCTTTTTTAACACCTCTTCTCCGCACTGTAAGTTCAATACTAGAGCCAACTGGACCACGCATTAAATCAACTGCTTCACTTAAAGTTTTGCCTTGCACTTGTGTATCTTTAATTTTAACTATGTAATCTCCTGCTTTAATACCTGCTCTTGATGCAGGAGTGTCATCAATTGGAGAAATAACTTTAACTACACCAGACTCCATGCTTACTTCAATCCCTAAACCTCCAAATTCTCCACTAGTTTCTGTTTGCATTTCATTAAAAATTTTAGGGGACATATATGCTGAATATGGATCAAGTGATTGAAGAAGGCCATTAATAGCGGAGTCCATACTTTGTGATTGATCTATTTCATCAACATATTCTTTATTAATTTTTTCTAGTACTTCTCCAAAAAGATCAATTTTTTTATAGATATCATTTTCGGAAGAAAAAGAATAATTTGTAAATAATAAACTTTTTAAAAAAAAAAATATTATAAAATAATTTTTCATATCATTAACTTTTCTTTTGGTATTAATTCAGACCAAATTTTTTCTAATTCATAAAATTTTCTTTTTTCAGGGTGAAAAATATGAACAATAAGATCTATGCCATCTACTAATTTCCATTCACTACTCTCTTTACCTTCAATTTTAGAGTCTCTAAGACCGTTATCTTTAAATTTTTTCAAAACTTGTTCTGATAATGCCTGAATATGTCTTGAAGATGTCCCACTAGCTATGATCATGTAATCAGCCATTGAGCTTTTATGTTTAAGGTCAATACTTACAATGTCGAGAGCTTTGTTTAGATCTAGGGTTTTGATTATAATATTTTTAAGATCTAAATTTTTTTCCATTAATTAATCTTAACCTATCAAATTTTCTTTAATTGAGAAGATGAAATGTTGACCTTATTAAACTTAATAAAGAATACCTTTTTTTCACCAAGTCTCTTATATATCTTTGAATTTAAGGATTTTTTTTTATAACCATGTCGATCAAAAACTATAAGTTTTGTTTTTGATAAAATATTTCTCCATTTATACCATTTATGAAAACTAATTAAGTTATCTGCGCCCATTAAAAAAAATAATTCGTATCTTTTATTTTTATTTAGATGATCTACTAAATCAGAGGTTTTATTTGAATTAATAATATCTTCAAAATATCTAACTTTGATTAATTTATTTTTACCGATAATATTTTTACAATTAAGAATTCTTTTTTTCAAATTATTCGTACTTTTCTTTTTAAATGGATTTTGTTTTGTAATACTCCATATAATAGATTTTAAATTAAATTTTTTTAAAGCTTCTTTAGAAATTGCTAGATGGCCTTTATGTGCAGGATCAAAAGATCCTCCTAAAATTCCAATTTTAATTTTTTTTATTTTCAATTTATTTTCTAATTTTACCATTACTTGAAACTTGATACTTATAAGAAACAAGCTGATTTAAACCTACAGGTCCTCTTGGAGGAAGAGTATTAGTTGAAATTCCAACTTCACCTCCAAAACCAAATTCTCCACCGTCTGCAAATTGAGTTGAAGTATTATGCATTGCTATTGAACTTTTGACTTCTTTCAAAAATATTTTGGCAGATTTTGGATTTTTAGTAATGATTGCATCGGTATGCATTGTTCCATATTTATTTATATGACTAATTGCTTCATTAATATTTTTAACTGATTTTACCGAGACAGTTGAAGATAAATATTCTTTTGACCAATCACTTTCTTTAGCAATCCTAATTTTTCCTTTGTAAAATTTTTTAATTTTACTATCTCCAATTATTTTACAACCATTTTCTTCTAGGTTAGACAAGATTGGATTGCAAAATTTTTTTAATGATTTTTGATGAATTAAAATAGTTTCAGTTGCTCCACAAATAGCAGTATTTCTTAACTTTGCATTTAAAGTTATTTTTTTAGACATTGATAAGTCAGCGTTATTATCAATATATGTGTGACATATGCCTTCGAGATGACCAATAACTGGTATTTTTGATAAGTCTTGAATTTTTTTTACTAAGTTTTTGCCACCTCTTGGGATAATGACATCAATAAAATTAGCCATTTTAGTTAATAAAAAATCAACTACTTTTCTACTTTTGTAATCAATAAATTGAACATAATCTTTATTAACTTTATTTTTTATAAGAGCTTTTCTAAATAGACTTATAAAAAATTTATTTGAATGGTATGCCTCAGATCCACCTTTTAAGATTACAGGATTACCTGATTTAAAACATAAAGATGCAACATCGGAAGTAACATTTGGTCGACTTTCATAAATTACTGCAATTACACCTATTGAAGTTGTTACTTTTTTGATTTTGAGGCCACTAGGTCTTTTCCATTTATTTAATGTAATATTTACAGGGTCTTTAAATTTTATGATCATTTTTATTGAATTTATAATTTGTAAAAGTTTTTTCTTATCTATTGTAAGTCTTTTAATAAGATTTTCTTTTAATTTTTGCTTTTTAGCTTTTTCTAGATCTTTCTTATTTTCTGAAATAATCTTTAATTGATTTTTTAAAATTAAATTACAATAATCACTTAAAACTTTATCCTTTTTTTTGGTTTTAACAATTTCAATTGATGCTTTTTTTCCTTTCTTACCCAATTTAAATAAATAATTTTTCATTAAATTTCTACCAAGTCATCCTTATGTACTACTTCTGATTTTGTAATATAGCCTAATAATTTTTCAATTTCTTTTGATTGATGACCTAATATTTTCTCTACTTCATTAGATGAAAATGAACATAGTCCTCTTGCACATTCGTTATTTGACTTATCTAGTATTTTTATATGGTCACCTTTTTTAAATTTACCATTAACTTTTTTTATACCAGCTGCTAACAAGCTCTTACCATTCTTTAATGCTTTTTTTGCACCATCATCAATAATTAATTCTCCTTTAGGAGACACCGAGCTAATAATCCATTTTTTTCTTGCATCTAATTTGGAAACTTTTGAAATAAATAAGGTACACTTATTTTGGGTTATAATTCTACTTATCGGATTAAGATACAATCCGTTGGCCATAATCATGTTACATCCTGATAACTGACAAATTTTTGCTGCCTCTATCTTTGTATTCATTCCTCCACTTCCAAATTCATTAATACCTTTAAAATTAGTATTTATTAAATCTTTGTTTAAATTTTCAACTTTTTTAATTAATTTTGCATCTTTAAATATTTTTGGATTTTTTGTAAATAAGCCATCAACATCAGATAAAAGTATTAAAGTATCAGCATTAGTTATCTGTGCAACACGAGATGCAAGCCTATCGTTATCGCCATATTTAATCTCTGAAGTAGCAATAGTATCATTTTCGTTGACAATAGGAATGAAATCTAAATTAAACAAATTTTCAAATGTTCTTTTTGCATTTAAAGATCTTCTTCTTTCTTCGGTATCTTCAAGAGTCAGTAGAATTTGGGATATGTTCAAATTATATTTAGAAAAAGTATTTAAAAATAAATTCATTAATTCTATCTGACCAATAGAGGCTATAGCCTGACTTTTATCTAACTTAAGACCCCCTTTGTTATAATTCATTTTGATACAACCTAAAGCAATAGCTCCAGAACTTACAATTATAACTTTTTTATTTTTATCTTTTAATTTTTGAACATCTTTAGCGAAACTCGATAGCCATTTTTTTCTTATCTTTTTATTTTTATCTACTAATAGAGAAGAGCCTATTTTGATAACAACAATTTTTGAATTTTTAAGTAACATAAGAGATTAATTTTGATTTAATTTTTGAAACAGATTTCTTTTCTAGGGTAGAAAGAGTTATAATTTCTCCATCAATTTTTTTTGAAAATTCTTTAATTATTTCTTTAGCAAGCGCGTCATCAATTAGATCAACTTTATTTAGAACAATTAATTCTTTTTTTTTTAAAAGATCTTGACTATAATTTTTAAGTTCATTCTTCACTTGATTATAAGCTGCTTCAAGATCATGATTAGTTATGTCTATTAAATGTAAAAGAGTTTTACATCTTTCAATATGTTTTAAAAATTGTATTCCTAATCCAGTCCCTTCATGTGCTCCTTCGATTAAACCAGGAATATCTGCAAGTGTGATTTCTTTGTCATCGTATGAAGCTACGCCTAAGTTTGGATTTAAAGTTGTAAATTGATAGTTTGCAATTTTAGGGTTTGCATTAGTAATTGAAGCCAGTAAACTAGACTTACCAGCGTTTGGTAATCCTATTATTCCAATATCTGCTATAGTTTTTAATTGTAACCAGATTGTAAACTCTTCTCCTAAAGCACCTTTCGTAAATTTTTTTGGTGCTCTATTTGTAGAACTTTTAAATCTAGTATTTCCAAGCCCTCCTTTGCCCCCAGCTGCAGCAACAAATTCTTCTCCTGCTTTTATAAAATCATAAATTAGAGTTTTATTATCTTCTTCAAAAACTTGTGTGCCCAAAGGAACTTTTAGAATTAAATCCTCTCCACTTTTACCAGTTCGATTTTGACCCATTCCATTTTCACCTCTTTCAGATTTGTGATGTTGTTGATAACGATAATCAATTAAAGTGTTTAAGCCTTGTTCAGATTTAAGAATTACAGAACCTCCTTTTCCACCATCTCCACCATCGGGTCCACCATATTCAATAAATTTTTCTCTTCTAAAACTTGGTGAGCCATCACCACCATTGCCAGCTTTAACGTAAATTTTTACTTGATCTAGAAATTTCATAATACAACATTAATTTTAGTTGTACTGTTAATTGGGTTTTACTGAAACGAGAGTTCTATCTGCCTTAGTTTTTTTAAAAACTACTTTCCCTTTAATTACTGAGAAAATTGAATGATCTTTGCCCATTCCAACATTTTCACCAGGGAATATTTTTGTACCTCTTTGACGAACAATTATATTTCCAGGAATAACAGTTTCACCGCCGTATTTTTTTACACCAAGCCTTCTACCCGCACTATCTCGTCCGTTTCTTGATGATCCACCTGCTTTTTTTGTTGCCATAAATATTTACCTATTTATTTTTTTTCTGTTTTGCACCCTCATCTGTTTTTTTTGTAGACACTATTTTTTTTTCAGCTTCTGATAAAATCTTACCATCTTTTGAAAAAATTTTGTTTATTTTAATCATGGAATATTCTTGTCTATGACCGTTTTTTCTTCTCGAATTATGTCTTCTTCTTTTTTTAAAAATCAATATTGTTCTATTTTTTCCATTCTTAACCAAGTTAGCTTCAACCTTTGCACCTGCGACTGTAGGAGATCCAATTTCAATCATTTTGTCATCCCCGTAGGCTAAAATTTCTTTAAATTCTATTTTTGTATCAGGTTTTGAATCAGATAACTTTTCAACTTTTAAAATTTCACCTGATTTTACTTTATATTGTTTTCCACCTGTTTGAATTACTGCGTATGACATAGTTTTATTGTTAAAATTTGTAATGGCAATATAGTCTGAGCTTACATATAGTCAAGCCGAATAACCTAGAAATTATCCTTTAAATCTCTTAGTTTTGAGAAACTCTCCAAGTCATTTGCTCTGAGAAATATATTACATTCGAGTTCATCCTTTATAGTCGAAGGGATAGTCGGTAAACCATTGTCAATTTTTTTTTTTATATTTTCTGCTTTTTTTTTTAAATTTCGATTTTCAGGATTATATTTGATACAAAATTTTAAGTTACTTAGCGTGTATTCATGACCACAATAGACTTTTGTTTCTTCTGGCAAGGATTTGATTTTATTTAACGACTCAAACATTTCTTTATAAGTACCTTCAAAAATTCTTCCACAACCAAGAGAGAAAAGTGTATCTCCAGTAAAAACTAATTTCTCTTGAAAAAAATGAAAACAAATATGCCCTGATGTGTGACCTGGTATATGAATTATTTTTGCCTCAAAGTTTTCAGCTTTCCATATCTGATTATCTTCTAACAAAACATCTATTTCAGGAATTCTATTTATATCTTTTTTAAAACCTACAACAATTGAGCCAAATTTTTTTTTTAAATATTTATTTCCTCCAATGTGGTCAAAATGATGATGAGTATTAAGAATATATCTTAATTTAATATTTTTATTTTTTAAATAATCAACTATTGGTTTGGCTTCACCTGGATCTACAACACAGGCTGAATTGTTATTTTCATCAATTATTAAATAACTATAATTGTCCTGGAGGCAAGGTATGATTTCAACTCGCATATTATTTTTCTATTAAGAATATACCTAAATCAGCAAACAAATTTTTAATTCCTAAATTATTTTCATTTATTAATGAAGAATTTAGATTATTTAATGCTAATGATTTAAAAATTTTGATATCTCTAGATTTAACAAAATAAACAAAATCCTTAATAGTACACATATGTAAATTAGGTGTGCTGTACCACTCATCTGGTAACGCTTTAGTAATTGGCATTGTTCCTTTAAATAACAAGTGAAATCTTACTTTCCAGAAACCAAAATTGGGAATGGTAACTATTGCTTTTTTCCCAACTCTTAAAAGTTCGTTTAAGACTAATTCAGGGTTTAAAAAAGCTTGTAGAGTTTGACTTAAAACAACATAATCAAATGATTTATCTGGAAATTGTTTTAGATCTTTTTCAGCATTTCCTTCAATCACAGTTAAACCTTTAGCAATACATTCTTGAACTTTATCTTTTGAAATTTCTAATCCTCTAATGTTAATATTTTTATTATCTTTTAAATATTTCATTAGAGTTCCATCTGCACAACCTACATCTAAAACTTTTTTATCTTTTTCAATTAAATCTGCTATAACTTTAAATTCATTTTTCATATTAATTTTCTATGTAAGATTTATCTAAAAAGTTTTTAAGAGCATTTAAAAAGTCAGGGACATCCAATAAGAAAGAATCATGACCTTTATCTGACTTAATTTCAACAAACCCTACATCTGCTCCAATTGAATTTAATGCTATAACGATATCTTTATTTTCTTGAGTTGGATAAAGCCAATCTGAAGTAAAAGAAATTATGAAAAATTTTGCTTTAGTATTTTTAAATGCATCTGACAAATTACCTTTGAATTGTTTAGTTAAATCAAAATAATCCATAGCTCTTGTGATATAAAGATAACTATTAGCATCAAATCTATCTACAAAAACTGAACCTTGATATCTTAAATAGCTTTCAATTTGGAAATCTGCATCAAAACCAAATTTAAGATCCTCTCTTTCTTGTAGTTTTCTTCCAAATTTTTCCTGTAAACCTTTTTTTGATAGATAAGTTATATGAGCAGCCATTCTAGCTACCGCTAATCCTTTCCCTGGACTTGTATTGCTTGAACTATAATTTCCATCTTTCCAGTCCCTATCGGCCGTAATTGCTTGTCTTCCTAATTCATTCAAAGCAATGTTTTGCGCTGAATGATTTGAAGTCGTTGCAATTGGTATCACCGTTTTAGATTTTTCAGGAAAGTTACTTATAAATTGAAGAACTTGCATTCCACCCATAGACCCACCTGCTATAGAAAAAAGTTTATCAATACCAAAATATTCTAGTAGATTATATTGTGCATTAACTATATCATTAATAGTAATAACAGGAAAATTTATTCCAAACACTTTGTTATTATCAGGATCTTTATGGCTTGGTCCGTAAGAACCCATACATCCTCCGATTACATTAGAACAAATAACAAAATACTTGTTTGTATCTATAGCTTTACCTGGGCCTACAGCATAACTCCACCAGCCATCTTTCTTAGTTATAGGATTTAATCCAGTTACAAATTGATCGCCTGTTAGTGCATGAAAAACTAATATTGCGTTATCTTTTTTTTTATTTAGAGAACCATAAGTTTCATATGCGATAGGAAAATCTTTGATTGTTTTACCACAATCTAGCTTAAGTGGTTTTTTTACAATTAATGTTTTTATATTTTTATCAATATTCATAATAAGCTTTATTTGAATTGTGAGAAAAAAAACTATTTTAGCGGTTTTTTTTAAGCGCTCGCAATTCAGTTAAATCAGCGCATATTTTTTTTACTAGAACTTATTTATTATGTCAATTTTTTAAAATTTTACCTTATTCTCTATAAAAAATTGTAATTTTATCTATAAAGAGCTCATAAATTTAAAAAAATGACTACTCTAAAATTCAAAAAATTTAATATCGAAGCCTATAAACCTGGCAAATCTAAAATAAAAAAATTCAGAAAAGTAATAAAATTATCAGCAAATGAATCTGCTTTGGGCATGAGTCCAAAAGCCAAAAGGGTGATTTTAAAAAAAAATTTAATTTTAGATAAATATCCTGATGGAAAGTCAAAAAATTTAAGAAAATCAATATCCAAAGTATATAATTGCAATTCAGAAAAAATTATTTGTGGAGCCGGCTCTGATGAAATTATTCAGATGATTTGTCAATTATTTTTAAACCCAGGAGATGAAGTAGTTTTACCAGAATATAGTTTTTTAATGTATAGAATTTATTCAAAAATTGTTGGTGCCAAAGTTATATTTTCAAAAGAAATAAATTTTAAAATTTCAACTAATGAGATTCTAAAGAAAGTTTCTAAAAAGACAAAAATTGTTTTTATAGCAAATCCAAATAATCCAACAGGAACTTATTTGACAAAAAAAGAAGTATTAGAGCTTAGAAAAAGATTAAATAAAAAAATTTTATTAGTAATCGATGATGCATATGCAGAATATATGCAAAATCCAGACTATTCCCCAGGTTTAGATCTGTTTAAAAATAAGGAGAATGTTTTTATCCTTCGAACATTTTCAAAAATTTTTGGTTTAGCATCTTTAAGAGTGGGATGGGGATATGGATCCAAAAAAATAATTGACGCATTAAATCTGATTAAGCCGCCTTTTAATGTAAATGGCATAGCTCAATTAGCTGCAGTTGAGTCCCTCAAGGATAAAAAATTTATTAAGAAATCAATTAAACATAATTTGTTTTATGCAAAAAAACTAAAAAATTTTCTTGAAAATTATAGAATTTTCTCAAACGTCATAACTGCAAATTTTTTGCTACTTGATTTTGAAAAAAGCAAATATTCAGCAAATTTTTTTTATCAAAGGTTAAAAAGCAAAGGAATAATTTTGCGATCAACTAAAGATGGTTATCATATTAAGAATAAATTGAGATTAACTATTGGATCTTCTAAAGAAAATTTAAAATTTATGAGTATAGTAAAGGGAATATTAAATTAAATGAAAAATATTTTTATAATTGGCTGTGGACTACTTGGCTCTTCTTTGGTGAGATCAATACAAAAGAAAAAGATAGCAAAAAAAATATTTATTTATGAAAAGACAAAAAAAAATATATTAAAAATAAAAAAACTTAAGTTGCCAGGAAGAATTGTTAAATCGGTGAAAGAAGGAGCGATAAATTCTGATTTAATAATATTTTGTACACCAATGAGTGAATATAAAAATATTATTCTTAAGATAAATAATTTTGTTTCCCCCAATTGCTTAATTACAGATATTGGTTCTTCGAAGATTGAGTCATCAAAAATTATTAGAAAATTTCTTAAAAAAAAAATTTCTTGGGTCTCTAGCCATCCTATAGCAGGGTCTGAGGTTAGCGGGCCTGAACATGGAAAAATTAATATGTTTAATGATAGATGGTGTATTTTAATTAAAGAAAAAAATACAAAAAAAAATCATTTAAATATTTTAAATAAATTTTGGAAAAAAATTGGTTCAAAAACAGTTGTTATGTCACCTGAAAAACATGATAAAATTTTTTCTATGACCAGTCATTTGCCACACTTAGTTGCTTATAATTTAGTTAAGTCAGCACAAGAGTTTGAAAAAAAACAAAATTACAACTTAATTAAATATAGCGCAGGAGGATTGCGAGATTTTTCAAGAATAGCTGCTTCAAATGAGATTATGTGGAGAGATATTTTTTTTGATAACAAAAATAACATTACAAAAGCAATAAATTTATTTATCAAAAATTTAAATGCATTTAAAAAGGATATTAATTCAAAGAACAATAAGTCTATTTTAAAAAAACTTGTGCAAACTAAAAAAGTAAGATCAAAAATAATTAAGTTAAAGCAAGATATTGACAAACCTGATTTTGGTAGAAATTAATATTTTTTAATATTACTTATTTTTTTAATTTTTAGTTTTGCTGTTTTTAAAATTAAATTTATTGTTTGATTGATAGGCATTATTAGTACTTTTTTTCTTGGCCCATATGCATGAATAAATTTTTTTTTATCTAAACAAAGACCAACATGACCTTTCCAAAAAATGATATCTCCGTCAGTAAATTTTTTAGTATTTTTTTTTTTACAATATTTTATTTGATCTTTTGTATCTCTAGGAAAAAATTTTCTATTATATTTAAAGAATAATTGGATGAGAGCGGAACAGTCTATACCATCTATACTTTTTCCACCCCATAAATATCTTGTATTTAAAAAAAGTTTTAAAACTTTTTTATAGTTTTTTTCTATATGATCTAACCTCTTCAAATCTTTTTTTTTAATCCACTTATTTTTATCAAATTTAATATAATCTTTTTTAACTTCTAAATTTTGAATATTAGTTGAAAAATATAAATATTTTTTAGTTTTTATAAATTTAGATTTAACTTTTTTATAAATCCAACTCTTTGTAGAGGAAATTTTATGGGAAGGCTTAAATGAAGATATAAAAATATCATTTTTAATAAAACCTGAATAGTTATCAAAATTAGTTTTAATTTTAAGCCAATCTTTATTTTTAAAAATTATTTTAAATTTTTCACCATATAGAATTTGAGTAGAAACTTCAGAATTTATATATGGTCTTGAATATACGTTTTCAATTGGTTTATTATAAAAATTATTTTTCACTTAATTTTAATTTATTTTTCATTGACCATAAAATTATCAAAGATGGAATTACCATTAAAGCGGTTAAGATAAAAAACAATCCCCAGTCACCATTTAACCAATCAACAAGTGCTCCAGAGGAAGAGGCAAGTGTCGTTCTACCTGCAGTTCCAATTGATGCTAAAAGTGCATATTGTGTAGCTGTATAAGCTCTGTCAACTAGTAACGATATAAATGCAACAAAAGCCACTGTTGCAAATGCAGCTGCAATATCATCAAATATAACAGCTATTGCGAATAATAATTCCGATTTATCACTCCATGCTAAAACACTAAATAATAAATTAGTACTTGCCATAATGATCCCCGCAAGGAACATTGCTTTTAGAACACCTGATCTAATGACAAACAGTCCACCAAGAAGAGTAAAAATTACTGTAGTGATCCAACCTAAAGTTTTAGAGTAAATTGCAATATCAGATTTACTAAATCCGATTTCTTTGTAAAAAATTATAGACATTCTTCCTAAGAAGGCTTCTCCAACTTTAAATAAAAAAACAAAACCTAAAATACCTAGAGCTATAGAGAACCCATTTTTCTTAAAAAAACTTATTATTGGTCCACCTAAAGTACCACCAATCCATGTAATCAGATTAGAAAAAAAATTATAATTTCCTAATTTTTCAGAAATGATTTTATCATTTAAAGCTTGTTTGTCCCTTCTATCATTTGAATTTTGTTCACTAACAAACATAAGTCCAATATTCATCAAAATGATTAAAATACCGAGAATTAAAAAAGTAATTTGCCAATAATTTTCAAAACCTAGCATCTGAAAGTGTTCAGCAGAAAACAAAGCTAGCACTCCACCTAATTTATATCCACTCCACCAACCAACTACAGCCATAGCAGCACCAGCAGCCATGGATTTACCCTCATTTTCCCCAATTTGCTCAATTCTAAGAGCATCTACTGTAATATCTTGTGTTGCAGAGGCTACAGCAATTAATAGTCCAACTGTAATAACTAATGCTAAATTTTCGGTGGGATTAATTAAACTCCAAAAAATAAGAGAAGCTAATATTATTAATTGCATCAAAACAATCCATCCACGTCTGTGACCAATTTTTTTTGTTAGAAAGGGTATTTGAACTCGATCAACTAATGGTGCCCATAAATAATTAAATGCATATACACCAAATATCAAACCAGCCCAACCAACGGTGGATCTACTAAGACCATCCTCTTTAAGCCACAAACTAAGGCTACTTCCAATAAGTACCCAAGGAAAACCCGATATTGATCCTAACAATAAAATTTTCAACATTCTTTTATCAAAATATATTGAAAAGGTTTCAGACAAAGATTGTTTTTTAATTTCGATCATATTTAATTTCTCCAAAAAGATGGTAAGAATAATACAAGTATTGCGAATAATTCAAGTCTTCCTAATATCATTCCTAAAGTTAGAATCCATTTTGAAACATTAGGAAGAGATGAAAAATCTCCATTAGGACCAATAATTGAGCCTAGTCCAGGACCCACATTAGAAATTGAAGTAGCTGCACCTGAAATAGATGTTACAAAATCGAGGCCAGTTAAAGATAACAAAGCAGTTAAAACAAAAAAAATAACTAAATACATATAAATGAATGAAATAACTGAAGATATAAATTTATTATCAATCGGATTTTGATCGTATTTTAAAACAAAAACACCCTTTGGATAAATAATTTTTTTAAGTTGATTTGAAATAAACAAATATAATATTTGAATTCTAAATATTTTAACTCCACAGGTCGTTGATCCAGCACAACCACCAATAAACATTAATCCTAAAAATAAAATTAATGTAAAACTTCCCCAAGTATCAAATTCAGCATTTACATAACCTGTACCTGTTAATATCGAAATTATGTTGAAAAATATTGATCTCAAATTTAATTCTGCTGAATTACTTATTGCTAAATAAATTGTTAAAATAGCGACACTAAAGATAATTATTTTAAAAAAAGATCTTATTTGAGCATCATCAAATAAGATTTTTTTATTTCCACTAATAAATTTGATGTATGCGATAAATGGCAAGCTTCCCAAAATAATGAAAATCATTGCTGATATTTCAATCGAAACGCTATTAAAAAAACCAATTGACTCGTTATAATTCGAAAATCCCCCTGTTGCTATCGTTGTCATTGAGTGAGTTAAACTATCAAAATAGTTCATACCAAAAATTTTATAAGTCAATCCACAAAGTAAAGTTAAGGCTGTGTAAATATAAATTAAACGAAGTGCTATTTCTTTTGATTTGGGTAATATCTTTTCTGACGAGTCATTGTTTGAAATCTTAAATAATTGCATTCCGCCAACATTCATTATTGGCATTAATGTTATTGCCATAATAATTATTCCAATACCCCCTAACCATTGAAGAATCGCTCGCCATAGCAAAATACTTTTTGGCATTTCATTTAAATTTGAAATAATTGTAGATCCTGTGGTTGTTATTCCAGACATGCTCTCAAAAAATGCATTCGTAAAAGAGAAATTTAAATCAGAAAAAATGAAGGGCAAAGACCCAAATATCGCAATACTTAACCATGATAAGGCTGTAAGAAGAAATGCTTGTTGCAGTGTTAGCTGTTTATTGTGATCTAGATTAGATAAAAAAAATAATGTACCAAAAATAATTGTTACAATTGAAGCACCAAAAAAAGATGAGTCTATTTCAGAATAGACAAATTGAAGAATTATTGGAATAAACATAAATACCCCAAGCACCATTTGTAAAATTCCAAGTGTAAAAAAAACAGTTTTATAATTTGACATTTTGAAAGGACATTATTTTATGGTAAATAAATTTCAACTCTATAAGAATTAGTTAATTCACTATAATAATAATTTTAAAGTGTAATTCATGATAAAAAAAGAGAATTTAGATAAAACCAATGCTTGGCCATTTGTTGAAGCAAAAAAAATGCTCCGTGAAAGAAAAACCTTTATCGAAAAAAAAGGTCAAATAACACTTCAAACTGGATATGGACCTAGTGGTTTACCTCATATAGGAACTTTTGGAGAAGTTGCTAGAACTTCCATGATAGTAAATGCTTTGAAGCAACTTACAGATCTTCCTACAGAAATTATTACTTTTTCCGATGATATGGATGGACTTAGAAAAGTTCCTGATAATGTACCAAACCAAAAATTACTAGAAGAAAATTTACATAAACCTTTAACAGAAGTTCCAGATCCATTTGGAAAATTTAAGAGCTTTGGAGAACACAATAACGAAATGCTCAAAAATTTTTTGGATAGTTTCAACTTTAATTACGCATTTAAAAGCTCAACCTCATTGTATAAATCAGGATTTTTTAACTCCACACTTCAGCTTATTCTAGAGAATTATGATGGAATAATGAATATAATTTTACCAACACTTGGTAAAGATAGACAAAAAACTTACAGCCCATTTTTACCTGTCTGCCCAGAGAGTGGACACGTATTAGAGATACCAGTAATTGAAATTGATAGAAATAACTCAAAGATAATTTTTGATAATAAAGGAAAAAATTTAGAAAAAAGTATTTTGGATGGAAATTGTAAGCTTCAATGGAAAGTTGACTGGGCAATGAGATGGTATGCACTAGATATTGATTTTGAAATGTATGGAAAAGATCTTATTGAAAGTGCAATTTTATCGACAAAAATTATAAAATTAATTGGCAAGAATAATCCTTCAGGATTTGCTTATGAATTGTTTTTAGATGAAAAGGGAGAAAAAATTTCAAAATCCAAAGGAAATGGAATTACAATTGATCAATGGCTCGAGTATGCTTCTCCTGAAAGTTTATCCCTTTACATGTATCAAAATCCAAAAAGAGCAAAAAAACTTTATAAAGAAATAGTTCCAAAAGCAGTTGATGAGTATTTAGATTTTATAGAAAAAGCAAAAAAACAGGATGAACTACAAATCTTAATGAATCCAGTATGGCATGTCCATAATGGACAGATTCCTGCAGAAAATTCTATTATGTCATTTTCTATGTTATTAAACCTTGTAGAAACTAGCAATGCAGACTCAAAAGATCTTTTGTGGAAGTTTGTTAAGAAGTATAAATCAAATATTCATGAAAAAGATTATCCAATTTTTGATGGGCTTGTAGGATACGCGATCAAATATTTTAATGATGTAATAAAATCACAAAAAAATTATAAATTACCAGATAAAGATGAAAAGTTAGCTTTAGAGGCTCTAATAAAAACACTTGAAAAATGTAATGACCAAATGTCTCCAGAGGATATTCAAACATTGATATATTCTACTGGTAAAGAAAATGGTTATTCAGAAAATTTAAGAGATTGGTTTAAATTGATTTATCAAGTTATTTTTGGTGATGAGAATGGACCTCGTATGGGATTTTTTATAAGTTTTTTTGGTGTTAATGAAACTAAAGAGCTTATAATGAAAAAGATTAAATAATGTTTTCAAATTTACGATCATTAATTTTTAAATTAGATCCAGAAAAAGCACATACTCTAGCTATCAAATCTCTAAAATTTAATCTTGTACCAAATCTTTTTAAAGACGAAGAAAATGACAATTTATTAAAAACAAAAATATTTGATAAAGATTTAAAAAACCCAATCGGGATGGCAGCAGGTTTTGACAAAAATGCAGAAGTTTATAATCAGCTATTTAAATTAGGCTTTGGCTTTGTAGAAGTTGGTACCATTACTCCCTTAAGTCAATATGGAAACTCTAAACCTAGAGTATTTAGATTGGTGGATGATGAAGCATTAATAAATCGATTAGGATTTAATAATCATGGAGCACAAAATATTTTAGATAGAATTAAAAGAAATTCAAAAAATGGAATTCTAGGTATTAATATTGGCCCTAATAAAGATACTGAAAATAGATTAGAGGATTACTTATCAGGACTTAGACTCTTTCATGAATTTGCTGATTATATAACAATTAATATTTCTTCACCAAATACTGAAAATTTAAGAAACTTTCATGATCAAAAGCGATTAGATGAATTGTTGAAAGAAATAAATAAAGAAAAAATAGATCTTAATTCAAAAATACCTATTGTTGTAAAGATTGCTCCAGATATTAATGATGATGATATAAAAAAAATTTCAGAGGTATTAATGAATAATGAGGTAGAAGCTGTCATTATTTCAAATACTTCTAATGCGACAAGAGAAAATTTAAAGGATATTCAAAAGCATCAAAAAGGTGGATTATCTGGCAAACCTATTGAAGTTAAGTCAAATTTATTAATTAATAAATTTTATAAAAATTTAAAAAACAAAATTAAAATTATAGGGGTTGGTGGTGTAGATTCAGGTTTAAGTGCTTACAATAAATTTTTAGCTGGAGCTGATTATATTCAACTTTACACTGGAATGGTTTATAAAGGACCTAATATTGTTAACATCATTAAAAATGATCTAAGTAAAATATTGATACAAAAAGGGGTTAAAAATTTTAATGAAATCGTTGGAAATAAATCTAAATTATAATTCTATTACTTGACGCGAACCTTATCACCCCTTATATAGTCGAGCTACAATGTCGAAAAAATGTGAACTCACTGGTAAAATTCCTATGAAAGGTCATAATGTTAGTCATGCTAACAATAAGACTAAAAGAAGATTTTTACCTAATCTTAAAAAAGTTAAGTTTACAAGTGAGTTAATGAAAAGAAGTCTAAAGTTAACTGTTAGTAATGCGGGAGTAAGGTCTGTAGACAAAAAAGGAAGTTTTGATGAGTATTTAAAAGTAGTAAAAAATAAAAACCTTTCACCAAGACTTAAAAAATTAAAAAAGGGAATTTTAATTAAATCTCCATTTAAGAAAAAATCTGTAGCGAAATCAGCATAATGAATAAATTATTTTTACTTCTCTCACTTC
>CABXXB010000004.1 GCA_902516065.1 uncultured Pelagibacteraceae bacterium | reverse complement strand
TAACTCTTTTAGATCATTGTATAAATCTTATTGTTAAGCTTAATATAAAAAAAGTTTTAATTAATTCTTTTTACTTGAAAGAACAAATTAATGAATTTGTTAGAAACCATAATTATAATATTGAAATTAAAGTTATAGAAGATGGAGAAAATATTTTAGATACAGGAGGGGGTATTTTAAATTTAATTGATAAATCTGAAGATGATAATTTTTTGATATTTAATCCTGATACAATTTGGAATAATAATTATGCTAACGAAATTAACCATATGATCAATTTATATTTTAATCAAAATTTGAAAAATATACTTTTATTAGTCAAAAAAGATTTAAGTTTTGATAAAAGTTTGCTCGGTGATTTCGACCTAGAAAATAACTTGATTAATCAAAATGATAAAAAATATATCTATACAGGATGTCAAATATTAAATAAATCGATCTTTGAAAATAAAAAAATAATTAATTTTTCAATAACCAAAATTTGGTCTGATCTTATAAAACAAAAACGTCTAATAGGGTTTGAGAGTAAACTCAAATTTTATCATGCCACTAATCTTGATATTTTCAAAAAACTAAAAGATCTTTAGCCCTATCTTGATCTAAATAATTGCAATTATTAATTTTTTCATTTTCATCAATTTCTATAAGCAATGGATTACCAGTTGGTATTTCGAGTTTAGAAATCTGTTTTTCATCAAGCTTGAACAAATATTTGCATAAGGCTCTTATAGAATTACCATGTGCAGAAATTAATATATTACCACTTTTAATTTTGTTTTTAACATCTGAATTATAGAAATTTATAACTCTTTCATAAGT
Source organism: uncultured Pelagibacteraceae bacterium (assembly GCA_902516065.1). Lineage (GTDB taxonomy): Bacteria > Pseudomonadota > Alphaproteobacteria > Pelagibacterales > Pelagibacteraceae > Pelagibacter. The sequence continues at coordinate 52,589 of CABXXB010000004.1, read as the reverse complement.
ATCTTTTAAAGACTCGGTGTCTGGAATTTCTTTAATAGACATACTTTTATAAGTTTTAATATTTAGTGGATGGAATTCACTATTTTTATCCAATGGATCTGGTCTTAAATCCCAAGACCTTCTAAATTGATGAACTCTTTCTTCACCAAGTTTTTTACTCATTTCAATTTTATTGAGTCCTGTAAGCCCCCCATAATGTCTTTCGTTAAGCTTCCAAGACTTAACAAAATTTTTTTCATCATTTAGGGATTTTTGTATAATTTTAAGAGTATGATTAGCCCTTAATTGAAGTGAAGAGTAATAATAATCAATATGAATATTTGATGTTTTAATCAATTCACCAGCCTTTTTTGCCTCTAATTTTCCATTTTCTGTCAAATCTACATCAACCCAACCTGTAAATCTGTTTTTGAGATTCCAAGTACTTTGACCATGCCTAATTAAAATTAAATAACTCATTTTTATTAAGCTTAATTTAATATAAAAAAAATTGTTAGTTAAATGAAAAAAATATTTTTATTCACAAAAACTACCTTTCATATAACTAATATTGGACTGATTCTAATATACCTTTATCCAGGAAGTATTTTTGGCTGGTTAGTATATGGTGACAAACAAAAACAGCCCCAACTAACATCAGATTTTTTAATATTTTCGTCAAATCATGTTTATGCTTTTTTGGTCTTATCTTTTTTAGGACTAATATCTTATTATAAAAACGATGTAAAAATTTTATTTTTCTATTTATTTTTTATTTCTATTTTTTTAGAGTTAAGTCACATTTTAATTCCACAAAGAAGCTTTGAACTTAAAGATTTGACAGGAAATTTTTTAGGAGTTTTTATTATCTTTATAATTTTTTATCTTTACTATTTTATAAAACGCAATAGATGAATATCATGAGTAATAAAACTTTTTTAATTATTTTTTTATTTTTGATTTCTGCATGCTCCTCAGTTCCTCAAAACACCTCAAACAGCTGCAAAATTTTTGATGAAAGATATCTTTGGTACAAACATTCTAAAAAAGTTGAGCAAAAATGGGGTACTCCAATACATATCCAGTTAGCAATAATAAAAATGGAGTCTGATTTTGATTGGTTGGCAAAACCACCTAGACAAAAATTATTTAAAGTAATTCCTTTTAAACGTCCTTCCAGTTCGTTTGGGTATTCTCAAGCTGTAAAGGGAACATGGGAGCAATATAAAAATGAAACAGGCAATAAACTTGCAACACGGGCTAGATTTAAAGATAGTGTAGATTTTATTGGCTGGTACACAAATAAAACAAATTCTATTTTAAAGATATCTCTTCAAGATGCTTTTAAACAATATATTGCCTATCACGAAGGGTGGGGAAATTATAAACATTACAAAAAAAATAAAAAAGTTATTAGTTTGGCAAAAAAGGTTGAAAAACAATCTAAAATTTATAAAAAACAATTCTCTAAGTGTAGTAATTCTTTTAATAAAAATAGATATATTATTTTTTAGTTAGTTGTTTATTGAGCTCAATATCTACAGCATCTATCCTATTAGTATTTTTTGCTAAAGCTAAATACATTGAAGGAGTAACGTACAATGTGAAGAATGTTGAAATTATCATTCCTCCTAAGATTGTTGTACCTACAGCTAATCTTGAACCTTCACCTGCCCCTGGACCAATATTTCCAATTACAAGTGGTAACATCGCTATCATAGTGCTTAAGGATGTCATCATGATTGGTCTAAATCTTATATTACATGCTTCCTTGACAGCGGACTCAATATTTTTCCCAGTTGTTCTGATTTGATTTGCATAGTCGACAATCAAAATACTGTTTTTGGTGGATATACCTATTAAAATTATTAAAGCAATTTGTGAAAAAATATTAATTGAGCTATTTAAGAAAAGAATAAAGACCAAACCACCAAATATAGCTAACGGAACAGTTAAAATAATTATGAATGGATGAATGAATGAATTAAATGTTGCAGCCATTACCAAGTAAGCTGTTAATATAGCTAAAATAAAAATAATAAATAATTCACTACTAGTCTCTTTTATTTCCTCAGATTTTCCCTTCCAAGTTATTTGATTGTTAGGCGCTATCTCTGCCATAACATTTTCTAAATATGAAATAGCTTCTGAAAGTGTATAGTTTTCGCTAATATTAGCAGAAATAGTTACAGCACTTTGCCTGTTATATCTTGCAAGTTCTTTTGCTGAACCTTCTTCTTTAAACTTAACTAAGTTTGCAAGAGAAATAAGTTTTTCTGAGGTTTCTGATCTAACAAAAATTTTTGATATTCCATCTTTATTTCTTCTGTCAGATAAATATTGTTGAACAATTATTGGATACTCTCTTCCTTGGCGATTAAAAGTAGTTATCTTTTTTCCTCCGTATAAAGTTTCAAGTGTTTTTCCTATTGATTGAGCAGATACACCAAGATCTTTGGCTTTATTCTTATTTATAACCAATTTTACCTCTGGTTTATTTCTATTATAGTCAGACTCTACTCTAGATAAATTTATATTTGATCTTATCTTTTTAATTACATTGTTTTGAATATCTTCTAACTCTTCATATGTATTTCCATAGATAACCATTTGAACTGGTTTGTTATAATTAGAAACTCTTATTGATTGAGGTGAAATTGGAAACGCTACAGCTTCAGGTAAGGTTACAATTTTACCAATTGCTTCTCTCATAACGGTTTGAGAATCTTTTTTTCTATTTTTCCAATTATCTAATAAAGCAATTATTATAAAACTATTATAAGAGTTTGCTGAACTTCCAAATCCTGGCACTCTCATTATAAATCTAGAATAAGGACTATCTTCTGCTTGTAATAAAGGAATTAATCTTTTTTCAACCTCTTGAGCTTTTTCTTGTGTATACTCAAAGGATCTTCCTTCATCAGTAAAACCAATTACAAGATAAACACCCCTATCTTCCATAGGTAATAATTCTTTTTTAGAAAAATTAAATAAAAATACTGAGACAAAAACAATAAAGATTATAAAAATTCCTATAATTTTGGTTTTGTTAATTAAAATATTAAGAGTTTCTTTATAAAAAGAGGATAAACTTAAAAATAATTTTTCAAACTTTTTAACTATATTATTTTTTGTAGTTTTTTTGGTTAAGAACTTACTTGCTAGCATTGGGGAAAGAGTAAGAGCAACAAAGGAAGAAACTATAATTGAAAATGATAATGTAATTGCTGTTTCTTTAAATAAAGTTCCTGAAATTCCTTCTATAAAAATTAAAGGAAGAAATACTGCAATTAAAATTAGAGTAGTAGCAATAATAGCGAATGAGATTTGTTTAGACCCTTTATAAGCCGCTACTAAAGGAGTTTCTCCATTTTCTATTCTTCTATAAATTGCATCAGTCATGATGACCGAGTCATCAGTAATTATTCCAATTGCTAGTATGAAGCTTAAAAGTACAAATATATTAATTGATAAACCAAATATATATAATCCTAAAAAAGATGCTATCAAACTAACTGGAAGTGCTATGGCGGGTACAATTACTGCTTTAAGATTTCCTAAAAATAAATAAATAATTATTACTACTAAGATGAAAGCAATTATTAATGTTTTATAAACTTCATTAATAGCAGCCTGTACATAAGTTGCTCTATTAAAAGAAACTCTTAGATCTAATCCATCAGGTAAAGATTTTTTAACTTGAACTATCCTTTTTTTTATATCATTTGAGAGCTCAACAGTAGATGCTCCACTTTTTGCATAAATACCAATTCCAACTGTCTTTAGGTTAATTTGATCTTTAGTTTGAGCCTTGAATAAAGTTTTTTCAGAAACTGGTCCAAATTCTATATTAGCAACATCTGAAAGCAGTATTATTTTGTTAGCAGATTTTTTGATAGGCAATTGTTTTATTGTTTCAATATTGTTATAGGATTTATCAAGGTTTAAGGTTAAGTCTATGTTATCAGCCTCTAAAGTACCTGCTGGAAGTCTAATATTTTCTCCCCTTAAAGCATTCTCAACTTCTTGAATTGTCAAATCATTTGCAGCTAATTTAATTGGATCTATCCAAACTCTAATACTCAGTTCCCTGAGTCCACCTACTAAAATCCTACCAACATTTTTTACACTTGAGAATTGATCAATCAAAAATCTTTCTGCATAGTCTCCGAGTTCTAAATCACTCCATGTTTTAGAAGAAAGTGATAACCACATTGTTGTGGTAAATCCAGCCGCTCTTTTTAAAATTTGTGGAGGATCAGACTCCGATGGTAGATTATCTACCACTCTAGAAACTCTCTCTCTAATATCATTTGCTGCATTATCTAGATCAATACTAGTATCAAACTCAATATTTATAGTACTTCTTCCATTTTCTGATTTTGAGTCGATATTTTTTATTCCTTCAGCTCCACCAATAACATCTTCCATAACTTGTGTGACATCTTGATCTATTATTGAAGCTGCTGCAGATTTATAATTTACTTGAACTTGAACAACAGGTGGCTGAATTCCATCTGGCAATTCTCTTACAGGTAATTTCCAAAAAACAAATAAACCAAAGATTATTAAAATCAAAGACATTACCCAAGAAACTGCAGGTCTTTTAATACTTAGCTCAGTGATAAACATTTAATTTTTTAAAGGTTTGATTTTACCTCTAGGTCTAACTTTTTTTAATCCTTCGGCGACGATTTGATCTCCTTCATTTAGACCTGAGAGAATTTCTACTTTTCCATCATTTCTTGTACCAATATCAACTTCAGTCTTATCGGTAATATTTTTGTCAGAAACTTTGTAAATATATGATTTTTCTCCTTCCATCATGATGCTTGTATCTGGAACACTTAAGGCATTTCTTAAATTGAATTTTACGGTTATTTCAAGTAATGATCCTGATAATAATTCTAAATCTTCATTATTAATACTTACTCTAGATAATAAACTTCTTGTATCTGCATTAATTCTACTAGATATAAAATCTATTTTACCTTTAAAAATTTTATCACCATAACTTGAAACTTTTGCTTCAACAGGCAGTCCTTTTTTAATAAATGGCGCATAGCTTTCAGGTATTTTAATATCGGAGTAAATAGTGGAATTATCATCAAGAGTTATGATAAAAATATTGTCTGAAACAAATATATCTTCAGTCAATCCCGTGTAACCAAGTACACCACTAAATGGTGCTGTAATATTTTCACTTGTAAGACCTAATATTAAATCACCTTTTTTTACTTTTTCTTTTAATTCTAATTCACCAGAAACTTGGTCTTTTCTAATTTTAAAAGTTTTACTTTTGCTTGAGATTGCTGTCCCAAATGTTTCTAATTTTTCTGCAAATTCCTCATTAATTACTTCAGTAACTATTATTCCAGGAGGAGGATTTTTACTAAATTTTTTTTTAAAATGGTTTCCCACCATTGTTCTTGCAGTTACCACTATTGCAATCACTAGAAAAAAAACACTTACTATTGTTATAATCTTTGTAGATCTTTTCATAATTTATTTTAAACCATTCCGTATTCAGCCCAAGAACCATCATAAATACATGGGTGATATTTATCATTAATTAGAGAATAAGCTAGGGCCAAAACGCACGCAGTAACACCTGAACCACATGAAAAAACTATATTATTTTCATTATAATTTCCTAAACATGATTTAAAAATATTTTCTAGATCTTCTTTATTTTTAAATGTTTTATTATCATTCAAACATTTATTAAATGGTATACAAAAAGAATTTTTTATACTACCGCTTCTTAACCCTTTTCTAGGTTCTGGAACTTTTCCTTCAAATCTTTCTTTACTTCTGGCATCAACTATCTTGAATTTCTGAACTTCGATATTTTGGTCAATTAAATTTTTATTTTTGACTAATTCATTTTTTTCAAAGCAATTGTAATTAGATATTTGAATTGTTGGTAATTGATTTGTAACTTTTCTATTTTCAATAATCCATTTTTTTAACCCTCCATTTAAAACATGGACTAGCTTTGGGTCGTGTCCGAAATAAATAAAATTAAACCAACAACGACATGCACTTGCTACATCTGAATTATCATAAATAATAATCTTATCGTTATTTTTGATTCCCATTTTAGATACTATTTCTTTCCAATCATTTATTTCGACCAACATATGGGGAAGTTCAGTATCTTTTTTTGAATTAAAATCTAAATCAAAAAAAATAGCCCCTGGTATATGATTAATTTTATACTCAGTAAAACCATCTCTTTTTGTTTGAGGCATATGCCAAGAACAATCAACAATTTTTACATTGCTGATATTCTCTTCTAACCAGTCAGTTTCAACTAATGACATTTCACCTTTTTTCTAGATATTTTTGATGGTATTCCTCAGCTGGGCAATAATTTTTTAATAATGAAATTTTTGTAACTACTTTACCTGACAACCTTAAATTAGTGTCTTTTAAAACTTTCTCAGCTATTTTCTTTTGATTCTCATTAAGATAAAATATCTCACTTCTATATTGTGTGCCAAAATCTGGTCCTTGAGAATTTAAAGTAGTTGGATCATGAATTTGAAAAAAAATTTTTAAAATTTTTTCGAACGATATAATCTTTTCATCAAAATCAAGTTTAACGACTTCTGCATGATTTGTGTCTCCTGTACAAACTTCTTTATAAGTTGTGGTTGGATTGTCACCCCCACAATATCCAACTTCTGTTTTTATAATACCTTCAATTTTGCTAAATTTAATTTCTGGTCCCCAAAAACATCCAAGCGCTAAAACTGTTATTTCCATTGATTATAATTTTAATTAATCTACAAATTATTCATATGCTAAGTAAAAATCAATTGGGATTTTTGTACATGTTTTTGTCTGTATGTGCATTTTCTGTAATGGATTTAATTGTTAAATGGTCTGAACACTACCCCTTAGGACAAGTTTTGTTTTTTAGAGGTTTTTTTGGTGGGATTTTATATTTTTTTATAATGCCTAGAGAAAGGATAAAAAATTTTTATCAAACCAAAAGACCTGGTTTACATTTTTTAAGATGTTTATTTGGATTAATAGCTTTGATTGCTATATTTATTGCCTTGAGAAATCTTCCATTAGCTACAGTGGTTAGTATTTCATTTGCTGCACCAATATTTACAACAATTTTTTCAATTTTCTTTTTATCTGAAAAAGTTGGCTTTTATAGATGGTTGGCTGTTATTTTGGGTTTTGTTGGAATAATTATAATAACAGAACCAGGCTTTGGATCATTAAATATTTATTACATATATCCAATCATTTTTTGTTTAGGATTATCTTATGTTGCTATTGCAATTAGACAACTATCTTCAACTGAACCTGTATGGCTCATATCTTTAAATTTTTCTTTAGCTATCACTTTGGCAAGCTTATTTACTATTCCTTTTGGATGGGTGATGCCTGATGTAAAAGATTTATTATTATTATGTATGATAGGATTTTTAGGAGGTTTTGCAAATTTATGGCTAGGTCAGTCGTTTAAATTGTCCGAAGTTTCACTTGTTTCTCCCTTAAAATATCTAGCTTTAGTATTTGGAATAATTTTTGGTTATTTCATTTGGGATGAAATTCCTACTATTAAAACTTTATTAGGAGCATTGCTTGTAGTATTTTCATCCCTGATTATCTTAAGAAGAGAAATATATCATAAAGAAAAAATTCCTTCCACAACAAGACATGAGTAAAATCCCCAAATACTGGAATACTGCAAAAAAGTCTTTGTCTAAAAAAGATAAGGTTATGAAGTCACTAATTAACAAGTATTCAGGACCCTCTGAAACTATCCTCACTACAAGAAAAGATATTTTTTTCTCACTATGCAAAAGTATAATTGGTCAACAAATTAGTGTTGCTGCTGCGAATTCAGTATTTCTTAAATTTAAAAAAAAATGCAAGAATAAAATCAATCCCAAAAACATAGATAAATTAAAATTTATTCAGTTAAAATCGTGTGGGTTGAGCAAACAAAAGGTCAAAGGAATTAAAAGTCTAGCAAATCAAACTTTGAATAAAACTTTTAATCCTAAATTAATTCCTAAAATGTCAGATGAAGAAGCTATTTTATATCTTTCACAATTAAGGCAGATTGGAAGATGGTCTGCAGAAATGATTTTACTATTTACTTATAACAGACCAAATATTTGGCCAGTACAGGATGTTGGACTTTTAAGAGCAATTTCTAAAAATTATAAAAAAAAATATTTGCCACCAGAAAAATTTGTTAATGTTCTTAAAAAAAGATTCTCACCATATTGTTCTGTAGCCACATGGTATTTATGGAGAAGTATTGATCCTGAACCTATACAGTATTAACTACCCTCAACTATCTGATGATGTCTTATAACATGGCCATTGAGAATATCATGTGCTTCCTGATACTCTGCAGAGTCATAGCATTTAACTGCAGAATTATAATCAGCAAATTCTACCACAACTATTCTTGGAGACTTTATTCCTTCATTAGTTCTATTTTTTCCCCCTCTTACAAGAAACTTTCCATAGAACTTTTCTACTGCAGGCTTAGCTTTAATTGCGTATTGTTTTAGTTTTTCTGCATTATCAATTTTTTCATATATACATACCCAATAACCTTTCATAACTTTCCTATCATATTAGTCTATCCAATCTTTAAGTTTTTCTAAATTATTATTTATATAAGTTGGTAATTTATTCATATCATATTTTTCTAAATTATTACCATCACCTATTTTTTGAACCCTCTTATCAATTGTCAAATCATAAATAGCTTTTTTGTTTTCAATTAATTTTTCAATTTCTTCAATTGATAAAGGATTTATTTCAAACTCTCTATGATGAAGATATGATTTGAGTTTATGTTTTATCTCTTCTGGAGATTTTAAATTAGTGAAATGCCATCCACCTTTATTTATAAATTTAATATTTGTATATCTGGTTTTTGAAAAAAAAGTATCTATTCTATAAAAGGGATAATTTCTGACCTTTATATTTCTTAACCATTGTGGAGATTGTAGGTATTTTTTTTTACAACATCTAGTTCCAACCCAATTATGATTTGGTAATTTAAGATTAAATTTATAGTAAAACATCTCTTGTTTGAAAAAAATTAATTTATCTTTCAAATCTTTTAAATTAATCTCTTTTAAATTTGGAATTTCATCTACATCAGAAATTATTATATAATCATCGTCATCAGCTTTTTTAAGACCCTCTAATATAAAATTTCTTTGCCCATTCTCCCTATGAATTGCATTAAAGATATATTTTGTTGATTTTTCATCTTCTGTGTCATTTTCATTCACTCTTTCTACTTTAGAGGGCTGATTGTCATATACTAAATAAATTATTTTGTCTTTAAATCTTGAAAATTTCTTAGAATTAAATTTCAGATTTCTTTTTTCACCTTTATGAGTGAATCTACTTTCAACTATTACGAAATAATCAACATTTTCATACAATGTATTTAGTCTTACATCCAAAACTATGTCTTCGTCAAAATACATGAAACAATCAAATATCTTCATAGCTATTTTTTAATCTTTTTTATTTTTTTTAATATGATAAATGAATTCATGGCAGATAAATTAATTATTTCTTTCAAAGAATATACTCAAATTGTCGAAAAATTAGCAATTCAAATTCATAATAATTATAAACCTACAGTTTTAGTGGGTATTATGAGAGGCGCCGCTCCAATCATAGATATTTTGTCGAGAATTTTAAAACTTCCGATAGCTTATATTGTGATTCAAAGTTACTCAGGTAAAGGTATGGAGGATAAGCAGGGCCAACTTATGTTTGCTAGAGAAATTAGCTCATTAGCTACAGATAAAGATTTTAAAAAAGTTCTATTAATTGATGATTTATCAGACACAGGCCTTACTTTGAATAAAAGTATCGAATGGCTTAAAAATTATGGACCTACAAAAAGTTTTATTAATGAAGTTAAAACAGCTTGTTTGTGGAAAAAAAAATCATCTTCTTTCGAGCCTGATTTTTGTCCAGTGAGACTAGACTCTGATCCTTGGATAGTTCAACCGACAGAGCATTATGAAGAATTAAGTATAGAAGAAATTATTAAAAGAAATTAATAGGGCTAGATTTAACTAGCCCTATTTAATATTTTTAAGCAACCGCGAAACTTACTACACTCAAAATTGCAATAACCCATATTGCTGGTGATGTTGAAGAAAACTTACCAGTAAATAGTTTTATTAAAGCATATGAAACAAAAGCTAAAGCAATACCATTACTAATACTATAAGTTAGTGGCATTGCGATCATCGCAAGTATAGCAGGGGCAGATTCAGAAATATCATTCCATTCTATATCTGTAATATTTCTTATGAAAAGCACAGATACAAAAAGTAAGGCTGCACCATCAATTTGTTTAGGTAGACTTGTAGCTAAAGGAGCAAAAAATATGCATGCCAAGAATAGTAATCCAATCACAAGAGACGTCATTCCAGTTTTTCCACCAGCTTTTACACCAGCTCCAGACTCAACATAACTAGTAACGGTTGTTGTTCCCATCATTGCACCTGCAACAGTTCCTACACTGTCAGACAACATAGCTTTATTAATGTCTTCAACTTTACCATCTTTACCAACTTTACCAGCTACATTTGCAACTGAAGTTAACGTTCCTGCTGTATCGAAAAAGTCGATGAACAATAGAGTAAATATCACTGTAGACATTCCAGCTGTCATCGCAGCAGATAAATCAAATTCAAACAAATATGTCATTGGCGGTGGCGAGCTTGCAATACCATTAAATTTAGCAAGTCCGGTAGCCCAAGCAATAATACTAAATGCTAAAATACCAATAATAATATTTCCTTTAACATTCATTTTTTCTAAAACAATTATTGCTATGAAAGTTGCACACCCTAGTAAAACAAGTGGATTACCAAGATCTCCTAATTGAACTAAAGTTACCGGATTATCAACTACTACTTCCATTATTTGCAGTCCAATAATAGCTAAAAATAATCCTATACCTGCTCCAATTCCAAGCTTTAAACTTTTTGGTATAGAGTTAATTAGCCATGCTCTAATTGGTGTAAGAGATATTATTAAGAATAATATACCAGCCACAAGCACTGCACCTAATGCTTCTTGAGGTGTATAGCCCATTCCTGCACACACACCAAATGCAACAAATGCATTAATTCCCATGCCAGGCGCAAGACCAATTGGCCAAGTTTTTCCATAAAAAGCCATTATAAAACAAGCTAAAGCTGTAGCTAAAATTGTTGCTGTATAAACGGCTCCAAAATCAAAAAAGCCTTTTTCTGGTCCAGCAAATTCACCAGATAAAATAAATGGATTTAAAAACATAATATATGCCATTGTTAAAAATGTAGTCACACCAGCAATTACTTCTGTTTTAAAATCTGTTTTGTGTTTTTTATAATTAAAATAATTATCGAGCATAAATCCTCCTAGTTGGTAGATAATTATTAGATTCTTAAAAATTATACTCTTTTTAATTCAGGGTTATTCACATAATTCAACTTATAAGTTTATATTTATGCCATATTTGTATTGTTATTATTAAATATGAAAAAATTAAATTTTTTAGTCATTTTTTTTGTAACCCTATTTTTATTAATTGGTTGTCAAGCAGTTAAAAATAAAACTGATGCAATCGTTGAAAAAGAAAATGAAAAATTAAGCAGATATATTGGCAAATCTTCTAATGAGTTAAAATTAGATCTTGGGAAACCTGACGAAGATTATAAAAATGAAAAAGGTAATTTTGAGTTAGTTTATAAGACTAAAAAATATGGAATTCCTTGTGAAAGAAGATTTGAAATTAATTCAAAATCTATCGTTGTTGGATTTGTTTCAAATGGATGTTTTTAGATTACTCGCGGAGAAATAATCTCCGCAAGTAAGGGTTTTATTTATTGAATTTCAATAAGTTTTTTCTTTTTATGCTCTGGGATAATTCTTTCACATGAAATTGTTAAAAGACCATCTTTAAGCTCAGCTTCACCTACTTTCACATCATCTGCAATTGTAAATGATCTAGCAAATTGTCTTTGAGATATTCCTTTATGAATAATTTCTGCGTCAGATTTTTTATCCTCTAACTTATTAATTTGTTTAGTCCTTACAGTTAATAAGTTATCTTCAAACTCAACCTCAACATCATTTTTTGAAAATCCGGCCAAAGCAACTTCAATAGCGTAATTATCTTTGCCTGTTTTTCTAATATTATATGGTGGGTAGTTCGACTGCATTGTTAGATGCCCGTTACCCAGCATACTTTCGAATTGGTCAAACATGTCGTCAAAACCAATTGAAAAAGGTCTTAGTGAGTTAAATATAGATAGATCCTTACTTGTCATAATATCCTCCTTTGTTAAGCAAGTTTATTTTTTATATAAGCCCCATTAGGCGGCTTACGACTTTAATTTAAGAACTAATCTTTTTTTTTCAAGTACTTGGAAATCAAATTTTATTTGAAATTTTTAGTGCAAAGGCATAATCAAAAGCAATTTCTTCAATAGCACCATCTCTACCGGACTTACCACCATGACCAGCATTCATTTCTGTTTTTAAAAGAAGTAAATTATTATCAGTTTTATATTCTCTTAATTTTGCAGTGAATTTTGCTGGCTCATCAAATAAAACTCTGTTGTCACTTAAACTTGTTGTAATTAACATATTTGGGTAATCCATTTTTTTTATATTATGATATGGAGCATAGGAATAAATATAATCAAAATGATCTTTGTTATCTTTTGCATTTCCAAATTCATCAAACTCACCAACTGTTAAAGGTAAAGAATGATCTAGATTAGTGGTAAGAGAGTCTACAAAAGGCACTGCCATAATAATTCCCAAAAAAAGCTCGGGAGTTTGATTAACTACAGCCCCCATAAGTAAACCACCAGCAGATCCTCCCATACCAATTATTTTACCTTTAGAGGAATATTTTTTTTCAATCAAAAATTTAGCAACAGAAATATAATCTTTAAAGGTATTTTTTTTATTTAGAAGTTTACCTTCTTTCCACCATTTCATACCTCTTTCTAAACCACCCCTTACGTGAGCCGTAACCCAAATGATATCTCTATCAATTAAACTAAATTTATTTGATGAGAAGCTAGCTGACATTGAATTTCCATATGAACCGTAGCCATATAGTAATAGTTTCGCATTTCCGTCAATTTTTGTTTTTTTATTTCTTACAATTGTAAGGGGGATTTTTTTTCCATCATGAGAATCACAATCTAATCTTTCAACAATATAATTATCAGGGTTATGACCTGAAGGAATAATTTGCTCTTTGACTAACTTTTTTTCTTTTGTTTTTAAGTTGTATAAATAAACACGTGATTGTGTTTTGGGTGTCGAATATGATATATGTATCAGATCAGTATTTCTATCTTTTTGAATTAAAGAAACTCCTCCATCATAAACTTTTTCTTCAGAAAAAATTAATTCTTCTTCGATTTTAGTTTTAATATTTCTCACAAATATTTTTCCTAAAGCATTAGAAACCTCAGATCTAATAATCCAATTTTTTAAGAAGGTTAAACCACCAATTAGTGTTTCATCTTTTGCAGGTATGAAAGTTTGCCATTCATTAAAATTTGTATTGTCTGTTTTGTCTATTTTAAAATCCTCAGCGTTTTTATTTGTATGCATATAAAAATATCCATCCCATGAACTTACACTGTAAAGAATACCCTTTTCTCTTTTTTGAATTAATTTTGGCTTAGGATTTTTTTCATCAATATCAAAATAATATTGTTCTGATGTATTGTGATCTGAAGAGGATATAAAATAGTACTTTTCGTCTGAGCTTATTCCTATTCCGACTGTAAAAGCTTCACTTTTTTCTTCGAAGATTAGATCATCAATTTTACTAGGATTTCCAATTTCGTGTCTAAAAATTTTTCTAGCTCTGTGGTTATGGTCTAATTTTGAATAAAAAATATATTTATCATCTAAGCTAAATATAATATTGCCAGATGTTTCGTTAATTTCTTTAGTAACAATTTTGTTTGTTTCTATTTCTCTAACAAAAATTGTGTAATATTCAGAACCTTTAGTATCAAGCGAATATGCTAAAAACTTATCATTGTTACTTACTTCTAAATCACCTACACCAAAGTATTCAGCTTTAAGTTTCTCTTTTTCTTTGTCACCATTCCAAATCTCTTCAATTAAATCTGTCCCAATTTTTTTTCTTAATTTAATTGAATAATTTCCTTTTGCGGTAGTTTTTGTCCAGTATTCATAAGTATGATCTTTATAAGGTAGCGACTCATCATCAAGTTTTATTCTTCCTTTAATTTCGTTAAACAATTTTTTTTGAATATCTTTAGTATTCTTTAATTGAAGATCTGTGTATTGATTTTCTTGTTCAAGATAATCTTTTACTTCAGAGTTTAATTTTTCTTTATCTTTCAATACATCTAAAATATCTTTTTGATGTATCCAGCTATAATTATCTTCCCAAGTGACATCGTGGCAAGATTTTAACTCGGGTTTTTTTTGTAATTGTGGTAATTTCATTTAGGTAAGGAAATATATGAATATAGCAATTTATACAGTAGTTATTTTGACTATTTTTTATTTATTATTAAAAAAATTTACTACTATTTCTTCGAAAAAAATTTCAAAAAGTGTGAGAATACTATTAGTAATTAGTTTATTTATTCTTGCTATATTATTTGCAATAGGTGGCAAATTTTTATTAACTCTACCTTTGACACTCGCCAGTATTGGATTGTTAAAGTTAAAGGGATTATCTATTTTTCAATTAATCTCGTTATTTAGACTTATTCAAACTTTGAGAAGATCAGGAAGATTTTCTTTTAATAAATCAAACTTTAATAATTCATCATCTATATCTGTTTCAGAAGCTTATAAAATTTTAAATTTAGATATGGACAAAAAAATTAGCAAAGATGATGTCACCAAAGCTTATGTTAAAATTCAAAAAAAAATCCATCCAGATGTTTCCCCTGAAACTTCTAGATTATCTGCCATAGTAAATGAAGCTAAAGATATAGTTTTAAATGACATTTCTTAATCAATAATTTCTATAATTTTATCGAAAATTTTTTGAGGACTAATCTTTTCTTTTCCTAATGTGTTATGAGAAACTGTTTTTTCCCCTTCAGGAATTATTGGAAACATTTTAGAACAATAGTTTCCATAAATTAAAGGGGTGTCTGCCATTAAAGTTATGGTCTTTACTCCTACTGCTGCAGAAAGATGACTAAAACTAGAGTCATTACAAATTGATAAATTGCAACTTTTTATAATTGGCAAAGTTTCTTTAATTGAAAAATTATCTAAGGGCACACATAGATTTTTAAAATCAGAATCTAATATTTCTTTCAATATAATTTGCTCTTCATCATCTTTTCCAGTAGCAAGAAAAAATTTACATTTTTTAACTTTTGAAATTTTTTCAATAACACTTAAAAATATATTTGAAGGAATTCTTTTTGTAGACCCTGAGCCTCCTATACCTAAAAGGATATTTATTTCATTCTTATTAATTTGAAATTCTTTAATAGATTTTAAAATTGAGTTATCATCAATTTGTACTTCTGGATCATCATTAACAATTAAATCTAGTTTATCTTTTAAAAATTTTTTTGGAGCATCAATAATATGTTGTCTTGATTTTTGAAATAATGGATATTGGTAAATTTCAGGAATTCCACAAAATTTTGAAATTAAGCGATATCTGATAGATGAATTGAAAATGATAATTTTATCGAAATTATGTTTTTTAATATCTTTAATTAAATTGAAATTTCCTAAAAATCCACTGTGCCTGTTATTAGTTTTGTTATCTCTTTCTAAAATAATGATTTTATCAATATAGTTTGTTTGATGTAAATATTGATGAGCTTTTGAACTTTCCTTTACAAGTATACTTATAGGTGAATTAAATTTTTTTGATAAAGCTTTTATAAAAGGTAAGAAAATTACCGTATCCCCAATACCCATTCTATTTTGAACTGCTAATATTTTCATATGGTATTTATAAACTTTACTAAGTATATTTTTTATATAAATTTTTATTATGACAAAAATAAGTGGAATATTTGCAGCTACTATGTCAGTTCTAAATTCTGATCTGAGCCTAAATGTTGATAAAACTATAGAACATGCTGAAAAATTAATAGATCAAGGATGTCATGGAACCGCAATATTTGGAAGCACTGGACAATCTCAATTAATATCAATTTCTGAAAAAATTGATTTAATAAACAAGCTTTCAATTAGCAAATACAAAGATAAGCATTTAATTGGAACTGGTTTAAATTCTCTTGGTGAAACAATTAATTTTATGAAAATAGCAAGTTCATTGAAATTTAAAAAATTTTTAATCATGCCACCCGCATATTATAATTACGGTGACTCTGAGGTAATAGAATTTTACACAAAAATAATACAGTCAATTCCTGAATGCAAAATTATACTTTATAATTTTGAGAAATTGTGTGGATATAAATTTAGTATAGATTGTGTTGAAGAACTCGTTAAAAAATTTCCTCATCAAATAGTAGGCGTAAAAGATAGTTCATATAATTTATATGAAAATCTTAAATTAGAAAATTTTTCAATCTTTCCTGGCTCAGAATTAAAGTTATTAAAGGGTTTAGAGTTAGGATGTTCAGGAATAATTACTGCCACATGTAATGTTACAGCTGAATTATCTAGAAAAGTTTATGATGACTTCTATTCAGAAAAAAAACAATCTGTTAATCAAAAACTTTGTGATGTAAGGGGTGCTTTTGATAAATATAATTTAATCTCTGGATTACATACTTATTGTTCTCAAGAAAATAAAATTTACAGGAACATTTTACCACCTTTAAGTCTTTTAAATAAAATGGAGGAAAAAGATTTGATACATACATTAAAAGATTTAAATTTCACAAATAAATCTTCATTGGCGGCATAAATGCAATTAGCTAGATTTTTAAATAAAGTATTCAAAAAAGATGGTTTTATTTTAACGGACGCTAATTCAAAAGATTATATTATAGGTAACCCAGGAAATAATCCAATAAAACTAAAAATTCTAAACAAAAAACTCCATTACAAACTTCTGTTACATCCTGATTTATATTTTGGAGAAGCTTATACCGATGGTGAAATAATTATTGAAAATGGAACTCTTACAGATTTTTTAGATTTAGCATTAAAGAATTTTGGAAGAGGAGAACTTAATTTTTTTAGTTATCTAATGAATAGACTTAGAGGATCGTATAGATATTTAACAAATTTTAATTTTATTAAAAAATCTAAAATGAATGTATCTCATCATTATGATATCTCTGATGATCTTTATGATTTATTTTTAGATCCAAAGAGACAATATTCCTGTGCTTACTTCAAAAATGAAAATGATAGTTTAGAAACTGCTCAAAATAATAAGATTCAACACATTATAAAAAAACTAAATATCCAACCTGATCAAAAAGTTTTAGATATAGGTTGTGGCTGGGGGTCATTAGCAATTGATATAGCAAAAAGTGCAAAGTGTGAAGTTACAGGAATTACATTATCAGAAAACCAATTAGAATATTGTAAAAAAAAAGTGAAAGAAATGAATTTGGAAAATCAGGTTAAGTTTAAACTAATGGATTATAGAGAACTTAATGAAAAATTTGACAGAATAGTAAGTGTTGGAATGTTTGAACATGTAGGAAGAAAATTTTACAAAAAGTTTTTTAAAAAAATTGAAAATCTTTTAAAAGATGATGGTATTTCATTAGTTCATACCATAGGTTCAGTTAATCCCCCAAGAGATCCACATCCGTGGATAACAAAATATATTTTTCCAGGGGGATACACACCAAGCTTAAGTGAAGTAACAACTCCAATAGAAAAAGCAGGCTTAATAGTCACTGATATAGAAGTTTTAAGACTTCATTATTCTCACACTTTGAGGCATTGGAAGGAAAATTGTATTAAAAATAAAGAAAAGATCATCAAAATGTTTGATGAAAAATTTTTTCGAATGTGGGAGTTTTATTTAGCAGGATGCGAGATGGCATTTAAATGGGGTGATCAAGTTGTATATCAATTTCAACTTACAAAAAATTATAAATCTACTCCAGTGACTAGAGACTATATTTATCAATAAATTATTGGTAGTATCAAGCTTCTTTTTAAATGAAAAAAAAACCAAAAAAATTAAAAAAAATTAAAAAAAAATCATCAAATCCTAAGATATCACATAAGTTAAAAAAGAATCTTAAAAAAAGAAAAAAGATTATTAAAAGTAAGCTTAATAGAACGAAAAAAAAAAAAATAAAAAAAAATAAAAATAAAATTGTATATTTTAAAACCAAAAAAGTTCAAAAAGAAAGCCTAGTTTCAAAATTTGTTAAGTTACAATTATCTTTAAAGCCTCAATTTAATTTCAAGATCAATTTTCAATTAGAAAAATATATTCAAGGATTTTTTGATAAAATTTCTGAAACAATTTCTAATTATAAAATTTTAAAACAAGATGAAAAAAGAAGATTAAAATTAGAAAAAATTGATGAAGAAAGGAAAGCTAAAATTACTGCTGAAAAACAAAAAAAAGAAGAGCAAGCTTTAAGAGTAAAATTTAAAGAACAAACTTTAAAAGAAGAAGCAAGATTAGAAAAACAAAGAACAAAAGATATAAAATTGTTTTTGAGAAAAGAACAGGCGCTTTTAAGAATCGAACAAGCGGAAAAACAAAGACAATTTTTACAACAATTAAGATTAGAAAAACAAATTGAAAAATTTAGAATTAGAGAAGTAAAAGAACTTGAGAAATTAGAAAAAATATCTTTAAAAGAAAAACGCGAAGATTATGCTGGTTTACAGCAGAGAATAGAAAAGCTTAAAGAAAAATATCGAATTATCAGAGATCAAAAAATTAGAGAAAGAGTAGAGGCTCTTGGAGTTCAAATACGAGGTGATGAAGATAGAGAAACTTTATTACAAAAAGAAAAAGAGTATACAATTGCTCGTCAAAAAATAGAATTTGCTCTTGAAAGTTTTTATAGAAGTGCGAGTAGTTTAGTTTTTCAATTAAATAAAAGACATATCACTCGACATATGTCTATTTTAAGATGTATTGACCGAAGGTTTGAAACAGGTGAAATTTTTGTAAAATGGGATGAGTCTGATGATGAAGAATGGTTATTATTAATTTATATTAAAAATAATTCTCCAGATGAGGGTATTGTTATAGAAGATAAAACAAATCCTGAAAAAAATATTTCACATGAATTTAAAAATAATGAAATTTTTAAAGCTTCTGATGAAATGGTAGATGCATTAACCCAATTGATTGCAAAACAAAGAAAAAAAAATGCTGATTAATTTTATTGATTAACTGTTAGACTGATTATGTTTTTTGGAACTATTTCCTTATTAATTATGTATTTGATGTTAAAATATGTATTAGCATGGATAGGATATGTAAACAGACTTGACCCAAGGCTTGGCGAGAGTACATGGAGATGGACTTATGATTATCAAGTAATTGGAGAAAGAGATTTTTCTGATTTAGATGATAAAGACTTTGTAAGACTTAGAAGAAAAAAAAACAAACTTGTAACTATCATGTATTCAATTTTTCTTATTATGTTTGTATCTTTTATGTCTTGGCTAAGTAAATTTTTGATACTTATACTTAGTTAATTTTTATTTGTTTTTTATTTTTCAAGTATAGAAAAAAAGCGATAATTTCGTATCCAAAAGAAAACAAACTAAAAATTATTGGTAACTTTAGGAATTTATATAAAAATTTATATTTTGGTATTTTTTTCCACAATAAAAGAAATGCCTCTGCACCTTGGGTAATCTTCTCTCCTTCTTTTACATGCAGTCTTCGTAATAATTCTTTACTGTTTTTAGAAGTTTCCTTCTGTGCTAAATTATTATTTGTTATATCCACCCATTCAATTTCTTGGATCTTTTCTTTTTTGTATAAATCAATCTCTGCCTTACATATTTTACAAGAATTATTAAAATAAACTTTCATAAATATGGATAATTACTGCTAAACCTAAGTATGTAAATGCGTAAAATACTCCAGTTGAAAATTAAATTAAACGAACTATGTATTAAAGGCGATGAGTAATTTTTTTGAAAAATCTGATTTATCTAGAAATGAGGCAGAAAATATTATTTCCGATACTCTTAAAAAATGTGATGATGGCGAGCTATATTTAGAAAACTCTAAATCAGAAAGCATTTTGTTAGATGATAATAAGATAAAAAATTCAAGTTATAGTTCAGATCTAGGTTTTGGATTCAGGGCAGTATCAGGCGAAATAGTTGCTTACTCCCATTCTAATGAAATATCAAAAAATTCATTAAGGCAATCATCAGATAATTTAAAATCAACTCTTAAATCTACTAAAGGTAACTACAATCATTCTATTCCTAAATCCAATAAAAAATATTACGAAAATATTAATCCAATCGACCAAAAATCACTTAAAAATAAAGTTGAAATTTTAAATGAGGTAAATAAATATTTAAGATCAAAAGATAAAAGTGTTAAGCAAGTCACTGCTAATTTTAGTGGTGAACAAAAATCCATAGAAATAATTAGATCTGGAGGAGAAACATTAACTGATATACGTCCTTTAGTAAGATTTAATGTATCTGTAATGCTTGAAAAAAATGGAAGAAAAGAGACAGGAGTATATGGAGTTGGTGGAAGACAATCTTATGATGCTTATCTTAAAGAAGATAACTGGAAAAATGTATGCGATGAAGCTTTAAGAATAGCTTCTGTAAACTTAGAGAGCAAGCCAGCACCAGCAGGGGAAATGAAAGTAGTTTTAGGACCTGGTTGGCCAGCAATTTTAATTCATGAAGCTGTAGGGCATGGCTTAGAAGGAGATTTTAATAGAAAAAAAACCTCTGCATTTCACAATTTAATGGGTGAAAAAGTAGCGAGCGAAGGTGTTACAATTATTGATGATGGTACTTTGGATAATCGAAGAGGAAGTCTTACAATAGATGATGAGGGAACTCCTACAGAGAAAACTGTACTAATAGAAAACGGAATTTTGAAAAACTTTATGCAAGATAGATTGAATGCTCGATTAATGAAAACCAAATCTACTGGTAGTGGTAGAAGAGAAAATTTTAGACATATTGTTCTACCGAGAATGAGAAATACTATGATGTTAAGTGGCAAACAAACACAAGATGAAATGATTAAATCTGTAGATAAAGGAATCTTCGCTGTCAGCTTTGGGGGCGGCCAAGTTGATATAACTTCTGGAAAATTTGTATTTAATTGTACAGAAGCGTATGAGATTGTAAATGGCAAGATTGGATCTCCTATTAAAGGAGCAACACTTATAGGTGATGGTCCATCAATTTTAAAAGAAGTTTCAATGGTAGGCAATGATATGATGCTTGATCCCGGTATCGGAACTTGTGGAAAAGCTGGCCAAGGTGTCCCTGTTGGAGTTGCTCAACCTTCTATATTAATAAACAAGATGACAGTTGGTGGCACAAAACTATAAATGGTTAAAGATCAAGAATATTTAGAAAATAAAGCCTCTTATTGTTTAGACCTTGCTAAAAAATTAGGAGCCACAGATGCAAGTATAAATGTAGGCAGTTCTATTTCTGAGACTGTAAATTTTAGGAACAAAAAGCTTGATGAGTCTAATAGGTCAGACAATCTAGGAGTAGATATAACTACTTACATAGGAAAGAAAAAATCATCTATATCTTCATCGAATTTATTACAAGACAACTTAAATATATTAATTGAAAAATGTATTGAAACTACAAAAAATACTCCAGAGGATGAATTTAATGCACTTCCTGATAGAGATTTGCTTGCTCAAGAAATTAAAGAGTTAAATTTATATGATGATACTCATATTGAGAACAATGACAAAATTAAATATTTATCAGTATTAGAAAATTCTGCTTCTGTTGATAAAAAGATAATAAATACAGAGTCAAGTTTTACTGAAGACAAATCAAATTTTATTTTGGCTAATAGTGATGGTTTTTGCAAAGGTTTTAAAACTTCATCATTTGTAGCATCTAGTGTTGCTGTTGCTAAAGATGATAAAAGTATGGAGAGAGATTATGAATATACCCTTAAGTGTCATCTAGATGATATTAAAAGCGCAGAGGAATTAGGTAAAGCAGCTGCTGAAAACACCATCAGAAAATTAAGTCCAAAAAAAATTGGAAGTGAAAAAATTCCAATAATTTTTGATAAAAGAATCGCAAAAGGAATACTAAGCACTTTTGCTAGTGCAATATCTTCATCTGCCATTTCAAGAGGAACTTCGTTTTTAAAAGATATGATTGGCCAAAAAATATTTTCAGACTCAATAAATATATTTGATAAACCTGACATTATTAAAGGCTTAGGTTCACAGAGCTTTGACTCTGAGGGAGTAAAAACAGAGACCCTGAAGTTAGTTGAACAAGGAATTTTGAAACATTATTTGATAGATACTTATAACGGAAAGAAGTTAAATCTTAAATCAAATGGAAGGAGTGGTGGAACTAGTAATCTTTATTTTGATAACGGAAAAATTGCTTTAAAAGATCTATTAAGTTCTAACTCGAAAAGTTTATATATTACAGAGACTATTGGCCATGGAAGCAACATCATAACTGGTGATTATTCTGTAGGGGCAACTGGTTTTTTAATTGAAAATGGGGAATTCAAATATCCAATTAATGAAATTACTATAGCTGGAAACTTCAGAGATATGTTCCAAAATATAACTTTAGCAAATGACTTAGAATTTCAGTATTCAACAAATTCACCAACTTTAATGATTGAAGGCATGGTTGTTGCAGGTAAATAATTAAATTTATTCAAAATTCTTAAGACGATATTCCCAGTCCCCCATTCTTGAATATGAAACTCTTATAATCATAGAATTTTTTCTATCAAACCAAATATCAAAATCTAGACGCTTATCTTTAGGTATCGACATATCTTTAGAAATTAATTTAAAATGATCAACTTCATAAGTATTGCCATATTGATTGATTTTTTCTTTTCCTATAAATGTAACAACCTGCTCCTTGATACTACCAGATACTGGACTAATTTGACTATCCGCTTGTAAAATTTTATGGTTCCACCAATTTCCAATGACATTATTATTAGATACTTTTCCACTAAACGAAGAACCTTTAATATTAAATTTATTATCTTTTTTACTGTAGTCTAAATTAACAAATTTTTTTTTATCATTTTGTAAAGTTTTTGAGTTATAAGAAATTAATTGATTTTTAATATATTTTTCCTCTCCAAATCCTTCAACTTGAAAAATAGTTGCTCCTAAAAGTTTTACTGAAAATTTAATTTGATTTGTAACAATTGTTTCATCACCTTTTCTGCTAAAAAAATAATAGTTATATCCAATTAATTCACCATTTCTAAAAATTTCCATTTCAATTTTATCATATTTATTATAGTGACCCATATGAGCTATCGAAATAGTTGAGCAGAGTAAAATAAATAAAATAACTATGGTTTTTTTCATTTACCAGCTACATTATTAGACTTTAGCGATAATAGAAATAACTTATTAAAAGATGTTTTTAAAAATAAAGAAAATACCTAAAGTAAATTGGAGTTCTAAAAAACCATATAATTTTAAACCAAGATTTTCTACATTTTTCTTTTTATGTTTTGGTTTAACGTTGTTTGGGTTGGGTGAGGGCTTGTTAATTGTTTCATTTACTGGAGCTTCTCCGTGGAGTGTTTTAGCGCAAGGTATTTCTTTAAATGTCAATTTAACTATCGGAACAATTACACTTTTTATAAGTATAGCAGTTTTAATTTTATGGATACCATTAGGTCTAAAACCAGGAATGGGAACTATTTTTAATGCATTGATAATAGCATTGATGATTGATCTTTGTATTAAATTTGTACCAACTCCATCGAATTATATTCATCAGATAATCTTAGCTGTCATTTCAGTAATTACCGTTGGAATAGGTGGTGGTATTTATTTGGTTTCTAACTTAGGAGCAGGCCCGAGAGATGGTTTAATGATAGGATTACAGAAAATATCAAATTTACCAATAGCAGTTGTTAGAGGAACTTTGGAAATTTCAGTTGTTAGTGTGGGGTGGTATTTAGGAGGAACGGTGGGGCTAGGAACTCTATTGTTTGCTTTTGGAATAGGTCCTTGTGTTGCTTTAGGGTTATATTTGGTTGATAAAATATTTGATTAGGCTGCAGCACCTGACTTTTCACTTCTTTTTCTTTCATGAGGATCAAGAATAGCCTTTCTTAATCTACATGATTCTGGTGTAATTTCTAAAGCTTCATCTGTGTTTAAAATACTTAACTGTTCGGCAATAGACATTTTTCTTACTGGAGTGAGGACAACATTTTCGTCAGTGCCTTGGGTTCTCATATTTGTCAATTTTTTACCTTTCATAACATTTATAATCATATCACCTGGCTTTGGAGCCAATCCAACAATCATACCTGCATAAACAGGATCATTGTGAGTTACAAACATCTCACCTCGTGCTTGCAAATTAAATATTGCAAATGCAACAGCTTTTCCTTGTTCCATTGATATTAAAGCACCATTTCTTCTACCTTCCATTTCTCCTTCAAAAGGACCATAGTCGTGAAAAATTCTATTTATTACTCCATTTCCTTTTGTAAGAGTAAGAAATCTACTAGTGTAACCCATTAGACCTCTTGTTGGAGCATGAAATATTAATCGTTTTTTATTTTTACCAGTATCTTTGAGTTCTATTAATTTCCCTTTTCTTCTATTCATTGAGTCAATTATTTTAGATGAATGTTCTTCATCAAGATCCATAGTAACTTCTTCAATAGGTTCCAACTTGTTTCCACTTTCATCTTTTTTATATAAAACTTTTGGAGGACTAACTGTCATTTCAAATCCTTCTCTTCTCATTTGAGTAAGTAATATTTCTAACATAAGCTCACCTCTGCCACTGACTACAAAAGACTCATTGCCATCATTTTCTGAAAATGTGATACCAACATTATTTTGTGCCTCTTGGATTAACCTATCTCTAATTTGTGTGCTAGTAAGTTTTTTACCTTCAGTTCCTGCTAATGGCGAAGTATTAACAGTTATTGTAATGGACATAGTTGGTGGATCAATTGGGGTAGCAGTAATTGGTTCATTTACCTCTAAATCACAAATTGTATCTGCAACATTAGCTTTTTCTAGGCCAGCAACTACAACAATATCTCCTGCCTCACCAATCTCAATTGGAACTTTTTTAGTCCCTTCATATCTAAATATTTTTGTAAGTCTTCCTTCGTCAACTTTTTCACCTTTTAAGTTAATAGCTTTTATTGCTTGATTGGCTTTTGCAGTTCCTTGGGTAATTCTTCCCACCAAACTTCTACCTAGAAAATTATCCGCATAAAGAAGTGTTGATAGCATTGCAAAAGGTTTTGATCTATCAAGTTCTGCTGGCTTCACATGTTCTATAATTTGATCTAGTAAAGGATTTAAATTTTTTCTAGAACCCTCAACTTCTTTATCAGCCCAACCAGATCTACCACTTGCATATAAAACTGGAAAATCTAATTGTTCTTCATTGGCATCAAGGCTAACAAATAAATCAAATGTTTCGTTTAAAACTTCATCAGCTCTTTGGTCTGCTTTGTCTAATTTATTAATTACTACAATAGGTTTTAAACCTTGTTTTAATGCTTTTGATAATACAAATTTTGTTTGAGGCATCACACCTTCAGCAGAGTCTATAAGTAATAATGCACCATCAGCCATGCTAAGTACTCTTTCTACTTCAGCAGCAAAATCTCTATGGCCAGGGGTATCAATAATATTAATTCTTGAATCCTTCCAATTTATTGAAGCTGGTTTAGCTAAAATAGTAATTCCTCTTTCTTTTTCTAGCTCACCTGAGTCCATTAATCTTTCATCAATAATTTCATTTTCTCTAAATGAGCCACTTTGTTTCATTAAGTTATCAATTAGAGTAGTTTTACCGTGGTCAACGTGTGCAATAATGGTGATGTTTCTTATATTGTTGCTCATAAATTGTGGCTCTTATATATTAATTTTTTTTTTTGGAAACTCTTAAAAACTCAGAAAAATATTAGGATTTTACGAAAAATATCGTGTTATTTTGTTTTTTTTGTTTTTTCTCTTTTTAATCTTCTTTTTTCTTTCAGGCTAAACTTTGGTTTTTTACTAACGCTTGAATCTTTAAAAGATTTTCCACTATAGCGTTTTGACATAAAATTATTCTAATAATTATAAAAAAAAAGGCCATCAAAATGATGGCCTTTAAATTTTAAATCGAGGAATTGCGGATTACATTCCCATTCCGCCCATTCCACCCATTCCACCCATTCCACCGGGCATTGCAGGAGCGCCAGAATCTTTTTCTTCAGGTTTATCAGCAATCATAGCCTCTGTAGTTACTAATAATCCAGAAATTGAGGCAGCATCTTGGAGAGCAGTTCTCACAACTTTAACGGGGTCAATAATACCTTTAGCAAACATATCACAATACTCTTCACTTTGAGCATCATAACCATATGATGTTTTTTTCTGCTCTAATAATTTACCTACTACTACTGATCCATCTATACCAGCATTTTTAGTAATTTGTCTTATAGGAGACTCTAGAGCTTTTCTAACAAGATCAACACCAGCTTTTTGATCATCACCTTTTACTTTTACTTTATCAAGATTTTGAGAAGCATATAATAGAGCACAACCACCACCTGTTACAATACCTTCTTCAACAGCGGCTCTAGTTGCATTTAAAGCATCTTCAACTCTATCTTTTCTCTCTTTAACTTCAACCTCAGTTGCTCCACCAACTTTGATAACTGCAACACCACCTGCTAATTTAGCAAGTCTCTCTTGAAGTTTTTCTCGATCGTAATCAGATGTTGTTTCATCAGCTTGTTTTTTGATGGATTCACATCTAGCTGCAATATCAGATTTTTTGCCACTTCCACTAACGATAGTGCTATTATCTTTATCAACCTTAATCTTTTTGCAAGATCCAAGACCATCAAGTTTAACATTTTCAAGTTTAATTCCTAAATCTTCTGAAATAACTTGACCACCTGTTAAGATAGCAATGTCTTCAAGCATAGCTTTTCTTCTATCACCAAAACCTGGAGCTTTTACTGCCACAACTTTTAATCCACCTCTTAATTTGTTTACAACTAAAGTTGCCAATGCTTCTCCTTCTACATCTTCAGAAATAATCATCAACGGTCTACCAGCTTGAACAACTGCCTCTAATAGAGGAACCATAGGCTGAAGATTTGTTAATTTTTTTTCATGTAAAAGAATGAAAGGATTTTCTAATTCAGTTGTCATTTTATCACTATTAGTTATAAAATAAGGAGAAAGATAACCTCTATCAAACTGCATACCTTCAACAACATCTAATTCAGTTTCAATTCCTTTAGCTTCTTCAACAGTAATAACGCCTTCATTCCCAACTTTTTGCATTGCTTTTGCAATCATAGTTCCAATTTCCTTATCACCATTTGCAGAAATTGTTCCAACTTGAGCTATTTCATCGCTATCTTTTACTTTTTTTGCTGAAGAAATTAAATTTTCTTTAACATTTTCAACTGCTGCATCAATCCCTCTTTTTACATCCATAGGATTCATTCCTGCAGTAACATATTTAATACCCTCCTTGACAATAGATTGAGCTAAAATAGTTGCAGTGGTTGTACCATCGCCAGCTTCTTCGTTAGTTTTGCTAGCCACTTCTTTAAGCATTTGCGCACCCATGTTCTCAAACTTATCTTCAAGATCAATTTCTTTAGCAACTGAGACACCGTCTTTAGTAATTCTTGGTGCACCATAAGATTTGTCCATAACAACATTTCGACCTTTGGGACCCAAAGTAACTTTGACAGTATCAGCTAAAATATTGACACCTTTGATCATTGCCGCTCTTGCTTCAGCGTCAAATTTAATTATTTTTGCCATTTCTCTTTCTCCTTTTTAATTAAATTATTTTCCTGAAATACCCATAATGTCAGACTCTTTCATTATGCTGTATTCTTTACCATCGATTTTAACTTCAGTTCCTGACCATTTGCCAAATAAAACTTTATCACCAACCTTAACATCCATCGGAATTTTTTTCCCATCCTCAGTTTTTGCCCCACCTCCAACTGCAACAACTTTACCCTCTTGAGGTTTTTCTTGTGCAGTATCTGGGATGATAATTCCACCAGCAGTTTTTTCGCTGCTATCCAAAACTTCTATTAAAACTCTATCGTGTAACGGTTTAAACTTCATAAATTCTCCTTTATAAATCTTTATAAATATGAGCTTCATATAGATATTTCGACGTCTATTTCAAGATGGAAACTCTTTGAGAATATTAATATTGATAGTAAATTCGATATTTTATGGGTTATACCTTAAAATATGACCAAAAATTTAGATTTAAATGGCCTTCAATCAATAGCTGATAATTATGATCTTTTTTATATTGATCTCTGGGGCGTAATTCATAATGGGATTAAACTAAATGAAAAAGCAATAATTGTTCTTAAAGAACTCTTAAAAAAAGATAAAGCTTTTGTACTTTTAACCAATGCACCAAGACCAAATAAAACTGTTAAAAATTTTCTACAAAAAATGGGAATGGAACAAGAATTAAGAGATCACGTATTTACATCAGGCGAAGCAGCATTGAATTATTTAAAAAAAAATTTTTTACTACAAAAATTTTATCATATAGGTCCACCAAGAGATTTTGATTTATTTGACTTATTTGAAAATAATAAATGTGAAGATATTCAAGAAAGTGAATACTTGTTGTGCACAGGATTATTTGATGATCATGATGAAAATCTAATTTATTATAAAAATTTATTCGAAAATCATATTAATAAAAAAATGATTTGCACAAATCCAGATTTGATTGTTGATCGTGGTAATAAAAGGGAGTTATGCGCTGGATCTGTTGCTATTGTTTTTGAAAAAATGGGTGGTGAAGTAGTTTATTTTGGAAAACCTCACCCAGAAGTTTATAATCAATCAATTGATAACAATAATAAAAAGATATTATCAATCGGAGATAATTTAAATACTGATATAAAAGGTGCCAATCTGTTAAATTATGACTCTTTACTAATTTCTAATGGAATACACAGGGATGAAATCAAAGATAAAGGAATTCAACAAGTTTCAAAAGAATATGAAACAATAATTAATTTTATTCAATCAGATTTAAAATGGTAAAACATTATTCTAATTTTAATATAGAAAAAAAATATAGAGGATCAATTATTTTAATTGGGAATTTTGATGGCTTGCATCGCGGTCATCAAAAATTATTTAGATTAGCACATTCGTATAAAAAAAAATATAACTTAAAAATTGGCGTGATTAACTTTAATCCAATGCCAAAAATGTTTTTTAACAGAAATTTGAAAAACTTTAGGTTATCAAATATTGATCAAAAAATTAAATTACTTAATAAATTTAAAGTAGATTTTGTTATAACAAAAAAATTTGATTATAAATTTTCCAAAACTAAATCAATAGTGTTTATCAAAGAAATTTTGAATAAAAAATTAAATTCTAAGTTTATTTTTGTAAGTAATAACTTCAGATTTGGAAATAAAAGAGAAGGAAATGTAAATTTACTAATCAAAAATGAGAAAATTTATAATTACAAAGTAGTAAAACCAAAACCATTAATCAATAATAAAAAGATTGTTTCATCATCTTTAATTAGAAATCTTTTAGAAAATGGATTTTTAGAAAAAGCAAATAAACTTTTAAATAGAAATTGGGCAATACAAGGAATTGTTAAAAAAGGAAGACAAGTTGGAAAAAAAATTGGTTTTCCAACATGTAATATAGATATAAAAGATTATGTTCTGGCAAAACCAGGTGTTTATGCAGTTAGAGTTTTAAGAAAAAATAACACTAAATATCTTAAAGGAATTGCAAATCTAGGATATAGGCCTACATTTAATCAAAAAAAAATCCTATTAGAAGTTCATTTATTTAATTTTTCTGGAAATCTTTATAATAAGCTTTTATCAGTAGAGTTTTTAAAGTTTATTAGAAAAGAAAAAAAATTTAAAAATGTTAGTCAATTAAGAACCCAAATAAAAACTGATTTAAATATTGCAAAAAAAACTTAATGAATAAATCACAAATAAATCTGCCAAAAACAGCTTTTTCTATGAAAGCTAATTTACCGATTAGAGAGCCTGAAATTTTAGAATATTGGAAAGAGATTAATCTTTATGATGAATTAAGAAACTCCAATAAGGGAAAAGAAAAATTTATTCTTCACGATGGCCCCCCTTATGCAAATGGCAATATTCATATGGGTACTGCTCTTAATAAAATTTTGAAAGATATAATTGTAAAATTTCACCAAATGGATGGCAAAGATAGCATTTATGTTCCTGGGTGGGACTGTCATGGTTTACCTATAGAGTGGAAAATTGAGGAACAATATAAAAAAAATAAAAAAAATAAAAATGATGTTCCAATTGTTGAGTTTAGAAAAGAGTGCAGATCATTTGCAGAAAAATGGATCGAAATTCATAAATCACAATTTAAACGTTTAGGTGTTATTGGAGATTGGGAGAATTATTACTCTACAATGAGTTTTGATGCCGAAGCTCAAATTGTGAGGGAGCTTGGAAAATTCTTAAAAGAAGGAAGTTTATACAAAGGTTTTAAACCAGTTTTATGGTCTACAGTTGAAAAGACAGCTTTAGCAGATGCAGAAGTAGAATATCAAGATCATAAATCAGATACAATTTATGCATCTTTTCAAGTTAAATCGTCTGATTTCAAAGAGCTAGCTGGTTGTGAAATTATAATTTGGACAACAACACCTTGGACAATTCCAGCAAACAAGGCACTAGCGTATAATGAGTCTCTTGATTATGTAGTGCTACAATTGAATGATGAAAGTAATTTTAAAAATAGAAAAATAGTTGTTGCAGAAGCTTTATTAGAGTCAGTTGTTAAAGATTGTGAAATCAAAGATTATAAAAAACTACATACATTTAAAGGAAAAGAATTTCGCAATACAATCTGCAATCATCCTTTTTTTAAAATTGGATATGAACTTGATATTCCAATGCTTCAAGCAAGATTTGTAACAACTGAGCAAGGAACTGGAATAGTCCATTGTGCTCCTAGTCACGGACCTGATGATTTTAATTTATGTATAAATAATGGAATTAAAGCAATTGAAACTGTTGATGGAGACGGGAAATATACAAATCATGTGAAATTATTCAATGGAACACATATATTTAAAGCAAATCCAATTGTAATTGAAAAACTTAAAGAACAAAAAAATTTATTATCTAATGGTGAATTAATTCATTCTTACCCACACTCATGGAGATCTAAAGCTCCACTCGTACATAGAGCAACTCCACAATGGTTCATTTCAATGGAAAGTCATAAATTAAGAGATAAAGCCTTAAAAGCAATTGATGAAACAACTTTTTATCCAAATAAAGGTAAAGAAAGACTGAAATCTATGATTGAGACTAGGCCTGATTGGTGTGTTTCAAGACAAAGGGTTTGGGGCGTTCCACTCCCTATTTTCGTTAGTAAGAAAACAAAAGAAATTTTAGTAGACGATAAAGTGATTGAAAATATAGCATCAATTTATGAAAAAGAGGGTTCTGATTGTTGGTTTTCAGATAATCCTCAAAGATTTTTAGGAGAAAAATATAATGCTGAAGAATATGAAAAACTAAGCGATATTGTAGAGGTTTGGTTTGATAGTGGCTCCACTCATTCATTCGTTTTAGAAAAAAGAGAAGATTTAAAATGGCCTGCTTCTATGTATTTAGAAGGATCAGATCAACACAGAGGTTGGTTTCATTCGTCACTTTTAGAATCATGTGGAACTAGAGGCAAGGCACCATTTGAGTCTATACTTTCCCATGGATTTGTAGTTGATGGAAAAGGTCTCAAAATGTCTAAATCATTAGGAAATGTAATAGCTCCTGAAGATATTTTAAAGAAATATGGAGCTGATATTTTAAGAATTTGGGTGGCGTCATCAAATTATGCAGAAGATTTAAGAATTGATTTTTCTATTCTTGATCAGCATGCTGAGTCTTATCGAAAAATTAGAAATACTTTCAGATATTTATTAGGAAACATCAATGATAATAAAGAAGAGGTTGATCTAGAAAAAATAGATACAAACACTCTGCCAGAACTAGAGCAATTCATGCTTCACAAAATTTATTTATTAAATGAAAATTTTAAAAGGTATTTTAAAAATTATGATTTTCATAATCTTTATAAAGATCTTTTAAATTTCTGTACGGTCGATCTTTCAGCGTTTTATTTTGATATTAGAAAAGATTGTTTGTATTGTGATCCTCAAGACTCAAAAAAAAGACAATCATCAATATTATTATTAAAAGTTATTTTATCCTCATTACTAAGATGGTTTGCACCAATTTTATCATTTACAACTGAAGAAATATATAAAATTGTAGGTAGTAAAAAAAGTATTCATTTAGAAAAATTTATAAAATTTCCAATTAA
Source organism: uncultured Pelagibacteraceae bacterium (assembly GCA_902516065.1). Lineage (GTDB taxonomy): Bacteria > Pseudomonadota > Alphaproteobacteria > Pelagibacterales > Pelagibacteraceae > Pelagibacter. Next base: position 20,070 of record CABXXB010000004.1, on the reverse strand, counting down.
TTTTAAAAATGAAAATTTAAATACTAAATGGTTAGATTTAATTAAGATTAGAGATGTATGTAATCTAAGTATTGAGGAAAAACGAGCTGAAAAAGTAATTGGATCAAGTTTAGAGGCATCAATCAAGATTAGTCTAAATAAGGAAAGACTTAAAAATTTTAGTGACGTTGATTTTGCAGAGTTATGTATTACTTCGAATGCAGAACTTAAACCAAGCAAAGATAATGAAATTTCAGCCGAGGCGTTTAAAGCAGAAGGTACTAAATGTCCTGTTTGTTGGAAAATAAGTGCTCAGCCATGTTCAAGACATGAAATTTGAATTAATGCTTAAAAAAAAAATAATTATTTTTTATATAGCAGCTTTAATTTTTACTTTAGATAGATTAAGTAAATATTTTATTTTAAAGTTGTCTAATTCAGTTGAAGAATTTAATATTTCCGTAACGTCATTTCTTAATTTTAATTTAGTTTGGAATAATGGTATAGCTTTTGGTCTCTTTTCATTTAATGAACAATTTTATTACAACATAATCACATTAGTAATTATAATAATAACTCTTGTTATTCTATTTTTTGCGATTAAATCTGCTGGAGTTGAAAAAATAGGTTTTTCAATGATTTTTGGAGGATCTTTGGGAAATATATTTGATAGATTGTATTACTCGGCTGTTGTTGATTTTATCGATTTTCATATTAACAATATTCATTGGTTTATTTTTAATATTGCAGATATATTTATTAGCTTAGGGGTTATAATACTTATAACGATAGAGTTTTTTGGTAGAAAAAAAATATGAAAAAGTTTTTGATATATTTCTTAATTTTAATTCCTTTATTTGGTTGCGAGTCTGCTAAAGAAGGTTTTACATTAAAAAAGAAAAATAATTCTGACGAATTTTTAATTGAAAAAAAAAATCCACTAGTAATGCCTCCTGAATACGGTGATTTGCCAGTACCAGGAGATTTTGAAACCCAAAGCAGCAATGTTGACAAGGATGAGTTTGAAAAAATAATAACTAAATCAAAAAATAAAACTTCTAAAAAGAGTATAAAAAAAACAAATATAGAACAGTCTGTGCTTGAAAAGATTAATTAGTTGTAATGGTAAAAAAATTTTTTTTATTAAGAAACTTTAAAGATATATTTACAGAAAATACTGATAAAAAAAAAATTTTAAAAATCTTAAAAGAAGTTTTAAATGAAAATGGTCAAGTTATAAAGTCGCTAGGAAAAACTTATCAAAATAATTATAAAAAAAAACAATTAAGTAAATACAAAAAATCATCAAATTTTAGAGTTGTAGGTATGGGTGGCTCAGCACTTGGAACTCAAGCGGTGTATGATTTTCTTAAACATAAAATAAAAAAAAAATTTATATTTATTAATGATCTTCAAAATAAACAAAGAAAAGAAACAAAAAAAAGTTTTACAAATTTAGTAGTCTCTAAATCTGGAAATACAATAGAGACTATAGTAAATTCAAATATTGTTATTAAAAAAGGTGACAAAAATATTTTTATTACTGAAAATAAAAAAAGTTATCTTCGAATTTTAGCAGAAAAATTAAAAGCAGAAATAGTAGATCATAATAATTTCATTGGTGGAAGATATTCAGTTTTATCTGAAGTTGGAATGCTTCCAGCAGAACTAATGGGACTAAATACTAATAATTTTAAACAGCTTAACGTCTTAATTAAAAACAAAAAGTTTTTTGATTCATTAGTAAACAATGTTGCTTCAATTTTTTTTTTAATAAAGAAAAAAAGATATAATTCAGTAATAATTAATTATGATGAAAAATCAGAAAGTTTGTTTAATTGGTATCAACAATTAGTTGCTGAAAGCTTAGGGAAGAAAAAAAAAGGAATATTACCGGTAGTATCTAAAATGCCAAGAGACAACCATAGTGTAATGCAATATTATCTAGAGGGATCAGAGAAAAATTTATTTACTTTTTTTTATGTTCATGATGACAAAGCAGATAAGATAAAAAATCAAAATATATTATCTTCTTATAAATTTTTAAAGAATAAGAAAATTTCAAATATTATTTATGCTCAAAAAAAAGCAACAGAAAATGTGTTCAATTTAAATAAAATTCCATTTCGAAGTTTTGAGATTATACGAAGAGACGAAAAAGCTTTAGGTGAATTATTTTGTTTTTTTATACTAGAAACAATTTTACTTGGAAAAATATTAAATGTGAATCCATTTGATCAGCCAGCAGTGGAATTGATAAAAAAAGAAACAAAGAAAATATTAATCTAAACAAGATAAAAATATTATTTTTGATATTCCATATACCTTTTGTTCAATTAATTTATAACTTGTTGGCAAGGGATCTTGTTCATTTTTATGTCTATGCAAAATTATTATTCCATTTTTGTTAAGTATTTTTTGGTTTTTAATTTCATTAAGTAATTTATCTAAATTTTTATCCTTATACGGTGGATCGAAAAAAATTATATCGAATTTTAAATTTAAATTTAGAAATACATTGTCTTTATAAATATCTTTTTCAATAATTTCATAATTTCGTATCGATTTTAAACTAGATAAATTTTTTTTTAATAAATGTAAAACTTCACGATAATTTTCAATAAAAATTACTTTTTTTACACCTCTTGATAAGCATTCAATCCCAAAAGAACCTACACCAGAAAATAAATCCAATATAAATGAATTAGAAAAATTTATTTTAAATTTATTTGAATGATTAATAATATTAAAAATAGATTCTTTAGTAAGATCTTTTAAAGGTCTAGTTTTATCATCAATGGGTGTTAAAATTTTTTTTCCTTTAAAAGATCCTGATATGATCCTCATTATTGAATAACCTTATATCCGATATCTTTTCTATAAAATCCATTATTCCAACTAATCTCATCTAGAATTTTAAGCGAACCTTGTCTTGCTGATTTAAAATCATTTGATCTAGTTACGATATTTAAAACTCTACCACCATTAGATAAAATATCATTATCAACTAATTTTGTACCTGCATGAAAAATAAACTGATTTTTTTTTAAATCTAATTTTTTAATATTAAGCGTGACATTATTTTTATATGTATCTGGATAACCTTTTGAACATAACACAATACAAATTGACTTATCATTATGCCATTCAATAATTAAGTCATGGAGTTTTTGTTCAATACATCTTTTTATTATAATTGAAAAATCAGTTTTTAATTTTGGTAGTAATGTCTGACATTCTGGATCCCCCATTCTCACATTGTATTCAATTAAAAATGGCTCTCCATTAACAATCATTAGCCCAGCATATAAAAAACCTTTATATTCACAACCAAGATCTTTTAAACCCTTCAATGTGGGTTCAATAATGCGATTAACTATTTTTTCGTTTAACTTATCCGATTCTAATCTAGATGGTGAGTATGCTCCCATTCCGCCTGTGTTTTTACCTTTGTCTCCTTCAAAAACTCTTTTGTGATCTTGAGCCGTTCCAAACATTTTGTAACTTTTACCATCAGAGATGATAAAAAAACTCATCTCTTCTCCTTTTAAAAATTCTTCAATGAGTAAATTTTCTGCCTTTCCAAATTTTCCATCAAATATTTCTTCCACAGCTTTTGATGCTTCTGAATAATTTTCTGAAATATAGACGCCTTTTCCAGCAGCCAAACCATCAGCCTTAATCACAGTTGGAAAATTACAGTTTTGAAGAAATGATAAAGCTGATTTTGAGTTTAAAAAGACTCCAAATTTAGCTGTAGGTATTTTATATTTTTCACAAAGTTTTTTGGTAAATATTTTTGAACCCTCAAGTTGTGAAGCTATTTTATTTGGCCCAAAGACTTTAATATTAAATTTTTCTAAATAATCAACGACTCCATCTACCAAAGGTTTCTCTGGGCCAATAATAACAAAGTCTATTCCATTTTGAATTATAAAATCTTTAAGTTTTTCAAAGTCGTTAATATCTATGTTAATATTTGTTGCTATAGAGTTCGTACCAGCATTTCCAGGAAAACAATAAATTTGTTTAATATTATTTGAATTTTTTAATGAGAAACACAATGCATGTTCACGGCCACCACTTCCTATTACACCAACTTTCATATAATGATATATAAACCAAAAATGTTTAAAAAATTAGCAAAAATAAAATATTTACCAAATAATTTTGAAGTTATTCAAGACGGGGATCATGTGATTTGTGCAATTTCAGGAAAAAAAATTTCTTTAGAAAATTTAACTTACTGGAATGTTGAAAAACAAGAGGCATATTTTTCATATATAGAAGCAGCCAATAAAAGAGAAAATAATTAGTTTATTTCCACCTATTATGTGACCATATCCATTGATGAGGATTTCTAACAATCATATTTTCTAATAATTGATTTAACTTTAAAGTTATATTTTCAGCAGTTTGATTATTATCAAAATTTACAGGTTTCATAATCTCTAACATAAAATTTTCGTTATTTTTTCGCTCGATATAAATTGGTACAATTTTACAATTAAATTTTTTTATAAATTGAGCTGGAATAGTTGTTGTAAATGCATAATTTTTAAAAAATAAAGTTTTTATACCCTCTGTAACCCTTTGATCAATCATCAGAGCTATAGAAGTACCAGATTTAAAATTTTTTAAAATTTCTTTAGTTCCAGAGATTCCTTTTTTAATTTGTTTTTTGCAAATATACTTTTTTCTAATATTTTCCATAACAGGATTTAGGAAATTATTGTTTAGTGGTCTATAAATCGCAGCTAAATCCACTCCTGATTTTTCAATATGCATCGCCATTAACTCAAAGTTATCAAAATGACCAGAAATAAAAATTACTGGATCTTTTGAAAATTTTATTTCCTCTAAAATTTCCTGACCTTTAATTTCTAAAAATTTTTCTGACTCTACTTCTCTAAAATATTTTATGAATGCATATTCGGCTAAGATTTTTCCATAGCTCTTCCACATTTTATCTATGATATTTTTTTTAAATTCTTCACTAGTATTAGAAAATGCAAATGAAATATTTTTTTCAATAATTTTTTTTGATCTAAAAAAAGGACCAATTATTGAAAAAATTTTACTTGCTACGATTCTTGATAATTTTAAACCGATAATTTTAAAAATAGTTAAAATAAAAATTATAAATAAAAATTGAAAAAAATACTTTATAAGTTTCATGCTAATTATTTATAAGTTCAATAAATTTTTCTTCATTTTGGATAACTAAATCTATAGGTATATAATCTACTTCTTTTTTAAATTCTTCCGGAATTTTCATATAATCTTTTTCAGTAGTTAAAATTTTTAAATTATCATTTTTTGCATTAATTATAATTTTTTCAAAATCATCTAGGCTATATACATAATGATCAGAAAATATTAATTCTTTTCTAACGTCAAATTTATTTTCTAATAAAATATCTTTAAAATCAGATGGATTACCTATTCCAGAAAATATTAAATATTTAGAATTTAAATCATATTTTTGTATGTTTGAAATTTTATAAAATGTTTTAAAAATTTTGATATTTGAATTTATTTTTTTAATTTGATTTTCAATTTTTTCAAAATTATCTGAATTTCCATTAAGGATTACAGCATCAAATTTTCTTAAACTTGAAATTTTTTCTCTCATTGGTCCTGCTGGAATGAGTTGACCGTTTCCAATCCAATTTTTTGATTTAAAGCATACTAACTTAATATCAAAATCAATTCCTGGTTCCTGTAGCCCATCATCAAATATTAAAACTTTGTAATTTTGATTTATACCTTCATTAATCGCATTTTTTCTTGAATTTGAAATAATTAACGATGTTTTTTGTTTTAATAAAAGTTGCTCATCTTTCTGATTTGAATAATCTTTTTTAACAGTAGCTACTTTATTATTTAGTTTTTTCAAAATTTCATAAATTTTAATGGAAAGGGGTGTTTTTCCTGTACCACCCAAATAAATATTTCCTACACAAATAGTTTTAATATTTGATAATTTTTCTTTTTTAAGAAATTGAAATAAAAAATTTCTCAATATGATTGGTAATGTAAATGGAATTAATAGATAAGAAACCAAACTTTGCTTTGGTAAATCCCAAAATGAAGGTTTTTTTAAATTCATACTTTGTTTAAAATTAAATCTATTTCATAAATATTTTTTTTTAAAATTTTTTTTCCAATTCTATTTATTTTATTCTTTATATTTTTTTGTGATTTTTTAGAAGCGAAGAGTTTATCTAAAGTGTTTACTGCTTGATTTAAATTCTGTATTTTTTTTGAGATTTTTTGATTATTTAAAAATTGGTAAATTTCGGTAAAGTTAAAGACATTAGGCCCATGTAAAATATTACAGTTATACCTGACAGCTTCCAGAGGATTTTGCCCCCCATGTTTTATTAGCGATCCACCTAAGAATATATTTTTTAATACTGAATAAAATGATTTAGTTTTACCAAAAGAATTTACTAAATAAATATCTGTGTCTTGGTTAATCTTAGTTTTTGGTTCATGCATATGAACTTTTAAACCTAAATTTGATAACTCATCTCTTATGAGATCTTTTCTATCAATGTGCCTAGGAATAATCACAGTCAAAAGATTTTTGTGTTTTCTTTTTAATCTGTTATGAACAAGGCCAAAAAATTTTTCCTCCGAGTTGTGAGTACTAGAGGCGCACCAAGAAGTTCTCTTTTTAATAAATTTTATAGTTTGATTATCGATCTCGATTTTTTCATTTTCTGATTGGGAATATTTTAAGTTACCAAAATATTTTATATTTTTTGCTCCTAATTTTTTTAAAAAAATTACTGTTTCTTTATTTGATGACACACAAAGATTAAATTTATTGAATATCGATTGTGAAAAACTTTTAAATTTAATCCATCTATTATAGGATTTTTTAGTAATTCTTGCGTTAATTAAAATTGTGGGAATCTTTTCTTTATCCAAGTTTATTAACATATTAGGCCAAATCTCAGAGTCTACAAATAAAGCTATAGATGGTTTCCAATAACTAATAAATTTTTTTACAATAAAATTATTATCTATAGGGAAAAATTGATGAGTAATTTTCTTAAGTTTAATTTTTGAAATTATTTTTGCAGAACTTAAGGTGTTAGAGGTTACTAATATTTGACCAATTTTTTTAGATTTATCATATTTTTCTAACAAAGGTATTATGCTTTGGAACTCACCTACACTTGCTCCATGAAACCATACTAATTTTCCCTTAGATCTATTTTTTGTAAAAAAACTTAATTTTTCTTTAAATCTTATAAAATCTTCTTTTTTTTTTAATAATCTTAATAAAATTATAAATGGAGATAAGATTAAAATTAGATTTATTAAAATTCTATAAATAAAAATCATTAAGATTTTCTTAACTGCTTATCGTAAAAATTTTTATAGGTTTCAGAAGATTTAAGTAATTCATCATGTTTTCCATGATCAATAACTTGACCTTTATCAATTACATAAATTACGTCAGAATTTAATATTGTTGAAAGTCTATGTGCAATAACTATTGTAGTTCTACCTTTTGTTAAAAAACTAATCGCTTTTTGAATTTTATTCTCTGTTTCAGCATCAAGAGATGAGGTTGCTTCATCAAGCAATATAATAGGGCTTTTCTTCAGTATGGCTCTTGCTATAGATAATCTTTGTTTTTCACCTCCTGAGAGCCTAACACCATTTTCACCAATTAACGTGTCATATTTATCTGGTAATTTTTCAATAAATTCACTTGCAAAAGAGTACTTTGCAGCATCTTTAACATCCGTCATTGACGCGTTTAAATTTGCATAAGCTATATTATTAAAAATTGTATCATCAAATAATGTAGTATCTTGGCTAACTAAAGATATATTTTTTCTTAAAGAAAAAATTGATGAGTCATAAATTGATTGTTTATCAATTTTAATATCACCTGAATCTACATCATAAAATCTTGGTATAAGATTTAAAACTGTTGATTTTCCTGCTCCACTATGACCAACTAAAGCAGTCATTTTTTGACCAGGAATAATCAGATTAACAGAATTCAAAATCCTTGAACCATCTTTGATATATTTGAAATTTACTTTTTCAAAATTAATTTCTCCTTTGTCTACCGCTAGATCTTTAGGGTCTTTTTTGTCTTGAACTTCTGGAACATGATCTATTAAGGGAAGAACACTCTTTGCACCTTCTAAGCCTTGCTGAATAGCAATATTTAAAGTTGCTAAAGACCTAACAGGCTGATAAGCCAACATCATTGCTGCTAAAAAAGAAAAGAAATTACTTACCTCAAGCTCCTCTTTTGAAATTAAATCTGCTGATATATAAATCAAAAGTGCAATCATAATACCTGTAAGCAACTCCATGATTGGAGATGGTCTTATAAAAACTACACTTATTTTTTGAGAAGTTTTTTTTAAATCTTCAATCAATCTATTTGCTCTTTCATGTTCATAATCTTCTCTTTGAAAAATTTTAGAAAGTTTATGATTTTTTAAAATTTCCATTAGATATGAATTAAGACGTCCTGCTTTTTTCATTTGTTCATTTGTAACTTTTCCGATTCTTTTTCCAAGAGACTTTGCAGCGACAGAAGCAATAGGAATCATTATTATTGCAAATAATGATAATTTCCAATTTTGATAAAACATTACAGATAACAGTCCAATTAAGGTAAGGCTGTCCTTAAAAAAATTTAAGATTACTGTGCTTACAAGATTAGTAATCATTCCAACATCATTTGATATATTACTTATAAAATACCCAGAGTGTTTGTTTTCTATTAGTTTGGTATCAGCATTTAATATTGATGAAAATACATCAAATTGAATGTCTTTAGTAACATCAGCAGCAACTCCAATCATTATAACTTTTGCAATATATAAAGAGGCTGCTTTAACGGCAAAAGCTAAAACAATTAAAATAGGTATAACTAGTATTAAATTTTTTTTTTGTTCAATAAATAATTGTTTGATTGCAGGATCTAATAAATAAGCAACAGAAGAAGTACTCCCAGCTAATAGTATTGTAAAAAAAACAGAAAGAGCAATTTTTTTTACATATCTTTTTGTATAATCTTTGTATAGACGTTTTAAAATTTCAAAGTCATTAGTCATTTATATTTTGCCACCTATTAAACTAATCAAAACTAATAAACCTAAAAAATTATTAGATTTAAATATAGATAAACATTCAAGACTATCTTCAATGTTGAGTTTTTTAAGCTGAAAATAAAACATCTGTAATATGATTAATATGAATGTTAAGTAAAAAAAACTATTTAATTCAATAAAAAAACCTGTGATTAAAAGATTTAGTAAAAAAAGTGAGTAGCATAGTATTAAAAATTTATAAGGGTTTTTTTTAAACTTAATTGATGTTGATTTTAACCCTATTATTTCATCATCTTTAATATCCTGGTATCCATAAATTGTATCATAACCCAGTGTCCAAAATATGGCTCCAAAATAAAAAATCAATGGATCTAAAGATATTGAGGAATTGATTGCAGTCCAACCAAGTATTAATCCATAATTGAAAGTAATACCTAAAAAAAGTTGAGGCCAATAAGTGTATCTTTTCATCAATGGATAAGTAAATGCTAAAGGCATAGATGCTAATGCAATTAAAATAGTAAAATTATTGAAATTAAGGAGAACTAAAAAAGCTAATAGACAAAGTATGGCTGCGTAAATTAATCCAAGTGTAATAGATATTTTTCCAGAAGCTATCGGTCTATCTTTAGTTCGTAAAACTTTTTTATCAAATTTTCTATCCAATATATCATTAACAATACACCCTGCTGATCTCATTAAGACTGAACCAAGAAAAAAAAGTATAAGGTAAAATAAATATTCATTTAGATTATTAGAAAAATCGAAGCTTATAGTTAAACCCCACGCACACGGCCAAAAGAGCAGCATATAACCAATTGGTTTTTTTAATCTAGTGAGTTTTATAAATAAGTTTAATTGGTTCATAAAATTTACTTGTAAATAACAAAGGCTAGATTGATAATCAAACTGATTCGTATGAATATAGATTACACAGTCACAGCCTTAATGTTTCCTGCTATTCCGCTATTAATGAATATATATAGCAATAGATTTCATTCACTTAGTAAATTGATTAGAGAACTTCATGACGAACATGTTTATGAAAAACACATTCCGGCAGAGTGGAAAAAACAATTTATTAATTTAAGTGGAAGGATAACATTATTAAGATGGTCAATAATGTTCGGGGCTTTTGGTTTTCTTTTTAATATGCTTACTGTACTTGGTCTCTATTTAGATGAAATATTTATAGCGAGATTAATCTTTGGTTCTTGTTGTTTATCGATGATTATTTCAATTATTTTTTTTATTAGAGAAATTCATATTTCAACAAATGCTTTAAGACTTCATATGTCTGATATGGATGTTAATGTAGATTAAGGAATTATTACAGCAGGTCCTAAAATTTTTCTACTTTCTAAATCTTGATGAGCTTTTACAATTTCATTTAAAGAATATTTTTTAAAAATATTTAATTTAAATTTATTATCAATAAACATTTCAAAAACTTTATTAGCAGCTTCATCAAGCTCTTCTCTAGTTGTTGTATAATGAGCAATACTTGGCCGAGTTAAATACAAACCTTTTGGAGCCAAAGATTTTGTTACATTACATGGATCTAAAGGACCAGATGCATTTCCGAAAGAAACCATCATACCTCTAACTTTTAAACATTCTATAGATCCATCAAAAGTTTTTTTACCAACACCATCATAAACAACTGGCACACCAATACCACTTGTTATCTCTTTAACTTTTTCTGCAAAGTTTTCTTTTGAATAATTAATGACATGATCACAACCATTAGCTTTTGCAATTTCAATTTTTTCATCTGAGCCAACTGTTCCAATTACCTTACACCCCAAACTTTTTGCCCATTGACAAAAAATTTGACCAACTCCTCCAGCAGCCGCATGAAATAAAATAGTTTCACCAGATTTAACTGGATATGTTTTGTGAAGAAGATAGAAAACAGTAAAACCTTTAGTCATTAAAGTTACCACATTTTCTAATTCAATTTCATTTGGAACTTTTATAAGTTTTTTTGTTGGAAAAATTCTATGAGTTGAATATGAGCCAATAGGCATTGAGGCATACGCCACTCTATCTCCAACTTGAAAATCTTTTACTTCTGGGCCAGTTTTTTCTATTACACCAGCACCTTCCATTCCAATATTTGATGGAAGTTCAACAGGGTAAAGTCCAGATCTATGATATGTATCAATATAGTTTAAACCAATAGCTTCATTCTTTATTAAAACCTCACCAGATTTTGGATCCTCAAGTTTAATATCTTTAATTTCTAAAACTTCTGGTCCACCAGTTTTGCTAATTACTACAGCTTTCATAATTTATTTTACAAATGTATCATTATGATAATCTTGAATAGCTTGCAAGATTTCAGCCTTAGTATTCATTACAAATGGACCACCTCTAGCTATTTGTTCATTAATTGGTTTTCCAGAAATTAGTAAAAACTTAGCATTCGATTTAGCTTTTACAGTTATATCTTCACCTTTTGTTAATAGAATTAAAGTACTATCTTTCACATTATCATGTTTTTTTTCACCAATTTCAATTTCTCCATTTATTAAATAAATAAATGAATTGTGAGTAGTGGGTAATTTAAAATTAAATTCTTTATCTTTATTTAGCTCAACATCAAAATAAACTGGCTCAACGTTATGACCTTTGACAGGGCCTTCAGCATTTTCAAATTTACCAGCGATAACTTTTACTTGTTTCTGATCATCTTTGTGAACAGCCATTTTATCTGCATCAATATAAATATATTCAGGCTTACTCATTTTTAGTTTAGCAGGCATATTAATCCATAATTGAAAGCCATGAAGCTTACCTTCTTTCATTGCTGGCATTTCAGAGTGAATGATACCACTTCCTGTTTTCATCCATTGAACATCTCCTGCTGTCATTCTTCCTTCACTACCAGTACTATCTTTATGTTCAAAATCTCCAGCCAACATATAAGTAACTGTTTCAATTCCTCGATGAGGGTGGGGTGGAAAACCAGCAATATAATCTTCACTATTTTCTGATCCAAATTCATCTAACATTAAAAAAGGATCAAAGTAATTTGGTTCAACACCAATACTTCTTTTTAACTTCACTCCAGCACCATCAGACGCTGGAATAGGATCTATAATTTTACTTATTTCTATATTTGACATTTAATTTCTATCCACATCTATTACATCGAATAGTAGCAAACATGTCATCCCAGTCAGACTCTTTTTCTTCAACATAGTCTAAAAGGCATCTCAAAGCTTTTGATTGGTCTGGGAGATCGTATTTATCAACTATTTGTTCTAACATCTTTTCAGAGTCAGGATTAATTTCGAAAGATACATCTTTTTTTTCACTCATATAACTCCTTTTTAATTAAGATTATCTTTTTATTCAATTTTGGATATAGGCTAAATGAACGCTTCAAATTATGTTTATTAACTCTGATAAATCATTAATTTCTAAATTAGGTTTGTAATCTAAGTTATCAAAAATATTATTATTTCTATTCACCCAAATTGCATTGTAACCATAATTTCCACCTCCTGAAACATCCCAAGTATTTGCACTTAAAAAAGCTATTTCATTTTTTTCTATACGATATTTATTAATTGGCATGTCGTAAACTTTAGAGTCTGGCTTATAAATTCCCACCTCTTCAATTGAAAAAAGATCATCAAAAACATTATTCAAATTATTGCTTTTGACTAATTCATTCAATAGGTCAGGGGTTCCGTTAGATAAGATTGCTAATTTAAAATTTTTTTCTTTGAGAACTTTTAAAACTTCAGGCACTTCTTTAAAAGGAGAAAGAACTTTATATAAATTTAATAATTCATTTTTCATTGAGGGATCTATGTTAAAAGCTTTCATTGATTTATCTAAACTGTCTTCTGTAATTTGCCAAAAATCTTTATGTCTTTTCATTAAACTTCTAAGCCAAGTGTATTCTAGTTGTGTAGTTCTCCAAAAGTTTGCAAAACCTTCCCATTTATCTCCAATTTTATCTTTACATTTTTCTGCAGCAGAATTTACGTCAAACAGTGTGCCATAAGCATCAAAAATTATTGCTTTAATATTTTTCATAAATTAACTTAACACAAATGAGTAATATAAGATTATTTTTTTCAGCGACATTATCGGCTGACATGACTGATAAATTAGATAAGCCTCAATCTCATTATTTAATTAAAGTAATGAGAGTAAAAGAAAATGAAGTTTTTTCTTTATTTAATAAAAATGGAGAATGGGAAGCAAAAATTTTAAAAATATCAAAAAACATTGTTGAATTTATAATTACAAAACAACTTAGACAAAAAGAAAATATAAAAGAATTATGGTTGGCATTTTCTCCAATTAAGTCAAATTATCAAAACTTTATGATCCAAAAAGCAACAGAGCTTGGTATAACAAAATTTTTACCAATAATCTTTGACCGTACAGTAGTTAGAAAAATCAATAAAGAGCGTTTAGAAAAAATTGTTATCGAAGCTAGCGAACAGTCAAACCGTATCAATGTACCAACAATCGAAGAGTCTCAAAACTTAAATAATTTTTTAAAAAATAATTCAATGGATTTAATTTTTACTGATTTGAATTCAAATACTAATAAAATTGATAAATCAAAACTTACCGACAGACCAGTTTGTATTATCATAGGTCCAGAGGGTGATTTTTCTGAATCTGAGAGAGAAAACATTCTATCTTTCAAAGGTGTTCAACCTATTAAAATTAATCAAAATATTTTAAGATCAGAAACTGCAGTGATATCTGCAATTTCGATCGTAAATTATGCAATTAATTGATAAATTGTCGCTAAATCTAAAGTGTAATTTTCACAAAAGAGCTTTATATAGCTAAATAAATGAAAAAAATTTTATTAATAATTTCTACTCTTTTTATAACGCAGGAAGCATTTGCTAACCAGCCAAAGGATTGGCAATTAGGGTTTCAAAATCCTGCATCAGATGGAATGAGAGATATTGTTAACTTTCATAATAATCTTTTACTTCCAATTATAATAGCAATAAGTGTTTTTGTTTTATTTTTAATGCTTTATGCATGTGTAAGATTCAGAGCTTCAGCAAATCCGAATCCTTCTAAAAGAACACACAATGTAACTGTTGAAATTTTATGGACTTTAATTCCGTGTTTGATTTTAATTGTAATGGCTGTTCCATCATTTAAAATTTTATACAAACAAGACACAATTCCAAAAGCTGATTTGACTATTAAAGCAATTGGATATCAGTGGTACTGGGGATACGAATATCCTGATGAAAATATTATCTTCGACTCTTATATGGTTGAGGAAAAAGATCTGAGAGCTGATCAACCTAGATTACTTGCAGTAGATAATGAAGTTGTTGTACCAGTAAATAAAGTTATAAAAGTTTTAATCACTGCTAATGATGTATTGCATGCATGGGCCTTACCATCGTTTGGAGTAAAAAGAGACGCAGTTCCAGGAAGAATTAATGAAACATGGTTTAAAGCAGAAAAAGAAGGAACATACTATGGTCAGTGTTCAGAACTTTGTGGAATTAAACATGCATTTATGCCAATCACTGTTAAGGTTGTAAGTGAAGAAGATTATCAAGAATGGTTATCAGAAGCACGGGTAAAATTTGCTAAAGAAGAAATTAAAAATGATAAATTAAAAATAGCGAGTAAATAAATATGTATACACAAACAGCTTCACACGACGATCATCATACCCCAACCGGTTGGAAACGTTGGGCTTATTCAACTAACCACAAGGATATTGGTACAATGTATTTAATCTTTGCAATCGTTGCAGGGGTAATTGGAACAGCATTTTCAGTTTTAATGAGAATAGAATTAATGCATCCTGGTGATGGTATTCTAGGTGGAAATTATCATTTATATAATGTGTTAGTAACAGGTCATGGTTTAATTATGATTTTTTTCATGGTAATGCCAGCAATGATAGGTGGCTTTGGTAATTGGTTTGTCCCAATTATGATTGGTGCACCAGATATGGCATTTCCAAGAATGAATAATATTTCATTCTGGTTATTACCAGTGTCATTAACATTATTAATATTATCAATCTTTGCTGATGGCCCTCCAGGAGCACAAGGAGTGGGCGGAGGTTGGACTATATACCCTCCCTTATCATCTAAGGCTGGTCAACCAGGTCCCGCAATGGATCTTGCAATTTTAAGTTTACACTTAGCAGGAGCCTCTTCTATTTTGGGAGCAGTGAATTTTATAACTACAATTTTAAATATGAGAACACCAGGAATGACTTTGCATAAAATGCCTTTATTCGCTTGGTCAATTTTAGTTACAGCATTTTTATTATTGTTATCTTTACCAGTGCTAGCTGGTGCAATAACAATGTTATTAACGGATAGAAATTTTGGTACCGCCTTCTTCGAAGCCCAAACAGGTGGTGATCCTGTTTTATTTCAGCATTTGTTTTGGTTTTTTGGTCATCCGGAGGTTTATATTTTAATTCTTCCTGGTTTCGGAATGATCAGTCATATAGTTTCAACATTTTCAAGAAAACCAGTTTTTGGTTATTTGGGAATGGCTTATGCAATGGTTGCGATAGGAATTGTAGGTTTTGTTGTATGGGCCCACCACATGTATACAGTAGGTTTAAGTACAGATACTAAAGCCTATTTCTTAGCTGCCACAATGATCATAGCTGTGCCAACAGGAATAAAAATTTTCTCATGGATTGCTACAATGTGGGGTGGATCAATATCTTTTAAAACACCAATGGTATGGGCTCTAGGATTTATCTTTATGTTTACAGTTGGAGGTGTAACGGGAGTAGTGCTAGCAAACGCAGGAGTAGATACTGCTATGCATGATACGTATTATGTAGTTGCACATTTTCATTATGTTTTATCACTAGGCGCCGTTTTTGCAATTTTTGCAGGTTTTTATTATTGGTTTTCCAAAATGTCTGGATATGAATATTCAGAGTGGTTAGGACAATTACACTTTTGGTTAACTTTTATTGGCGTTAACTTAATTTTCTTTCCACAACATTTTTTAGGGTTAGCAGGAATGCCTAGAAGATATGCTGATTACCCTGATGCATTTGCAGGATGGAATTATATTTCTTCAATCGGATCATATGTTGCTGTTGCTGGATTAGGAGTATTTTTTGTAAATCTTATCTACTCTTTTGCAAAGAAAAAAGCAGCTGCTCAAAATCCATGGGGAGTGGGAGCAACGACTTTAGAGTGGACAGTGCCATCTCCACCAAACTTCCACACTTTTGAAGAATTACCAAAGTTTGAGGATGATCAAGAAACACAAAAATCTCATAGCTAATATAAGAGAAAAAAAAACTGATGAGTAATATAAGGCTAAAAAAAAGAAGTTTAAGTCAGGAAGATCTATTTAATTTTTCTGAACTATTTAAACTAATGAAGCCAAGAGTTATGTCACTAGTGATATTTACTTGTGCTGTTGGATTATTGACAGCACCAAATTTGGTTTCTACAAAAGACGCTATAATAGGAATTTTATTGGTTTCTCTAGGAGCAGGTGCAGCTGGAGCACTGAATATGTGGTACGAGTCTGACCTTGATGCTTTAATGACAAGAACTTGTTTAAGACCAATACCGACAGGAAAAGTTAATAGAAATCAGGCACTAATTTTTGGTGTAACGTTATCTATTATCTCAGTAATGGCTCTAGATTATTTTACGAACCGAATCTCAGCAGGAATATTGCTTCTAACAATCTTGTTTTATGTATTTGTTTATACGATTTGGTTAAAAAGAAAAACTCCACAAAACATTGTAATAGGTGGAGCAGCAGGAGCTTTTCCGCCAGTTATTGGATGGACTATTGCAACTGGCTCTTTATCAATTGAGCCTTTAACTTTTTTTTTAATAATATTTTTTTGGACACCTTCGCATTTCTGGGCCTTAAGTTTATATAAATCTGATGACTATAAAAAAGCAAATATACCAATGCTTCCTTTAACAAATGGAGTTGAAAGTACAAAAATTAATATATTCATTTATTCTTTATTAATGCTACCAGTAATTATTTTTCCTTTCTGGATAAATTTTGTAGGACTTGTTTTTTTAATTCCTTCATTAATATTAACTCTATATTATAATTTTCTATGTTATGAGCTTTATAATTACAAAAAAAATAAATTTAACTCTAAAAAAGCAAAATCAATATTTGGGTATTCTATTTTATATTTATTTTTAATTTTTGTTCTTTTTCTGGTAGATAAAATTTTATGATAGTTCCTGATAAAAAAACAAAGAGAAAAAATATCCTGACAGCCATAGGAATAATTGCTTTTATGATATTTCTTTTTTTATTTACGCTTTATAATACGGGAGTATTTGATAGATCAATATGATACAAAAAAAAAATTTAACTCCTTTAATATTAGCAGGAATTTTTGTTATAATGTTGGGATTGTCATATGCAGCAGTACCTTTATATGACTTATTTTGTAGGGTAACTGGTTTTGGTGGAACCACCCAAATATCTAAAGACGCTCCAAAAATAGTACTAAACAAAGTAGTTAGTGTTAGGTTTGATACTAATGTGAATAATTTACCTTGGGACTTTAAAGCTAAAACAAATGTTATTGATGTTAAAGTAGGTGAGGTTAATAAGATAGAGTTTGAAGTAGTAAATTATAGTAACGAACCAACAGCTGGCGTTGCAAGTTTTAATGTTTCACCAGCTAGTTTTGGAAAATATTATAGTAAGTTAGGTTGTTTTTGTTTTGAAAAACAGGAATTAAAAGCTGGAGAAAAAGCTAAATATATAATGACTTTTTATTTAGACCCCGAAATGGTCAATGATCCAACAACTAAAAATTTAGAAGATGTAACTATGTCGTATACTTTTTTCTCGACAGATTATTATAAACAATCATAATCAAAAAAAATGTCAGCTGAAAAAAAACACGATTACCATTTAGTAGACCCAAGTCCATGGCCTATATACACTTCTTTTTCATGTTTAGTTTTGGCTATAGGATCAGTTTATTATTTTCATAGTGATGTTTCGTGGGGAATGTATCTTGGACTAGCTCTATTAATTTATGGAGCATACATGTGGTTTAGAGACGTTGTTATAGAGGCTGAACATCAAGGACACCATACACCTGTAGTTCAAATTCATCACCGATATGGAATGACATTATTTATTGCCTCAGAGGTAATGTTTTTTGTAGCATGGTTTTGGGCTTACTTTGACGTTAGTCTTTTCCCAAATGAATTTGTTGGAAATGTTTGGCCACCAAAAGATATTGAAACTTTTGATCCTTGGGACATTCCATTAATAAATACATTAGTCTTATTATTGTCAGGAACAACCGTGACTTGGTCTCATCATGCTCTTTTGGAAGACGATAGAAAGAGTTTTATTCAAGGTTTATGGTTGACTGTTATCTTAGGGTTTTGTTTTACTCTTCTGCAAATTTATGAGTATCAGCATGCATCATTTTCTTTTGCAAATCATATCTATGGATCAGTATTTTACATGGCAACAGGATTTCACGGCTTTCATGTTCTTGTTGGAACTATATTTCTAGCAGTATGTCTGTTTAGAGGTAAAAGAGGACATTTTAATAAAGATCATCATTTTGGTTTTGAGGCAGCAGCATGGTACTGGCATTTTGTTGACGTAGTTTGGCTATTCTTATTTGCTGCGATCTATATTTGGGGAAGCTAATTTTGAACCTTGAAACATAAATTTTTATTTTCAGTTTTTATCATATTTTTTATATTTGTTTTTATTGCCTTAGGCACTTGGCAAATAATTCGCTTGAATTGGAAGAATAATCTTATTTTAGAAATTGAAAATTCATTAAAAAAACCTCCAGTTCAACTTTTACAATCTAACCAACAAAATTATCTCAAAATTAAAACGTCAGGTCGCGTTGATTTTGAGAAACAAATTTACTTATATAATTTGAATGACTCTGGAACACCTGGGTTTGAAGTTTTAAACCCAATTCTAATAGATGGTGAAAACTATTTACTCAATAGAGGATGGATACCATTTGAAAAAAAAGATACACTAGAGATAAATATATTAGATCAAAATAATATAGAAGGAACTCTTAAAACACAGGGAAGAAAAAATATATTTAAACCAGATAATGATATTAAAGAAAATTACTGGTTTAGTTTGAATAGAGAAGATATTTCAAAATTTACTGGTAAAAAATTTTCTAAGTACATAATATATTTAGATGGAAATTATCAGTTTCCAAGACCAAAAAAAATTACTGCTAATATTTCTAACAATCATAAAAAATATGCAATGACATGGTTTTCATTAGCGATTTCAATTCTTTTGCTATATCTATATTTTAGAAAAAAGAATTATTAAATGAATTATATTAGCACAAGAAATAATCAGAAAAACTTTACTTTTAAAGATGTTTTCCTCAAAGGTTTGGCAGATGATGGGGGGCTATTTGTACCTAAATCAATTGAACCATTTAAAGAAGAGGAATTAGATAATTTAAAAAACCTTAGTTACAATGATTTAGCGGCTAAAATAATTTATCCATTTATAGGAGATTTCATGTCTAAAGATGATCTAATCTCTATGATTTCAAAATCATATTCAAATTTCAGATCTGATGATGTTGTTAAAATCTCAGATCTAGGAGATTTAAAAGTGTTAGAACTATTTCACGGGCCAACGCTTGCATTTAAAGATATCGCAATGCAACTAATAGGTAATTTTTATCAATATCATTTAAGTCGTGATCAAAAAAAAATTAATATAATAGTAGCAACTTCAGGTGATACAGGTGCAGCTGCCATAGATGCTCTAAAAGGAAAAAAAAATTTAAATGTTTTTGTATTACACCCAAATAATAAAATTTCACCGGTACAAAGAAGACTAATGACAATACATGAAGAGACCAATGTATTTAATATTGCGGTGGATGGTAATTTTGATGATTGCCAAAATTTAGTAAAAGCAATGTTTAGTGACGAAAAATTTTCTAGAGTAATTAATATGTCGGGTGTAAATTCAATTAATT
>CABXXB010000003.1 GCA_902516065.1 uncultured Pelagibacteraceae bacterium | reverse complement strand
CCTTTTAAATTTAAAGGGACTATCTAAGATTTTTACAGATTATAAAACTTTCTTTAGAGTCTTTACGGCTGGATTTAGGTTTAAAAACCTTTACTTCTTTAAAAATTTTTTTTCCTAGTGCGACAATTTCATTAAATGTTCTTCCCATAAAAATTTTTGAAATAAAAAAACCTTGTTCCTTAATTATTTCTTTTGAAAATTGCATAGACTCTTTACAAAGTTCACCAGTTTGAATTGCGTCAATGTCTTTAATTCCAGTTGTATTAACAGCCATATCAGACATTACTACATCAACATTACCTGGTAATTTATCTCTAATTTTTTGCTGAATTATATTTTCTGTAAAATCGCCTTTTATTTGAATGGTATTTGGAATTGACTCCATCTCTTTTAAATCTATGGAGATAATTTTTCCATTCTTTACAACTTTTGAAGCATATTGAGACCAACTACCTGGTGCAGCACCAATATCGATCACAAGCAATCCACCTTTAAAAATCTTAAACTTTTGATCGATTTCAATTAATTTATACGCAGATCTAGCTCTATATCCATCTACTTTAGATTGACGAACGTACGTATCACGTTTTTGTTTGTTTACCCAATTTTTTGAAATTTTATTTTTTTTCAATTAATTATTAAATCTTAAACTTTTTTGTAAAAACTTTCCTTCAAGATTTTCTATTTGTATTTTGATATCTTTATTTCTTCTCATATCTTTACCATCTTTCCAAATACCTGCAGCGAGATGCATAATGCCTATTTTATAATTTGGTAAAAACGGTTCTACAAATGTATTATTATCTTCATCAAATTTTGGTAGCAAATTACTTGTTATCCAATTGCAATTAAGAGGTAAAAATTCTGTTTTTAGTTCATCAATATATACTGACATATTAATAGCTAATCCTTCAGATCCAAAAATATTGCCAGCCTTTAATGTTTGGATTAGGTTTTTTTGCCAGGAAGCCCATCCTGGTGAATTTGCTTCCATTGAAAAAACTCCAATATTAATATGAGGTGAAAATGCAAGTTTACGTGCTTTTGAATATCCAATGTTAGATTTAATAGCATGTTTAAAATTTTGTGATTTAATTATTGCAAGCTTGCCAAATAACCAGCTAGCTTTAGTTGTAATTTTGTAGCCTGGACTAATTGTTTGAGTGATTCCAAGTTTTCCATTATCACAAGCTTTAAAATAAAGTTCAACCGATTGCCAATCGTTAACCCAGGCATCACAATCAATCCATAAATACCTATTATAATTAGGAAAGTACTTTGGTAAAAATGCTCTTGATACCTGGCTTTTTAACCATTCTTTATCTTTAACTTTATAGCCTGGAACATCTATGTCCCATTCTGCTGGTTTTACTACGTCAACTTTTTGTAATAGTTTTTCTTTTTGATGAGTTTCTAAACCTGCATCTAAAATACAAATTGCAACATTTTCACTTTGTTTGAATTGTCTAATTGAGTCTATCAATTCGACTAATAAAGGATAATAATTTGCGTCGGCTAAAGAAACAATTACATCTTTTTTCATTTACAAGACATCTTCTAATTCTTCGTCTTTGTCTGAAGAAATATTTTTTTCCTTTTTTATTTTTTTATAATGAAAATAGCTTATTGGTATTAAACAAATATAGATGATAGAGCTTACTGCCAAAATCTTAAATGTATAAACTAATAATGCACCAAAAAATAAAACTAAACCAAATAATAAAAATTTTGTCATTGTTCTTGGTATGACTATTTTTTTAAATGAATAAGTTGGGATTGTGCTTATAAGTAATATTGAAATTATAATAAATAATGTAGGTACTAATAAATCATAATTGATTTTAAATAAAAATTTTTCTAAACCGCTAAAACTAATGATTAAAGGCATTAGAACCAATATTCCTCCTGCAGGTGATGGCAATCCTTCAAAAAAATTATCTTTCCACGAAATTTCTTCTTCAGTATTTACATTAAATCTTGCTAATCTTAAAGCTACACAAACTACGTATATTAAACAAACAAACCAGCCTAGTTTATCTAAATACTGTAAATTCCAAAAATACATTATAAGCGCTGGTGCAACTCCAAAACTAATTACATCCCCAAGAGAGTCTAGCTCTTTACCCATCTTGGATGTTCCTTTAATTAATCTAGCTATACGACCATCTAATGCATCCATTAAACCTGCAAACATTATTGCAATAATTGCAATTGCAAACTTTCCATCTATTGCAAATTTAATTGAGCTTAATCCTATGCAAACACCTATTAATGTAATAGCGTTTGGCAATATCATTCTTGTTTTCTTATCAGAGACGATTTTAAATTTACTTTTTGGTTGTTCCATAAACTATTTTTTAGCCAACAAAGTTTCTCCTGAAATAGATCTTTGACCAATTTTTACTAAGGGCTTATAATTTTCGTAATAAACATCTGCTCTACTTCCAAATCTTATCATACCAATTCTTTCGCCTTGTTTTAAATCTTGATTTTTATTTGTTTCACAAACAATTCTTCTGGCAATAAGACCGGCTATTTGAACAATTACAATTTCATTTCCATGAGGATCTTTAATTTTATAATAATTTCTCTCATTGTCTTCACTTGCTTTATCTAGTGAAGCATTTAAAAATTTTCCTGGTTTATATAATATTTCCTCTACTAATCCTGCACATGGAGTTCTATTTACATGACAATCAAAAACATTCATAAAGATACTAATTTTATTAAATTTTTTATTTTCTAATCCTAATTCTTTAGGACCATTAACTTCTTCAACTTTAATAACTTCGCCGTCAGCAGGACTTACTAGATAATTATCATCTTCAATAATAACTCTTTCTGGATCTCTGAAAAAATAATAAACCCAAATAGTCAGAACTAAACCAACTAATCCTAAAAAGTTGCTAAAGCTATAAAAAATGATTGTTAGTACAATCGCTATAACTAAAAATTTATAACCTTCAGAATGAAGTTTTGGAAAAATTTTACTAAACATGTTCTTCTAAATTGATAATTTTTGATTAATATGTATATAAAACTACGAAATTCAATTAATAAGATATATTTCATATAAATGAGCAAAATTACAGTAAAAAATCCCGTTGTAGAATTAGACGGTGATGAAATGACTAGAATTATTTGGGACTTCATTAAAAACAAATTGATTTTACCCTATCTTAATCTTGGCATCGAATACTACGATCTTGGGATGAAAAGCAGAGATAATACTGATGATCAAATTACAATAGAATCTGCAAATGCAATCAAGAAAATTGGTGTTGGTATTAAATGTGCAACAATTACTCCAGATGAAGCTAGAGTAAAAGAGTTTAACTTAAAGAAAATGTGGAGATCTCCTAATGGAACCATAAGAAATATTATTGGAGGAACAGTTTTTAGAGAGCCTATACTTTGTTCTAACATTCCAAAATTAGTTCCTTCATGGACTGATCCTGTAGTTATTGGAAGACATGCTTTTGGTGATCAATATAGAGCAACTGATTTTAAAGTTCCTGGAAAAGGTAGAATGGAGGTTAAATGGACTTCTGAAGATGGCAAACATGAAATCAAATATGAAGTATTTAATTTCACTGGCCCTGGTATAGCGCTCTCAATGTATAATTTAGATAAATCAATCGAAGACTTTGCAAGATCTTGTTTTAGTTATGGTCTAATAAAAAATTGGCCAGTTTATCTTTCAACGAAAAATACTATTCTAAAAAAATATGATGGGAGATTTAAAGATATATTTGAAGAAGTATTTAATAAAGAATTTAAAGAAAAATTTAAAAAAGCTAAAATTATATATGAGCATAGATTAATTGATGACATGGTTGCTTGTGCAATGAAATGGAGTGGAAAGTATATATGGGCTTGTAAAAATTATGATGGTGATGTCCAGTCTGATACTATGGCTCAAGGTTATGGATCTTTAGGGTTAATGACTAGTACTTTATTAACTCCTGATGGAAAAGTTATGGAAGCAGAAGCAGCTCATGGAACTGTAACAAGACATTATCGAATGCATCAAGAAGGGAAAGAAACATCAACTAATCCCATAGCATCAATATTTGCTTGGACTAGAGGGTTAGCACATAGAGGTAAATTAGATGGGAACGAGGAACTTATTAGATTTGCAAACACGATTGAACAAGTTTGTATAGAATGCGTTGAGGGTGGATCAATGACTAAAGACCTTGCAATATTAATTGGGCCATCAAGTAAGTATCTAACAACTAATCAGTTTTTAGATGTAATAGATAAAAATTTAAAAAAAAAATTAAATTAATTTTTTAATTTTTTCAAAAGCTTCATCAATCTTGCTTTTATCTTGTCCGCCTGCTTGGGCAAAATCTTTTCTTCCACCTCCTCCTTTTCCTCCAATAATTTCAGAGCCTAATTTTGCAAATTTTACAGCATCATATTTATCAACTAGATTATCAGTGACACCAACCCCTAGACCAACCTTATCTTCATTGCTTGCAAAGACTATTATAATTCCATCACCTAATTCTTTTTTTCCACTATCAACTAATTTTCTTAAATCTTTAGGGGGTAAATCTTGCACTTTTTGAAATCTAACTTTTACATCATTTATTTTTTGGTCATTAATAATATTTTTAGTTTTATCTTGAAGAACTGAACTAATATTTAATTGTTCAAGTTGTCTTGTAAGGTTTTTAATAATTTCTTTTAAATCTTTATTATCAATATTTGGTTTGCCGCCAAATTTGATTATTTGAGAAGACAATTCTTTAATAATATCCTCATCTTTTTGAGTTGATAGTGTTGATAATTTTTCTTTATTTTTTATAAAATCATCAAGCTGTTTGTCTCTTAATGCTTCAACTCTTCTAACACCTGCAGCAATAGAAGATTGGCTTATAGTTTTAAATTTTCCAATATCTCCAGTGTTTTTTACGTGTGTTCCACCACATAATTCTGTTGAAAAATATGCATCTTTTTCCTTACCCATTGAAACTACACGAACTTCTTCTCCATATTTTTCACCAAAAAAAGCTAATGCTCCTTTTTCTATAGCTGCTTTGGGTGTCATAATTCTTGTAGTAACCTCTGATCCATTTTTAACATATTCATTAACTAATTTATCTATTGTTTCTAACTCTTCGTTAGTAATTGGTTTCATATGACTAAAGTCAAACCTTAAACGATCTGGTGCAACTAATGATCCTTTTTGCATAACATGTTTTCCTAAAGTTCTTCTTAAAGATTCATGAAGTAAATGAGTAGCAGAATGATAAGCTTTTAGATTATCTCTTCTTTCAACATCAATTTTCATTTCAACCACATCATTAATTTTAATTTCACCAGTTTTAACTGATCCAAAATGAACAAATAAATCTCCAAGTTTTTTTTGTGTATCTCCAACTTCAAAAACAGAGTTTCCGGATACTATTGTGCCTTTGTCTCCAACTTGTCCTCCAGACTCTCCATAAAAAGGAGTTTGATTTGTGATAATCATACCCTCTTCCCCTGTAGATAAAGTTTTTACTTCTTGATTTTTTTTAATTAAATTTAATACAACTCCTTCAGATTGATTAGACTCGTAACCTAAAAATTCTGTTGGTCCAATTTTATCTTTTATAGAAAACCATATTGCTTCTTCTGAGCTATCTCCAGATCCTTTCCAATTCTTTTTTGCAAGTTCTTTACTTTTTTTCATCAACTCATCAAATTTTACATGATCAACTTTTAATGATTTATTTTTTAAAATGTCTTCAGTGAGATCTAATGGAAAACCATATGTGTCATATAATTTAAAAGCTACCTCTCCTGGTAAAACTTTATCTATCTTAGATATTTCATCATTTAAAATTTTGATACCTCTATCAAGTAAAACTAAAAACTTTTCCTCTTCCATCTTTAATGTTTCTTTAATCAGAGTCTCAGATCTTTCAAGTTCTGGATAGTTTCCTGACATTTCTTTTTTTAAGGAATCAAAAATTTCATAAAAAATCGGTTCCTTTGATCCTAATAAATGAGAGTGTCTCATTCCCCTTCTCATTATTCTTCTTAAAACATATCCACGACCTTCATTAGATGGCAAAACACCTTCTGCTAAAAGAAATGAGCTCGCCCTTAAATGATCTGCAATAACTCTAAAGCTAGAAATATTATTTTCTGATTGATTTACTTTTGTAGTTTCTGATATTGAACTTATCAGTTTCTTAAAGTGATCAGTTTGATAATTATCGTGAGTGCCTTGTAATAGCGCAGCTATTCTCTCTAATCCCATTCCAGTATCTACTGATGGTTTAGGAAGATCTATCCTTTTATCTTTTGAAACTTGCTCATATTGCATAAATACTAAGTTCCAAATTTCAATAAAACGATCTCCATCTTCATCTTTAGTCCCAGGTAAACCACCTGTTAAATGATCACCATGATCAAAAAAGATTTCAGAACAAGGGCCGCAAGGACCAGTCTCACCCATCGACCAAAAGTTGTCTGATGTCGAAATTCTTATAATTCTATCATCACTAAAACCTGCTATTTTCTTCCAAAAATTGTAGGCTTCATCATCCTCATGAAAAACTGTTACGTAAAGTCTATTTTTATCTATACCAAAATCTTTAGTGATCAAATTCCATGCAAGTTCAATTCCTCTCTCTTTAAAATAATCACCAAAAGAAAAATTTCCTAACATTTCAAAAAAAGTATGGTGTCTTGGTGTATATCCAACATTTTCTAAATCATTGTGTTTTCCTCCCGCTCTTACGCATTTTTGAGAAGTAGTTGCTCTTTGATAATCCCTTTTCTCCAAGCCTGTAAATACATTTTTGAATTGAACCATGCCAGAATTAGCAAACATCAATGTTGGGTCATTATTTGGAACTAAATTACTAGACTCAATAATCTTATGATCATTTTTCTCGAAATATTTTAAGAAAGTTTCTCTTATTTGATTTAATGATTTTTGAGCCATATTTTTAAAATACAGCTTTTTTATTCTATGTCTAGATAACGATAGGGGTAAAGGCGCTTAAAATAAGCGCCTTTATAATTTAAAGATGACTTTAAATTCTAGTTCTTTTTAGGAGGAGTAGCTTCTTTTTCGGATTCTTCTTTTTCAGCTACTTTCTTCTCTTTTTCAATTTTTTCAGGACTTAACGGATTTCCTTCAATTTTTTTTGAAATCACACCTGCTTTTTCCCTTATTGCCATTTCAATCTCTGCGGCAACTTTTGGATTTTGAGCTAAATAGACTTTAGCATTTTCTCTGCCTTGTCCTATTTTTTCACCTTTATAAGCATACCATGCGCCTGATTTTTCAATAATATCAGCTTTAGCACCAAGGTCTACCAACTCACCCATTTTGCTAATTCCTTTTCCATACATTAAATCAAACTCAACGACTTTAAATGGTGGTGCAACTTTATTTTTAACTACTTTCACTCTTGTAGAGTTACCAATAATTTCATCTTTATCTTTGATAGCACCAATTCTTCTAATATCCATTCTTACAGATGAATAAAACTTAAGTGCATTTCCACCTGATGTTGTTTCAGGACTACCAAACATAACTCCAATTTTCATTCTAATTTGGTTAATAAAAATCATCATTGTGTTAGTGTTTGAAATTGAACCAGTTAATTTTCTTAAAGCCTGACTCATTAATCTTGATTGAAGACCTACATGATGATCACCCATCTCACCTTCAATTTCAGCTCTTGGGGTTAAAGCTGCAACAGAGTCAATTACAATTACTGAAATAGAGCCTGATTTTACTAGTGTATCAGCTATCTCTAAAGCTTGTTCGCCTGCATCTGGTTGAGAAATTAATAGCTCTTCAGTATTTACGCCTAATTTTTTTGCATAAACTGGATCTAAAGCATGTTCTGCATCAACAAATGCACAAATGCCACCAGCTTTTTGGGCTTCAGCAACAACTTGTAATGCTAATGTTGTTTTTCCAGATGACTCTGGACCATAAACTTCAACAATTCTTCCCTTAGGTAGTCCACCTATTCCTAGAGCTAAATCTAAACTTAGAGAACCTGTAGATATTGACTCAATATCCATTGCTCTTTTTTCACCAAGCTTCATAACTGAACCTTTTCCGAAGTTGTCAGTTATCTGGCTGATTGCAGCATCTAATGCTTTGTTCTTTTCTTTGATATCCATTTCTTGATCTTTAGTAGATTTAACTACTTTAAGGTTATTTTTAGTCATTTTTTGCCTCTTTTTTTAATTTTTTTAACACTCGAATCATTAAAATAAATGTACACATTTTGTTCTCATTAGCAAGATTTATTTATTTTGCCTTAAAATTTTGAATATTTACTTAATTTTAAGGTATTCGCTATGAAGTAAACCAATAGATTTTAGAAGATTAAATTGGGAAAGAATGAAGTTTCTCTCAGAATTTGCAAGTGAAATTTGTGCATTAAGAAGTAGTGAATTGGATTGAATTACTTCTAAAGTTGTTCTACCTGCACCGCTGTTATATTCAGCAGAAATTCCCTCGTTTGCAATCTCTGCAGCTCTTACTTGGGCCTGAACTGAATTTAACAAACTCTTGTTTGATTGATAATTAGACCAGGCACTAGCAACATTTGTTTCATTTTGTTTTGTAACGCTATCTAAAATTAATCGAGACCTTGTCTCTAAACTTGAGCTTTTATTTATCGAAGCTAAATTTTTACCACCTGAATAAAATGGCCAAGTGACTGTTGCTTTAAGAGTATCTTTTTCTCTCTCATCATATGTTGCGCTTAAGTCGTCTGTATAAGATCTTTCTAAAGATAAATTTGCACTAGGCGCTAGATCTGATTTTGCAATGGTTTTATCTTTTTGAGCTTGATCATATTCTAATTTAGCAATAATTAAATTAGGATTATTTTTTACAGAAAGTTCAATAGCAGACTTAAGATTTTGTGGTAAAGGGTATTCTTTTATTGATTTTTTATCTAACGATTTTGGATCTTTTAAACTGCCAATAATATTTTCATAATTTAATTTACTTGTTAATAGTTCATTTTCAGCCTGGATCAATTTAGCTTGGGCTTCAGCAAGAGAAGATTCTGATTGAGATACGTCTGAT
Source organism: uncultured Pelagibacteraceae bacterium (assembly GCA_902516065.1). Classification (GTDB taxonomy): domain Bacteria; phylum Pseudomonadota; class Alphaproteobacteria; order Pelagibacterales; family Pelagibacteraceae; genus Pelagibacter. The sequence continues at coordinate 45,958 of CABXXB010000003.1, read as the reverse complement.
AAAGTTATCTGACCTCTTTCAACTCTAATTTGATCGGTCTCAACTTGTCTGCTTAAAAGTTCAACGTTATCTTTATTAATCTTTAACTTTTCATTTGCTAAAATTAAACCAGTATAAGCTTCAGTCGTTTTATACAAAATATCTTGTTCTTTTTTTAATAATTTAGCTTTTGCTACTTCTAAGCCAATTTTGCTTTTTGATAATTCTGCTCCTCTTCCAAAATCAATTAAAGTTTGGGTGATTGAAATAGATTTAGTTAAAGGGTCAACATCATTTATAGTGGCATCACCACCAGATTGATTTGTAAGTTTATTTGTATCTTCTGAGCTTTTAGATCCTGATAAAGTTACTGTTGGTAGATAATTACCTTGAGAAATTTTATATTCTTGTTCAGAAATATTTATATTTTCTCTTTCTGCATTTAATTCTGAATTATTTTTAAATGCTTTTGATAAAGCTGCATTAAAACTTTCAGCGTTTGAGTTTGAAATTACTAGAAAAGTTCCAAATATAATTAATAAAATTTTTTTCATCTTTTTTTATATACTGCAGTTTTAATCTGATGGTTACTATTTAAATTTAGTATAATTGAAGCATACTTGGGCATATTCTTAAACATATTTTGGGTTACTCTTTGGTAAGTTTGCATAAAGCTTAAAACATCCTCTTTATTCATAATCTTAAGTTTTGAATTTTTTTTACTGTTAACTAAAAGTTTCCTTTCTTGTTTTAGTCTCCATTTTTGAAGTAAACTAAAGTTTTTAGCCTTAAGATAAATTAAACAATTTAACTGTGAATATAATTTTTTATATTTTGATTTTAATTGATTGTTAACATATTTTCTCCATATCTTTTTTTTATCTTTATTTTTTTCCATTAAATTGATTGTTTTATTTAAAGTACTATTTTTTTCCGGTTTAGCACCAACACACCAGCCTTCAAAAATAATTACATCTGGTCTCTTCTTTAAATCGTACCATTTTTTTTTATTAAACCTATCATCAATTGCTTTATTAAATGTCGGTAATTTTAATCTTTTGAATTTCTTACTTTTTGAATTTCTAAAGAAATTTAACATCATATTTATATCGTGAGTTCCGGGAACTCCTCTTGTTAAAAGCATAGGATGTACTCTTTTTGATAAGCTAATTCTTTCTTTTCTTGTTTTATAAAAATCATCAATAGAAATTTTAAAAACTTCAAGTTTGAAATACTTTGTTAAGATCATTTTTATTAAAGAACTTGATGTTGTTTTACCAGTACCCTGACCTCCTGCTAAACCAACAAAATAAGGCTTTTGCTTATTAGCTTTTTTATTAATCCAAAAACACAAAGGAATTAAGAAAGACTTAATCATTCTTTCTTTGTTTTTAAATTTATCAGTTTTTGTTTCTTGAGACTTAATAAACTTAAAACAATCCTTTTTTACTCTTCTAAAACATAAATTAAATTGTTGCATGAAAACTATTTTTTATCTAGCGGATGATTTTGTCCATCGTTTACTGGAACTTCTTTTATATCAAATGTATCTATTTCATCAATACATCCAACATTAAATCCTGTCATAGCTGGATTTATTCTTGGGTTGTGATGGGTATAAATTCCACAGTCAGAGCAAAAGTAATGTTTAGCAACCTTTGAATGAAATTGATAAAGTTTTAATTTATCTTGCCCTTTTATAATTTTGAAATCTTCATTTTTAACCATCGACATTATTGCTCCTTTTCTTTTGCAAATAGAACAATTACATTTTATTACTTTAGCTAAATCTCCATCTAAATTAATTTCCGCTTCTACAGCTCCACAATGACATATTAGTTTTTTCATATTAATTTTGTAAAAGTTTATAAATTAAAAATCCAAGTTCTAGAGCGATTAAAACTTCAATCATTTAAGATTTTTGTTACTCTCCCCATTTTCCATGAAACTCATAAACTACCGCAGGTTTATCACCTATTACCCAACCATCATGACCTGGTTCTATTGAATATGCATCACCAGCTTTATAAGTTAATTCAGTTCCATCATCATGTTTTGCGCAGACTGCTCCTGAAACAATCACGCCAAGATGTTTTGCCTTACAGCTGTCTGTACCAACTGTTGGCTTAATGTCTTGTGACCATTTCCAGCCTGGTTGTAAAACTAATCTCATAACTCTTTGATCTCCTACTTTCACAATATCTATTTTGGCATTTTTAAAATTCGTGTTACTTTCATCTGGATGATCAAAAGTTTTAACTTCAATTGAACTCATTATTTTTCTCCTTTTATAATTAAATTAGAATTTAAAACTATCCTTGGTTGAAGTTATCCACAAGCATACAAAATGTGGTTTTGATGTTCACGTTTTGATTCACTTTTGATTCAATTACGGACTCAAAATACAACCTCTTGCGTGCATTGTATAAATGGTTTATAAAATAGAACAAAACAAGAACATGAAACTAACCATTCCTTACTATCTGCATAAAGCTGGTGCTGGTTTCCCCTCACCTGCAACCGATTATATCGAAGAAGATATCGATCTGAACATGCATTTAATTAAGAATGTTCCAGCAACTTTCATTATCAGGGTACAAGGAAAATCGATGGTAGATGTTGGGATTAATGACGGAGACTTATTGGTTGTCGATAAAAGCTTAAAACCAAAAAACTTTTCAACAGTTATTGCAAATGTTCATGATGAGCTTGTTGTTAAAACTTTAGTGCAGGAAAGAGACAAAAAATTTCTGACCTCTGGATCTAAAGATTTCTCTGAAAGAATTTTAATTAATGAAGAAGAAGATGTTTTTATTTGGGGGGTTGTAACCTATGTCATCCATTCAACGTACTAAAAAACTAGCTCTAGTTGACTGTAATTCTTTCTATGTTTCTTGTGAAAGATTATTCAACCCAAAAATAAGAAAAAAACCTGTTGTAGTTTTATCAAATAATGATGGTTGTATCATATCAAGGTCTAATGAGGCAAAAGCTCTAGGAATCAAGATGGGAGAGCCTTACTTTAAAGCAAAAAATATTATTATTAAAAATAAAGTTGAAGTTTTTTCATCAAATTATTCATTATATGGGGACTTATCTAGAAGGGTAATGAGAACTCTTAAAAGATTTAACTCTGAAATTGAAGTTTATTCAATTGATGAGGCATTTTTAGATTTATCAAATTTTCCTGATAATGAAGTTGAAAAAGTTGGAAAGGAAATTAGAGAAACAGTTTTACAATGGACTGGTATTCCAACTAGTATTGGTATTGCTAAAACAAAAACATTAAGCAAAGTTGCAAATCATATTGCAAAGAAAAAAATTTCAGGTGTTACTAGTTTAATTGGAATTGAAAATATTGATCCTATATTAGAAAAAATAGATATTAATGATGTATGGGGTGTTGGAAGACAGCTTACAAAATTTTATCAAAAAAATGGAATTTATAATGCTAAGCAACTTAAGAATAAATCTAATACTTGGATTAAAAAAAGTTCCAATGTTTTAAGTTCGAGAACTGCAATGGAACTTAGAGGCATTCCTTGTATCAATTTAGAAACAACACAAACTAAAAGAAAAAGTTGTGTTGTCTCAAGATCATTTGGAAAAAGAATTGAAACTTTTCAAGAGTTAAAAGAAGCAATTGCAAATTATTGCTTAAATGCTTCTGAAAAAATTAGATCAGAGTCTTTAGTTGCAAAAGCAATAACAGTTTTCGTTAGAACAAGTCCTTTTCAAAGAAATTATGGTTACTATTCAAATGCAAAAACAATTGATTTTCCTATTGCAACAAATAATAGTATTGAAACTGTTAAGACTGCAGTTTCTATATTAGAAAATATTTTTAAAAATGGTTATCAGTATCAAAAAGCAGGTGTCATGCTTACAGGATTACGTAATGATGATGGAAGAAAAAATTTATTTTCATCCGAAAAAGATGAAAAAATAAATAGTTTAATGAGGTCAATTGATAATACTAATTATAGATATGGAAGATCAACTTTAAGTCTTGCAAGTGCAGGGGTCCAAAAAAGGTGGAATATGCGAAGACAATATTCCTCTAAAATAGATACAGCTGATTTTTATTCTCTACCTAAAATAAAAGCTATTTAATTTTAGAAATATCTAAAATATTTTTCAAAGAATTATCAAATTCTTCCATATTTTCTCTTAAGGCTAAATTTGAAATAGAATAAACAGCAATTAATAAAAATATTAGTGGTATTGCAGTTATTATAGAAGCATTACTCTTAATGAATAGAATATATAAAATTATAAATAAAGCAGAACGAATTAAAAATGTTTTTCTAAAAACACTAATAATAGATAAAGAGTGCTTAATTAAACTGTAAAAGCTCATTTTTGATGGTCCAAAAAACCTTTTTCCTCTACTTGAAGGTATAGAAATTAAATCATTTTCGACTTTTGTTAAAGCACCAGAAAAACTATTCCAAGTAGCTTTATCATTAATCATTTTTTCAACTGTAGTTTTAGGTAAACAGGTAAAATTGCCAAATTTAATAGATTTTCCTGTAAAAATTAAAGTAATCAATTTGTGTATTTGATAACAGACTTTAAATAAAAAATTTTCAGATCTTTTTAGTCTTTCTCCTACAATAGGCTTATCATAAGATTTTTTAATCTGATTTAAAAAATCTTTAATTTCCTCAGGTCTATCTTCTCCATCTCCATCCATTGGTATTACATAATTAAATTCCTCTTTCTCATAAATATACTTAAGTCCTGTAGCGATACATCTTGCATGACCTTGATTTACTTTCATGTTTAAAACCTTAATAGAGTAAATATTATTTATAATTTTATCCTCATCTAGACGATCATGATTTGAAGCATCATTAACTACAATAACTGAAATTTGATATTCTGAATTTATTGATAAATTGTTAATTTCATCAATAAGTTTAGAGACTGACTGCCAATCATTATAAACAGGAATTAGAATTTTGACTTTTATCATTTAGTATCTGCCCAAACAAATATCATCTAAACAAATAAATTGTGAAGAATTATTTAATATTTGATTATTTGTAAAACCTTCCCATACTGGTCTTGATTTTAAATGATAAGAAAGGTTTCCAGCTTTCCATTCATTTCCAGTTACAAATTCAATTTCCTTATCAAAATCTTTATCCCAAATAATTTGGGCTTTAGTTGCAATTTCTTTTCCAGGATAATCAGTTCTTTTATCTGTATTGTTAAGAGAGATAAATGAATACAAAATTGGAGATAAGAAAAATAAAAATAAAAATCCATACAAAAATGAATTTAACTTTTTGATATTTATTTGAGATTGCAATACATAAATAAATAAAACTCCAAAAAATAAATAAAATGGTGTCATCCACATTGTTCTAATTTTTGATCCTGTAAGTAAAGATGTTATTAACATTAAAACAATAGGTAAGATATTTATAGAAATTAAAAATAGTAATTTTTTATCTTTAAAATTAATCTTAAATTTAATTTTTTTTATTAATAAAAAAATTAAGAAAAAAAATGGAATTAGTATTCCTATTTGTTTAAATAAAAAGACTATTGGGTATTTCAGATAATCTAAAACCCCTGATCCCTCCAAACCAGTTCTTTTTAAACCATACAAAATTGTCACAAACTCATTATTGTAAAGCCAAATGAAATGTGGAACTAATAAAACAATAAATATTTCAATCGTTATTAAATATTTAAAATCAAATTTTCTAGTTTTTTTTATAAAAATTAACCAAATAAAAAGTAAATCAATGGATATCATTAAGTAAATAAATAAATATTTAGATAAAAAACCTAACGCGGCGAACAAACCAACTAAAAAACAATCAATAAATTTTATTTCTTTGGTTTCATAAATTTTCCACGAATAATAAACAACTAAAGACCAAAAAGGTAATTGGCAAACATTTACGTTAAATTCTGGTGTGGTAAAATTATAAAAATAGATAGATTCTAATAATAAAACTGAAATTAAGCTCAATTTTATATTACCTAAAACTTCGGTGGCCAATTTAAACACATAATAAAAAGCAATTATAATAAAAATCTGACTTAATAAATAATAAGCCCAATCCTGAGAACCAAAAATTTGAAAAAAAACTTCTGGAAAAAAAGCACTCATTGGAGGATGTTTGTTAAATCCCCAGTCTAGGTTACTTCCCCAAGCAAGAGCCTCTATAGTATCTAAAGGTAAATTTTTATTTGTTAGAGATGGAACTATAGTCCAAATTAATAAATGTGATAAAACAAAAATAAAAAATATATTATTAATATTTCTATTTAAAACATTCATAAGTAAATATTTACAATAATTAAGCTTGCTTGACACCCCTAATTTGCTGAATATACTCCGCCGCTATTAATTTAAAGCCATGCCAAAAACTACAAAAAACAAAAAAAAAGTTGTTAAAACAAAAACTAAAAAAACAACTAAAATAAAAGAAACAAAGAAAACTCTAATAAAAATTTCAAAAACTTATATTCCTAAAGATACTGAAAAATACATGTGTGAAAAACATAAAGTGTATTTCAGAATGAAATTACAAGAATGGAGAAAAGAATTAGTAAAAGCTAATAATGAAGCTCTATATAATGGAAGTATGGATGATAACAGTATCTCTGCAGATATAGTAGATCAAGCTAGTTCATACACTGATAAAAATGTAGAGATGAAATCAATTAATAGACAAATAAAATTGATTTCAGAAATTAATAAGGCTTTAATAAGAATTAAAGACGCCACTTATGGATACTGCCTAGATACAGCTGAACCAATTGGTTTAAAAAGGCTGATGGCTAGACCAATCGCTAAATATACAATCGCAGCCCAAGAAAAACATGAAAAGAATGAAAAAGTTCATGCTGATGATTAATTAATACTATTTATCCCTTAAGGGTTGTACCCAATTTAGCCAAATTAATAATAAAAATTTTAAAAAAATCTGTTGAAATAGAATTTATTCTTTAGTGAAATGAGCTTCTATAAAAATGGTTAAAAAGAAAAAAAAAATTAAAAAAGAAAAAAAAGGGTTGTCCAAAATTTCAAAATTGACAACTAAGTCTCTTAGTAACGTATTTGAAAATTTTAAAAAAAATCAGGAATTAAAAAAGATCAAAGAAATAAAACTAAAAAAGCTTCAAGAAAAAAATGATCTAATTAAAGAAAAAAAAGAATTAAAAACATGGGAAGAAAAATTAAAAAAAGAAGATAATAAATTAAGATTTAAAGAAGATGATTTAAAATTAAGAGAAAAGGAATTAAAATCCCAAGAAGATCATCAAAAAATTGAAAATGAGAGATTAATAGAAAAAGATAAAGAATTAACTCAAATCTCTAAAGATTTAAGAAATAAAGAAAAAGAATTAAAGTCTAGGGAAGAAGTTCAGAATAGAAAAGATATTGACCTTAAAGTGAGAGAAGAGGAACAAACTCTAAAAGAATTAAAAGAACAAAAACGAAAAAATAGAGAATTAAAAGTTTTAAAAGAGGATGAAGATAGAAAAAAACAACTTGAATATATAAAGATTAAAGAATGGGAAGAAAAATTTGATAAAGAACAGAAAGCAAAGGAACATCTTGAAAATTTAAGAGAGCAAAAATTAAAACAAAGAGAATTGGAAAAAATAAGAAAAATTGAAGAACTAGAAAATCCTTCGAAAGATATAAATTTTGATTTTAATGATTTCGATGTTGATAAATCAACCAAAAATTAGATATAAATTTTAAAAGAAAATTTAATTTTTTTATTAATTCACAAGACTTATTTTGTCACTAATTTTGATGCTCGAAGTAGTAAGTATCTGACATCTAATGCCACCTTTTCTTAAAAACTCTTTTATAATATTTTCATGTCCTAATACTTCTGATAGATGTCTACAAGGGCGACACAAATCAATACCTTCTAACTGAACCTTACCAACTAATATTTTTTTACCCACCAAATCATTAAGCTTAATCCCTTTTGTAATAATATTTCTTCTAAAATCTACGTAAGGAATATTAAGACTATATTTTATATTATAATAATCGATATTTTCTGACTCAATTAGAGTTAATTGATTATATGGATCATTGAATTCTTTAAAATGTCTATCTCCCACGACTCCTTTGTTAGCCAAAACATTTATTGAGCTTACCTCATTAATTGGTTTGTTATTATTAACTGATATTCCAAGTTTATAAACTTCTGACATAATTCAAGAGTTAATTTATTGAAGAAATTGTTTCACTCATGTAAAATTTTTTTTATATTATGTCTTATCTTTCTTTGAATCAACTTAAACAATATGAAGATAATGGTTTTGTTTCTCCAATAAATATTTTTTCAAAAGAAAAGGCAAAAGAAATCAGAAATGAGATTGAGCTTATAGAAAAAAAAATGCCTGATGAATTAGATAAATCAGGAAGATATAATGCTCATTTAATTTCACCTTTATTAGATGATGTTACACACAATCCTAAAATATTAGATGCTGTTCAAAGTTTAATAGGAGAAGATATTCTGGTTTGTGGAACAACTCTTTTTATCAAAAACCCAAATGAAAAAGGATTTGTAAGTTATCATCAAGATGCAAAATATATTGGTTTAGAACCTCATAATTGGGTAACTGCCTGGGTTGCAATAACAGATTCTAATGAAAAAAATGGTTGTATGAGAATGTGGTCAGGATCTCATAAAGATAATTTAAAAGAACATGATCAAAAATTTAATGATGGTAATTTATTAACAAGAGGTCAAACTATAAAAAATGTACCTCAAGATAAAACTACTCCTCTAGTTTTAAAAGCTGGACAAATGTCACTTCATCATCCTACGGTTGTTCATGGCTCTGATCTAAACAAAAGTAATGACAGGAGAATAGGTTTTGTAATTCAAAGCTATATCAGCACAAACGTTAAACAAATATTGGGTAAAAATAGTGTTCAGCTTGCTAGAGGAGTAGATAAATTTAATTTTCATGATAAAATTGGAAGACCTAGTTTGCTGATGGGTAAAGATGATCTTGAAATAAAAAAAAAAGAGAATGATAATTTACAAGAAATATTTTATAAAGGATCAAATAAAAAAGGTAGTTATTAATGAAAAAAAATAAATCTAATAAAAATTCAATCTCTTTTCTTTTTGCTAAGAAATATATTTATTATTACTATCCTTTTTTTTGGATAATTTTATTGTTATACTTATTTATTAAATGAACAAAAAATTAATATTAATTATAATAATTGTCTTAGCTATAGAGCTATCGGGACATGGAATTTTAAGCTCTTTATATAAATTAATGAATTAAAACTATGGCTGAGGTATTGGTTCATCTTTAATCATAAATTGAAAACCTTTTATCACTGCTTCTCTACGAGATATATCAACATACCATCTTTTAAGATTCTTATAATTGTTTAAACCAATATCATGCCAATTATGTCTTGCAATCCATGGCCAAGTAGCAATATCTGCAATTGTATAATTTTCTCCAGCCAAAAATTTTGAATGCTCCAATCTATAGTCTAATTCCTTATAAATTCTTTTGGTTATTTTAAAATATCTTTCTTCTCCAAACTCACTTTTACCAGGATTGTAATGATGAAACTGATGATGTTGGCCTATCATTGGTCCTATGGTTCCCATTTGTGCCATTAGCCACTGATTTATTTTAAGTCTTTCAATTTTGTCGTAAAATTTTCCACTCTTTTCAGCTAAATAAATCAAAATTGCACCTGACTCAAAAATAGATTTATTACTTTCGTGGTCAATAATTACTGGAATTTTGCTAAATGGACTTATTCTTTTAAAATCTGATTTAAATTGATCACCCTTATCAAGATCTATTTTAGTTACTTTATAATCATAACCAATTTCCTCCAGCATAATACTAATCTTTTTACCATTGGGAGTATTGGCTGTGAATAATTCAATCACTTTTCACACCAAGTCGATCTTTTATCGTTTTTGATGAAGTGGTAAATTCAAATCTATATTTTTCATTTGGTCTTGCTAGTTTAAAACATGCCCTTGCAGCTAAAGCTCCTTCATGAAAACCCGACAAAATAAGTTTTAATTTTCCAGGATAACTACATATATCGCCCACAGCATAAATACCTTTTTGATTTGTTTCAAATTTCTCTGTGTCTACTTCAATAGTTTTTTTATCAATATTTAATCCCCAATTTGCTATAGGGCCAAGCTGCATTATTAATCCAAAAAAACCGAGTGCGTAATCTGTTTTAAGAGTTTTAATTTCTTTATCGTCATTTTTGATATCTAAACTCTCTAATTTATACTCTCCTTTAACCGAACTAATTTGATATTTTGTAAAGAGATTAATTTTTCCATCTTTTGCAAGCTCATTTACTTTGTCAACGGTTGCTTGTGCGCCTCTAAAATCATCTCTTCTGTGAACTAAATTTACTTGTGAATTTTTAGATAATTCTACTGCCCAATCTAAAGCACTGTCGCCCCCACCAAATATCGTTACAGTCTTATCCTTAAATATACTTTTATCTTTTATTGAATAAAGTACTGACTTATTTTCAAATTTTTCACATTCTTTAACTGGAAATTTTCTAGGCTCAAATGATCCTACGCCTCCTGCTATAATTACATTTGGTGTTGAAAAAGTTTTTCCATTATTTGTTTTAACAATCCAATTATCTCCTTCTTTTTTAACTTCATCTACTCTTTCACTTAAATGAAATTTAATATCAAAAGGTTTTATTTGATTTATTAAGTTATTAGTCAATTCCTCTCCAGTACACTCTGGTACAGCTGGAATATCATAAATTGGTTTGTCTGGATAAAGTTCGATACATTGACCTCCGATTTTATCTAAATTATCAACTATCTCACAATCTAAACCAATCAGTTTTAGTTGATGCGCAGTAAACAAACCTGTAGGTCCTGCCCCAATAATTAATGCATCTGTTTTATTCATCTCTATCCTTGTTTAGATGGAATGTGTACTGTAAGACCATTTAATTCATCTGAGACTATTATCTGACAACTTAATCTACTATTTTTTTTTGGTTCAAAAGCCATATCTAACATATCTTCTTCCCCATCTTCTTTTGCTGGAATCTTATCAAACCATTCGTCCTTAACATACACGTGACATGTCGCACAAGCCATACCTCCACCACAATCTGCATCAATTCCTGGAATATCATTTTGAACCGCACCCTCCATTACAGAAAGACCGTTCTGAACTTCAATAGTGTGGTTGTGATTATCGTGAGTAATGTATGTTATTTTTGCCATTAGTCTTAATATAGTTATGCAAAAAAATAGGGCAAGTATGTGAAAACATACTCGCCCTAATTTAAACTTTTCTAAGTTAAACTACTTAGCTCTTCTTCCGCTTGAACTAGTTGCAGCAGCCCAAATTACTAGACCAAATGCAATTTTGTTAACAAAGTCAGCTAAGTTGTAAACAACGTTAAGTGATGTTGCATCTACTCCACCTGTTAGGTAACCAAATACATAACCTAATGGGTAAATTGCCCAACCTACTGTAACGATCATTCTCATTGCACCAAAAGCAGTTACAAGTGCTTTGTTACCACTTTTTGCTGCAGCTTTACCAGCTTCACCTGAAAATATTTCATATAGAATGTATATCCAACCTGCCATTCCAATAATGAAACCAAGTGTTGAGTTGATGTATCCAGCTTCACCTAAATATCCACCGATTAACATTACCAATGAACCAAGTAACAATCTCCAGAACATTCCAGAATTTGCTTTACCTACAGCTGATAGAATTAAGTAAAATTCAACCATTTGTAGTGGAACAGTAATTAACCAGTCAATATATCTGTAAACAGTTGGTGAGTCTCCAGTACTAATCCATACTTCTCTCATGTACATGTAGTGTATGAATGCAATACCAGTTACTAGACCAGCAACAATAACTGAAGTTCTCCAGCCTGCTGCTACATTGCCTGTTTCCATGAAAAAGAAAGCAGTAGCTGCTAACATTCCCATTGAAATTACCCAAAATGAAATTCCTACGAAATCATCTTGAGCTAACATGGCGTCCGCGTTTGCAACACCTGTAACACCTAATAGCGCTACAACTGTAAGAGCAAACAATTTAAGTTTTTTCATAAAAAACTCCCTCTTCGTTAGTTTTTATTTTAGTTTATATAAACTAGGTTAAGGTTACCCCTAACCAAGATAGGGCGTTAAATACCAAATTAAAACACTTAATAGAAGAGTTAAATTTCATTTATTTACATTGATTTTACTTACTTTTTAAAATTAAATACAATTTAAAAGTTAAAAATCAAAAAAAGAGCAACAACGAATCAAGTTTATAATGTCCAATAAATTTAATCAAATATACGATGAATCTATAAGAAATCCTGAAAAATTTTGGCAGGAAGCATCTAATGATATTTTTTGGTTTAAAAAACCTACAAAAATTTTAAATAAATCTAAACCTCCATTCTATAAATGGTTTGAAGATGGCGTAACAAATACTTGTTACAATGCTTTAGATATCCATATTGATCAAGGCAAGGGTAAAAGAACGGCATTAATTTATGATAGTCCAATTACTGGAAACAAATCAAAATATACTTATGAAGAATTAAAAATAAAAGTTTCTAAATTTGCAGGAGCCCTGAAAGACCAAGGTGTTAATAAAGGAGATAGGGTAATCATCTACATGCCCATGATACCAGAGGCAGTAATTGCTATGCTGGCTACTGCAAGAATTGGGGCAATCCATTCAGTAGTTTTTGGAGGTTTTGCCTCTAACGAACTTGCTAGCAGAATAGATGATAGTAAAGCAAAAGTTTTAGTGACCGCTTCATGTGGTTTTGAACCTGGAAGAACAGTTGAATACAAACCGTTAGTAGATGAGGCTGTTAAGCAGGCCAAGCATAAAATTGATAAAATGATTTTATTCCAAAGACCTGGTCATGAAGTAAAACTTAAAGCACCTAAAGAGGTTAGTTGGGAAGAGATTGTTTCAAATGCAGAAGAAGCTGACTGTGTTGAAATGAATTCAAATGAATTTGCTTATATACTTTATACTTCAGGTACAACTGGCACTCCTAAAGGTATAGTGAGAGATATTGGTGGTCATATAGTTGCACTAAAGTGGACCATGAAAAATATTTATAATATAGATGAAGGAGATATATGGTGGTCAGCAAGTGATATTGGATGGATTGTTGGCCATTCCTATATTGTTTATGCTCCTTTGTTCAAAGGATGTACAACAGTATTATTTGAGGGAAAGCCAGTAGGCACACCTGATGCAGGAGCTTTTTGGAAAATCATATCAGATTACAAAGTAAAATCTTTGTTTACAGCTCCAACCGCTTTTAGAGCAATTAAAAAAGAAGATCCTGAGGGAAAATTCTTCTCAAAATATGACTTGAGTAAATTTGAAAGTCTTTTTCTTGCAGGAGAAAGAGCCGATCCAGATACAATCAAATGGGCTGAAACTTTGTTAAAAGTTCCTGTGGTCGATCACTGGTGGCAAACTGAAACAAGTTGGGCAATTAGCTCAAATTGTACTGGTATTGAGATGATGCAAACAAAATATGGTTCAGCGTGTAAAGCTGTTCCTGGCTATGATGTAAAAATTATAAAATCTGATCAAACTTTAGCTAAACCAAATGAAATGGGAGATATAGTTGTTAAGCTGCCTTTGCCTCCTGGAACTTTTCCTACTCTTTGGAATGCTGATGAAAGATATAAAGAAAATTATATGTCAAATTATGATGGTTATTATCAAACATATGATGCAGGTCACATAGATGAAGATGGTTATATTTGGATTATGTCTAGAACTGATGATATTATAAATGTAGCTGGCCACAGATTATCTACAGGAGCAATTGAAGAAGTTTTATCTGAACATCAATCAGTTGCTGAATGTGCAGTACTTGGAATTGCAGATAAATTAAAAGGACAATTGCCAATTGGTTTGGTGGTTCTTAAAACTGGAGTAGAGAAAGATCATGACACTATATCCAAAGAATGTATCCAAATGGTCAGAGATAAAATTGGTCCTGTTGCAGCATTTAAAGTTGTAATTGTTATAAAAAGGTTACCAAAAACTAGATCTGGAAAAATTTTAAGAGGAACAATAAGAAAAATTGCTGATAATGTTGAGTATAAAGTGCCTCCAACTATAGATGATCCTGCAATTTTAACAGAAATCAAAGAAGATTTAATCAAGCAAAAAATATTAAAAAATGCTTAAGACTTATTTATTTTTGGTTGGAGCGATATTTTGTGAAGTTGCTGGCACAATGCTTTTGCCTATAACACAAAATTTTACTAAATTAATTCCAACCTCATTTTTAACAATTTTTTATTTAACAGCTTTTTATCTTTTAACATTCGTGGTTACTAAACTTCCAATTGCTATTGTTTACGCAACATGGAGCGGACTTGGAATTTTCACAATTGCTATACTTGGATATATTTTTTATAAACAAAGTCTTTCTTGGCAATCAATTGTAGGTTTATTTTTAATTGTAATTGGTGTGATTTTGGTAAACAGCTTTACTAGTAGTTCAGTTAAGTTTTAATAATCCATTAAGAAAATTAGTTAAAAAATAATCAAAATTTATTTTATTTTTATTATATTTTTTTTTATCTAAATACTCTAAAAATTTAAATGCCTGATATCTTCTTCTCCACCAAAGTTTATTAGAATATTTTTTATATCTTTTATCAAAGTTTTCAGAACCCTGAAAATAATATGTCAAATATCTTTTTAAAATATTAAACTCATTTTGCACATATGAAAAATATGTTATGATTCTAAAATCAAACCATAATTCATCAAATTTTTTAATCGAAATTTTTTTTAAAACCTTTAATATTTTTTTCTTTTTAAAGCTTATACAACTCGTTGGAGGAAATTTTGACCATTTACTTGATCTAAAGAAATATTTTTCATTTGATTTTATTTGTTTTTTATTACTATAAAAATAAATTGGAAGGTCTAAAACAAAATTCTTTTTTTTATTTTTTTCAAAAAATTTGACTATATTTTTTATTTTATCTATTTTAAAAAAATCATCAGAGTCTAAAATACAAATTATTTCACCTTTACATTTTTTAATAGAGGTTTTTATTCCATTTATTTGATTAAATGAGTAAATTTTTCCTCTTAGTTTATTTTTAATAATTCTTATTTTGTTTAAATTTTTAGTAAAAGATTTTTCAATCTTATTGACAGAATTATCTGTAGAACCATCATCAAAAAATATAAGTTCAATGTTTTTATAAGTTTGATTAAGAATTGATTTTATTGCCCTATTACAATATTTTTCTTTATTATAATTATTAATTAATACTGAAACTAGTGGTTTTGATACCATTTATCCAAATTGCAAAGGTTTTCCCTTAGGCTTACCAATAATTTTTCCTTCTTTCATTTTTACTTCCCCATTAATTATGGTAGAAACAGGTGTTCCCTTAAACTTAAATCCATTAAAAGGGGACCAGCCACATTTGCTCTCGATGTTTTCATTTTTAATTTCGATTGTTTTATTCATATCCACGATTGTAAAATCAGCATCAAACCCCTCTTTTATAAAACCTTTGTTTTTAATTCCAAAAATTTTGACTGGATTTTCACAAACAAGACTCATCAGCTGATTTAAAGATAATTTTCCGTCATTTATATGATTAAGCATAACAGGCATAAGAGTTTGTACTCCTGGCATACCAGAAGGTGAGTTAGGATAATTTTTTTGTTTGTTTACTTTTAAATGAGGTGCATGATCCGAGCCAATAGTATCGTTTAAATTATTTTTTACAGCATACCACAACCTATCATAATGTGATTTGTCTCTTAATGGAGGATTCATCTGAGCGTAAGTTCCGAGTTTATCATAACAATCTGGTGCATAAATTGTTAGGTGTTGAGGGGTTATTTCAAATGTAATATTTCCTTTATGTTGGGATAGAAAATCAATTTCCTCTTTAGTTGTAATATGGAGTACATGAGCTTTTTTATTATGCTTTTCTGCAATTCTTACAATTCTTCTGGTAGATGCTATTGCACATTCAACACTTCTCCATATTGGATGGGTATGAACATCTCCCTGTTTAATTAGTTTTTTATTTATTTCTAAAATTGCTTCATCTTCTGAATGAACAGCTACAACTTTTGATGCATTTTGAAAAACCTTATCTATATCGTCTTCTTCAGCAACTAATAAATTACCTGTTGAAGATCCTGCAAAAAGTTTAATTCCACAACATCCTTCCAAACCCTCTAAACTTGCTAGATCATCTGCATTGTCAGCTGTTGCTCCAAAATAAAAAGCATAGTTGCAATACATTCTATTTCTAGCTAGATCTAACTTTCTTTGAAACTCTTTCATGTTAGATGTTGGAGGATTTGTATTTGGCATTTCAAATACACTTGTAATACCTCCTGCAATCGCAGCTCTACTACCTGAATGAAGATCTTCCGTATCAGTTGACCCGGGTTCTCTAAAATGAGTTTGAGTATCTATACATCCTGGTAAAACTATTTGATCCTGAGCGTTTATTGTTTCTTTACTTCCCTCTGAAATCTGACCAATTTGATGAATTTTACCATCTTTAACAGCAACATCGGCATCTTTTAATTCTCCATCGATGAAGCATTTTCCATTTTTAATTAAAAGATCTAACATTTAAGGAAAAAGTTATTATATTAAAAAAGATAACTAATCAATTATGAAAAATAATAATGTCTATATTTTAGATGATCGAGCGATAATTTACGTTAATGGAGAGAATACCAAAGAATTTCTTCAAAATTTAATTAGTAATAATATTAATAAAGTTAGTGAAAATAATAGCTGCTTCACATCTTTATTGTCTCCTCAAGGTAAATTTTTATTTGAATTCATTATTGTCAAACATAAATCTGGCTACTTGATCGATTGTGAAAAATCTCAGTCGGATCAATTATTTAAACAATTAAATATTTATAAATTAAGATCAAAAGTTGAAATTTTGAATCTAAGTAATGAATTTGTTGTTGCTGCATTTAATCATGAAAAATTTATGACTTTTGAAGACGCTAAAGATTTTCCAGGATACACTTTAAAATATAGAGAAGATCCAATTTTTTTAGATCCAAGAAATAAAAATTTAGGTGCCAGACTAATTATCAATTTAGAAAAACTATATTTGTCTTTAAAAAAACTAGGTTTAAAAGACTCAGATCTCAAAGATTATTATTCTTATAGCCATAAGCTTGGAATAGTTCCAAAAGATTTAAATAAACTACAAAATAAATTATTTGGAATTGAATGTAATTATGAGGAGCTTAATGGAATTGATTTTAAAAAAGGTTGTTATGTCGGGCAGGAAAATACTGCAAGAATAAAGTTAAAAAATAAACTTTCTAAAAGGTTATTACCTATACACTTAATTAAAGGAAAATTGACTGAAGGTGAAAGTATTTATTATAAAGAAAATGAAATTGGTAAAGTTTTAATAAATAATGACTATCCATTTGCCTTAATTAAATATTTGGATGAAAGTTTTAATGAAAAGTTTAATTTTAATACAAAAGATGCCTCAATTAATATTAAAAAGCCTGATTGGATAAAAACTTAGTCAAATATTTTCGTAAAGTCAGAGAGACTCAAAAAATTTCTTGACCTGTTTAATTAGTAATGCGACATACTTCAAAAAGTATTAAATCAAAAAAATTAATCTTTTATGTTTCTTTTTATTGTGGGTACTGGACGTAATGGTTCAAAACTTCTTCGAAGTATGCTAAGTCAACATCCGAAGTTTGGGATCTTAATGGAAAGTCACTATCTTCCCATGCTTATAAATAAATTTGAAAATAAAGAAATATCAGCAAAAGTTTTTTATGATCACGCGTTAGAATACTATGGTTCGAATAACCAACGTTGGCTATATACTATTGCAGTTTATGGAAATTGTAGAGTCAGTAAGCTTAAAACGTATATAGCATCTGAAATTAAGACATCAAAAGTTCAATCAGTTGCTGACCATCATATAGATTTAGCACGATTTATTTTTGGAGACCAAGTACTTATTTTTGGGGACAAGACTCCATCTTATGGTCAATACGCTAATAAACTTCATATGGCTTTTAAAAATGCAAGATTTATTCATTTACAACGTGATGGCGTCTTTGCTGCAAAATCAATGACCAAACATCAAGGGTTTGTTAAAATTGCTAATGGCTTATCTGATTATGATCAAGTTGCAGAGTCTCATTACAAAGGTAAGATTGCGGAGTTTTCCGATAACCCAATTTCTTTAGAACGTGCTGCAGAATTATTTAACTCTCTTCAATCACGAACTATAAAGGCATTGTCCCAAGTTCCACAAGAAAATATTTTAAATATCCGTTATGAGGAACTATTAACTGATCCTGAAAGTAAGTTGGAAGAAATTAGTACTTTCACAAATATTTATTTCTCAAAATTCTTTAAGAAAAAATCTGCAGCTCTAGTTCATTCGAATGCTGCTCAAAATATGGGAAAAGCTTTTACACGTAATCGATATATGGATTTATACAATTGTGTTTCAGAAATAAATAATAAACAAGGATATCATAAAAATTTCTTTAATTGGTATGAAGATATAAAGCCTTATCGAAGGAGCACAGTATTCAGTTTGTTTTACCTACTCAAATTTAATTGGATAAGTCGAAAAATAATTGCAATATATCGGAGTATTCTCAGAAGATCATGACCAAATCCAGATTGGCTTATTCTGTCATTTTCAAATTCAAATTAGTTAAAGGTTAGAAGTCTAATCTATTATTTTGGTGCGGTCGGAGAGACTCGAACTCTCATGGACTAAGTCCACACGGCCCTCAACCGTGCCTGTCTACCAATTTCAGCACGACCGCAAAATGTCCCATATTAATTGAATGACAACTATCTTTCAAATTGGTAAAAACTGTCATGGAATTTACACAAGAAGTCCAAAAAACAACAGATCCTATTTATCAAAAGATTTCTAAGGTAATGCCTGAAATTGAGTGGTCTGTTCACGCTCCTTACATTTACAAAATTAATAAACTTAAAAAAGAAAAAAATGCTGTAATTCTTGCTCACAATTATCAAACGCCAGAAATTTATCATGGTGTAGCAGATTTTGCTGCTGACTCTCTTGCCTTAGCAATCGAGGCCTCAAAGACTTCAGCGGATATAATTTTAATGGCTGGAGTTCATTTTATGGCTGAAACAGCAAAACTTATGAGCCCAAATAAAAAAGTTATTTTACCTGACATGGATGCAGGATGTTCATTATCGTCATCTATAACTGGAAAAGATGTAAGATTATTAAAAGAAAAATACCCAGGTGTGCCTGTGGTTTCTTATGTAAATACATCAGCAGAAGTAAAGGCAGAAACAGATGTTTGTTGTACATCTGCTAATGCAGTAAAAATTGTGAAATCATTGGGAGTTAAAAAAGTAATATTCTTACCAGATGATTATCTTGCAAAATATGTGGCATCACAAACAGATGTTGAGATTATATCTTGGAAAGGAATCTGTATTGTCCACGACCAATTTAATGAAAAAGAAATACGTGATATTAGAAAAAATAACCCAGGGATAAAAATTATTGCTCATCCAGAATGTCCTCCGGATGTTATAAAAGCAAGTGACTTTGCTGGATCAACATCAGGTATGATTAAATATGTAAAAGATAATCAACCTAAAAAAGTTATGATGGTTACTGAGTGTTCGATGAGTGATAATATTCAAGTAGAAAATCCAAAAGTAGAATTTATAAAACCATGCAACATGTGCCCTCACATGAAAAAAATTACACTTCCAAAAATATTAGATTGCCTTGAAAATGAAACAGGTGAAATAATTATGGATAAAGAAACAATTGATAAAGCTAGGATATCAGTTGAAAAAATGGCAGCCATTGGCAGATAACTAAGTGTCAAAAATAAAACTTAGCAAAGATTTTATTCGTAATACAGTCAAGCGAGCTTTAAATGAAGATCTGTACCCTTCTGGAGATATAACTTCTAGTTTAGTTAAAAGTAAAAAAATTATTAAATTTAAACTTTTATCAAATCAAAATGCCATCATAGGAGGATTGTTGTTTTCAAAACAAGCCTTTGACTTAATTGATAATAAAATAAAATTTATAACTAAAAAAAAGGATGGTTCTCAGGTCAAAAAAGGTTCTTTGATTGCTACAATTGAAGGTAAAGCAAAAAATATACTTATAGCAGAAAGAGTTGCCTTAAATTTTTTATCTCATATCTCGGGTATTGCGACCAAAACAAATCAGTTTGTAAAACTAGCCAATAAAAAATCTCAAATTTGTTGTACTCGTAAAACAATTCCAAATTTAAGAGTTATTCAAAAATATGCCGTCAAATTAGGTGGAGGTATTAACCATAGATTTAATTTAAGTGATGAATATCTAATCAAAGATAACCATATCGCTTCATCAGATTTAAAAAAATTAGTTTCTTTGGCTATTAAAAATAAAAAAGGGAAAAAAATTACAGTTGAAGTCGATAACTTAAAACAACTAAAAGCTGTTATGGGTCTCAAATTTGATACTGTTTTGTTTGATAATATGACTATTAAAAATTTAAAGGCAGGTGTTAAGATTGCTAAAAAATATTACGAGACTGAAGCTTCTGGCAATATCAATCTTAAAACAGTTAAATTAATTGCTGCGACTGGCGTAGATAGAATTTCTGTTGGAAGCATAACTCATAGTGCACCTGCTGTAGATTTAAAATTAGAGCTTTAAGATACAAATTTAGAAAGATCAGGTTTAAAATAATTGGGCCCTTTCATAACTTTTCCATCATCATTATAAATTGGCTTGCCATTTTCATCCAATTTACTCATGTTAGAATTTTGAACTTCATCAAAACACTTATCTAAATCAATACCAAATGCATGTCCGGCTCCATAAGTAACGTACAGAATATCTGTTAACGCATCAGCTACTTCTAATAAATCATTGTTTTTCATTGCCTCTTGAAGCTCGTTTAATTCCTCTTTAATCAAATCTATCCTTAGTTTATTGATTTTATCAGTGCTAAATGAGGGTTTGTTTTTAACATCTTGACCAAATGTTTTCATGAAAATTCCAACCTTACTAAAATTTGACATATTGCTCCTGTAAGTTTTATAAAATTAATGTATATTTATAATAATTTAATAGTTACTTATTAATCAATGAAATTAAGGAAAGAATTTGACAGTATAGGCTCAATCAATGTTCCAAATGATAAATATTGGGGAGCATCTACTCAGAGATCAAAAAAATATTTTGATATTGGTGAATTTTTAGTAAGACCAGTTCTAATTAAGTCTATTGCTATAATTAAAAAAGCTGCTGCGATAGTGCACGGTAAGGAAAAACAGATTTCAACTCAAATTTCTAAAGCAATTATTAAAGCTTCTAATGAAGTAATATTAGGTAAATTAGATAATCACTTTCCTCTAAAAGTTTGGCAAACAGGTTCTGGAACTCAAACAAATATGAATGTTAATGAGGTAATAGCTAATAGAGCTATTGAGATTTTAGGAGGAAAAAAGGGCACTAAAAAACCTGTACATCCTAATGACCATGTAAATAAATCTCAATCTACTAATGATGTGTTTCCTACAGCAATGCATTTAGCAATAGCTATTGAAACTAAAAATAAATTATTACCCTCACTTGAATTACTAAATAAAGAATTAAAAAAGAAAGCAATTCAATTCAAAAAAATAGTTAAAGTTGGAAGAACTCACTTACAAGATGCAACACCTTTATCTTTGGGTCAAGAATTTTCTGGTTATCAGTCTCAATTAGAAGATTGTATTTTAAGAATTAAAAATGCACTAGGTGAAATTTATTCATTAGCTCAAGGTGGTACAGCCGTAGGCACCGGAATTAATAGCAAAAAGGGTTTTGATAAAAAAATTATTAATGAAATAAAAAAAATAACTAAACTTCCATTTAAACCAACAAAAAATAAATTTGCAGCGTTAGCAGCTCACGATGAAATAGTAAATTTTTCAGGAACATTAAATACAACTGCAGTTTGTTTAATGAAAATTGCAAACGATATTAGGTTTCTAGGATCTGGACCTAGAGCAGGTTATGGTGAATTAATTCTGCCTGCTAATGAACCAGGCTCATCAATTATGCCAGGTAAAGTAAATCCTACCCAATCTGAAGCAGTTACAATGATTTGTGTTAAAGTAATTGGTAATCACAATGGTATTACAATGGCAGGTTCTCATGGTCACTTTGAATTAAATGTTTTTAAACCGTTAATTGCTCATAATATTTTACAATCTATTGATTTGTTAGCTGATAGTTCCAAAAATTTTGGATTATACTGCATTAAAGGATTAAAAGCAGATAAAGTGAAAATAAAAGAATATTTAGATAATTCATTAATGTTGGTTACTGCATTAGCACCACACATTGGTTATGATAATTCAGCAAAGATAGCAAAAAATGCACTCAAAAATAACTCAACTTTAAAAGAAGAAGCTTTGAAATCTGGATTAATTACTGAAAAAGACTACAATAAAATTGTTAATCCAAAAAAAATGATTTACCCGGATTAAAAATTTTTTAAAAAGTTTTTAATAGAGTTTCTAAGTATAATTTTATTAAAAATATCTTCTTTATTTGAATTAAAATTGTTTAAAAATGCTTCTAAATTTTGATTAATATTTCCATTTACCTTCAAATTATCAATCTCAATAAACTTATCATCAAGATTTAATAAAAATCCAAAGTTAATTTTTTTTATATTTTTTCTGTAATTTCTATTTATCTGATAATGAGCGTAGAAGTTATTTACATCAATAAAATCTAATGAAACATATCCTGCAAATTTTAACTTGTTATTATCGATAATCAACTGGATATCGTTTAGATTGATTATAACAGAATCTTTAAAAGTCGTATTTAAATCTTTTATGATAATTTCTCCTTCATCAAGTATTATATTGAAATTGACTTTATTAATGAAATTCACGTCTTTAAATGAATTCGCATTAACATTTATTTTTGCATTCAAATTTTTGTTATTAAGAATTTCTGATTTTAAAAAATTAATTAATATTGAGTCATCTTTAAAAATTTTTTTTAAATCAATCTGATAAAATTTAAGTTTAGAACTTAGAAAAAACGGTTTAATATTTATATTGCCAATAAATTCATTATCATTAATATTGAAAATCAGAGTGTTATTTTCCAGCTTGTAATCAATTTTATTATTTTTATTTATAATAGTAAAATCTAATTGGCCATTTAATTTTTTTTTATTATAATTTGAATCACCTTTAATGTTTAATCTTAATGGATGTGAATTTATTTCAGTAAAAAATTTTTTCTCAAAAGAATTATGTTCTATTTCTAAATTCATAGGAATATTAAATATATTTAATTTTGAATTAAATTTTTGTAGAAGGTCATCTTTATATAAAAAATTAAGATTTTTTAAGATAGCAAAAAAAATCATATCTTTATTTTGATCTAAATAGAACAATTTACTATCTATAAAATTTATTTCATGGGTGCTTTTTTTTTCTGTTAAAAGATTTATAAAAAAATTATAGGTAAGACTATTAATTTTAAAATCTGTTTTTTTGAAAATTAAATTTTTTATCTCAATTTTGTTTGATGAAAAAAAATTATTAATTGAAATAAATACTTTTGCATTATTTGATTTAGCTACTTTACTAGTCTCATAATAAATAATTGTATCTTTAGAATAAAAATGTGGTTTTGGAAATAAACCATATTTTAAGGATGCGTCAAATTTAACTTTTAGATTGTATTGATCTAATATTTGATTTTCTAGCTCAGCTTTAATCTTATCTTTATTAAAAAATGATGGGCTTAAAAAATAGCCTAATATTACGATAACTATTATTGCTATAGAAAAAAATATTCTTTTATCAATTGCATTTAATCTTCTTGAAAGATTTTTTTTATAAGAAAAATTTTCTTTAAAAAAGTTAAAAAAACTTTCTATTCTCTTGGTAATTGATAATACTGATTTATTAAATTTTTTATTAAATAAATTTTTTTTTGACATTTAAGAAAGCTTATAAATAAATAATTAGAATGGTAAACTTAGAATATTTAAAAAACCTAAATGAGGCTCAAACTGAGGCTGTTACTCATTTAGAAGGGCCTTTATTAATTGTTGCTGGAGCTGGTTCAGGAAAAACTAAAGTTTTAACTAGCCGGATCGCTCATATAATTGCAGAAAAAAAAGCGTATCCTAACCAAATATTATCAGTAACTTTCACTAATAAGGCTGCTAAAGAAATGCAATCAAGAGTTAGTAAGATTCTTGGAGCAAGTGCAACTGGCCTATCGTGGTTAGGAACCTTTCATTCCATTTGTGCAAAACTATTGAGAAAACATTCAAGTGCAGTAAATTTAAATTCAAATTTCACAATTATAGATACAGATGATCAAATAAGACTGATTAAAAATATTTGCAAAGCAGAAAATATAGATGTTAAACAGCTAGCTCCTAGATACGTTCTAGCAATTATTGATAAATGGAAGAACAAAGGACAATATCCAAGTGAAGTAGTCATAAATAATAAAGATATTTATGAAAAAACTATTCTGCCAGTTTATAAGATTTATCAACAAAAACTTACTGACTTAAATGTATGTGATTTTGGAGATTTAATTTTACATGTAGTAAAAATTTTTGAAAAAAATGATGATATTAGAGAAATATATTCTAGAAACTTCAAATATATTTTAGTCGACGAATATCAAGATACTAATTATATTCAAAGCCGGTGGCTTAACTTGTTAGCTCAAAAAAATAAAAATCTTTGTTGTGTTGGCGACGATGATCAATCCATATATAGTTGGCGTGGAGCTGAAATTAAAAACTTCTTAGAATTTGATAAAATCTACAAAGATACAAAAGTCATTAGATTAGAACAAAACTATAGATCTACTCAGAATATTTTATCCGTTGCATCTGAATTAATTTCTAACAATCAAAATAGAGTAGGTAAAAATCTAAAAACAACTATGGAGGAGGGTGAGTTAATAAAACTTAATTGTTATAAAAATGGAAAAGATGAAGCAATTGGTGTTTCAGATGAGATAGAAGAGATAAAAAAAAAATTCTCATTAAATAATGTAGCGATTTTAGTAAGAGCAATTTTTCAAACTAGAGAATTCGAAGAAAGATTTTTAAAGATTGGTCTACCTTATAGAATTTTAGGAGGTACAAAATTTTATGAAAGAGCAGAAATCAAAGATTGTGTTGCATATTTGAGAATAGTTCATCAAGACAAAGATGATTTAGCTTTTGAAAGAATAGTTAATAATCCAAAACGTTCTATTGGCGACAGTACACTTAGACTAGTTCATGAATTTGCAAAAAAAGAAACTGTGAGTTTAGAATTTGCTTCTAGAAAAATGATAGAACAAAATTTAGTAAAACCTAAAACTAAACAAGGATTATCTATTTTTTTAAACTCACTCTCTAAATGGAGAGATGATTTTAATAATAAAAAAGTTAATCATATCAAATTGTTACAAATTATATTAGATGAGTCTGGCTATTCAGCAATGCTCAAAAACAAAAAAGATATTGATAACGAAAACAGACTTGAAAACATTAAAGAGTTATTAAGTGCAATGAAAGAGTTCGATAATCTCGAGAGTTTTTTAGAACATGTTTCCTTGGCAACATCAATTGATCAAGATTGGGATGGACAAAAAATAAATATGATGACAATGCATGCGGCCAAAGGTTTAGAATTTGATGCTGTTTTTTTACCTGGCTGGGAAGAAGGACTTTTTCCACATCAAAAATCAATTGAGGAAAAAGGACAAAAGGGCCTAGAGGAGGAAAGAAGGTTAGCTTATGTTGGAATTACTCGAGCTAAAAAAAAAGCAACAATTTCTTTTTCAATGAATAGATTTTATCAAGGAGACTGGATTGACAGTATGGCATCTAGATTTATTGATGAACTTCCAGAAAATTACATAGAAAAAAATTCATTTTTTGAAGATGATAAAACTGAGATGGAGAATTTTGAATTTAATCAAGATTTTGAAGTAGAAGACGGAAATAGAAGTCCAGGATGGATAAGGTATCAGAAGAGAATAAAATGAATAAAGAAATAAATACTCTGAGAAGTAAATTTAAAAAACATGCTATTGATGGATATATTATTCCGAAAAATGATGATTATTTTACCGAATATTCAAAGATTAATAGATTAAAAATTATTTCGAATTTTAGTGGATCTGCTGGACTTGCTGTAGTTTTAAAAAGGAAAAATTACTTATTTACAGATGGCAGATATACAATTCAGAGTCAATTAGAGTCTGGAAAGAATTTTAAAATTATTAGCTTTGAAAAATTGATAAATTGTAGCTTATTTAAAGGTCTTAAATTAGGTGTAGACCCAAAACTATTTACATATAGGCAAATAAATAAATATTTTTTAAAACATAACAAAATAAAATTCATAAAAGAAAATTTAATTGATCAAATTAAGAAACAAAAAATAAATGATACATCGCCTTTTTTTTCATTAACTAAAAAAGTTGTTGGAGAAAGTTCTAAATCTAAATTAAGTAAAATAGCTCATTATCTTAAAAAGAATAAATCAGATTTTATTTTTATAAGTGCTCCAGAAAACGTGGCATGGATTCTAAACATTAGAGGTAGTGATAGTCCTAATAGTCCTGTACCAAATTGTAGATTAATCATTAGTAAAACAAAAAAAATAATTTTAATCAGTAAATTAAATAAATGTAAAAAACTCTTAAAAGATAAAATTATTAGATTAAATGAATTTACAAATATAAATGATATACCTAAAAAAATTTTAAATTTAAGAGGTAAAAATTTTATTATCGATGGAAATTCTTGTTCGATTTATTATGAAGATTTAATTAAATCTAAATTCAAAATTTTAAAAAGAGAAGATCCAACCTATTTTTTAAAATCAATTAAAAATAAAATTGAAATCAATAATATGAAGAAAGCTCATATAATTGACGGAGTAGCTTTAACAAAATTCTTATATTGGATTAAAAATATAAATAAAAAAAAAATTACCGAGGTTGATGCACAAAATAAATTAGAAAAATTTAGAAGAAAGAATAAGAATTTTCTTTATCCTAGTTTTGATACAATTGCTGGGTCAGGAAAAAATGGAGCAATAGTTCATTATCGTGCTAATAAAAAAAGCTGTAGGACTATAAAAAATAAAGATATATTTTTATGTGACTCTGGAGGTCAATATAAGTTTGGCACAACAGATGTAACTAGAACTATCTGTTTCTCAAAACCAAGTAATAATATTAGAAATATTTTTACTTATGTATTGAAAGGTCATATTGCAGTTGCAACAACCAATCTTAAAAAAGATGATATTGGCAAAAAAATTGATTTCAGAGCAAGAAAATATCTTAAACAAAATAATTTAGATTATGCTCATGGAACAGGACATGGTGTTGGTTTTTTTCTTAATGTTCATGAAGGACCTCAATCTATCTCGAAAATGAATAAGGTTAAAATAAAAGAGGGTATGATTTTAAGTAATGAACCAGGATATTATAAAAAAGATAAATTTGGAATTCGTATTGAAAACTTAGTTTATGTTAAAAGAATAAGAAAAAAAACTTTTTTTGAAAATTTAACATTGGCACCAATTGAGAAAGATTTAATTAATCCAAAACTTTTAAGTTTATCTGAAAAAAATTATCTATTTAAATATCATTTAAATGTATATTCAAATATTTCAAAATTTTTAGATTTAAAAGAAAAAAAATGGTTAGCTAGTTTTATCTAGCATTTTTAAAAATTGATTTTGATCTATTATTTTAATGTTAAGATCTTTTGCATTTAAAACTTTTCTTTTTGTTGGCTTGTCTCCTATAATCAAATAATTCAATTTTTTTGATACACTACTCACTGTTGTTCCAGAATTTTCTTCAATTAGAGACTTAATTTCTGCCCTACTGATCCCATCAAGTTTTCCTGTCACTAAAAAAGTTTTATTGTTTAATGAACCATTTTTTATTTTTGCTGTTGCATTATTTATAGATAAAATTTTTCCTAATTCATTTAAGACTTTTAAGTTTAATCTATTAGAAAAAAAATTTTTTATTGAATTTACTTGAGTTTCACCAATGCCATCAATATTAGCTAAATCATTGTATTTATTATTAATTGGTAGATCTTTAAAATTTAAAAATGATCCAAAATACTTAGAAAGTAGTTTTGCATTCTCCAGGCCTATATGTCTAATTCCTAATCCATAAATAAATTTTTCTAAAGAAATTTTTTTTTTATCATTGATAGAATACTTCAGGTTTTCTACAGATAATTTTCCCCAACCATCTAATTTTTCAATCCTGTCATAATCTAATTTAAATATATCTTGAGGAAACCTTATTAAATTCAATTTCCAAAAACTTTCGACAATTTTTTTTCCAAATCCATCAATATTAAAGGCTTCTTTAGATACAAAATGTTTTAACTTTTCTATAGAAATTTTATCACAATCATATCCTTCACTTGAGCATCTTCTAACTGCATCCTTTTTTTTAGTAATAGAATTAAACTCTTTAATTGTTTTTGATCCACAAGAAGGGCAATTTTTTGGAAAAATAAACTTTTTACTATTTTTAGGCCTTTTTTTTATATCTACAGAAAGTATATGAGGTATGACATCTCCTGCTCTTTCAACAATTACTGTGTCTCCAACTCTAATATCTTTTCGACTTATTTCATCTTCGTTGTGCAATGTCGCATTTGAAACTAGTACTCCACCAATATTAATAGGTTTTATTTTAGCAACAGGTGTTAAGGCTCCTGTACGACCTATTTGAATATCGATATCTATAATTTCAGAAACAGCTTTGTTCGAGGAAAACTTATGTGCAATTGCCCACCTTGGAGCATTTGCTACAAATCCTAATCTTTTTTGTAGGGCAAAGTCATTTACTTTATAAACAATTCCATCTATATCAAAATCTAAATCCGCTCTTTTTTTCTCAACTTCATTATAATTTTTAATCAAATTTTTTATCCCAGTAATTAATCTATTTAAAGGATTTGTTTTAAATCCCCATTCGCTCAGTTTATTAAGATATTCATATTGATTATTTATTTTTAATCCTTTTTCAAAACCAAAGGTATAAGCAATAAATTTTAAGGGTATCTTTTTAGTATCATCTGGATTTTTTTGTCTTAAAGATCCTGATGCTGCATTTCTTGGATTTGCAAATTTTTCCTTTAAAATATCAAAATCACTTTTTGATATAAAAACTTCTCCTCTAATATCAATTTCTTTTGGAAAATCTTTTGATGAAATAATTTTAGGTATATCTTTTATTGTAGAAAGATTTGAAGTTATGTCCTCTCCCTCCTTCCCATCTCCTCTTGATAACCCACTTTTTAATTTTCCATTTAAATATGTTAAGGATGCAGAGATACCATCTATTTTTGGCTCTGCTGTATATGAAATATTTGAATTAGTAGTTTGTGATAGAAAATTGAGTATTTTTTTTTCAAAATTAAAAAGATCTTCCTCACTAAAAGCATTTGCTAAAGAAAGCATAGGGACTTTATGTAAAACTTTTTTAAAGGTCTTTGATGGTTTAAAACCTACTTTTATTGATGGAGAATCTTTAGATTTTAAAAACTTATATTTTTTTTCTAAATTTAAAATTTCATTTTTAAGCTCATCATACTCAAAGTCACTTATCTCAGAAATATTGCCATTATAATATCTTTGATTATAATAAACTAATGATTTAATCTTTTTTTTGTATTCTTTCTGAATTAATTCATTACTCATATTAATCAAAAAGTTTTTTAAATTTCTTTAAAACACCTTTCTTTTCTTTTTTGTCTTTTTTAATTGCATTATCTAATTGTGCTTTATAACTCTTATTAAAAACTTTATAAGATTTTTTATACCACTCACTTGATAAATAATTATAACCTAAAATATTTGCATATTTTTGAGACTCATTAGTCAAGCCTAACTTATAATTTATCTCAACTAATCTATGAAGAGCTTCCTCTATAAAAACAGTCTGGTCATAATCTTTTGTTACAACTTTAAATCTATTGATTGCAGCTATCCATTTACCTTTCTTGATATAATGTCTGCCCAGATACATTTCTTTAGATGCTAAAACATCTTGAATTAAATTAAGTTTAAAATTTGCATCTATTGCAAATTCTGTATTAGGATAATTTTTAATAATAAAAACAAATTTTTCTTTTGCTTTAAATAATGGGGCTGAATCTCTTTTTTCATCTTCAATACTTTCATAATAACACATAGCTATTAGATAATGGGCATAAGGTAAATTTTTATCATTTGGATAAGTTTTTAAATATCTCTCTAAATTTAATGTTGCTTCAGTATAATAATTTTGCATGTAATAAGAATATGATGCCATCAAAGATGCTTTAGGTGCCCATGTAGATTGGGGATATAAAAGTTCTGCCTCTAAAAATTTTTTTGCAGCAAAGAACGGATCACCTTCTCTTAATGATTTGTATGCCTCATTGTATGATGAAATCATCTCAAGTTCTTGTGAGGTTTCTTTAATCAATGAAACTTCTTTTTCTTCCTTTGAGCAAGCAGTTAAAACAATAATTATTAATAATAATAAAAAATTAAATTTATTCATAGAAACTAAATGAATTATAAAGATAATTAGATATTATGCTATAGATCTTAGTAAACTTCTATTAATTAATGTATGTGGTAGATTTTTCTCTTGAATTTCAATTATTGAAAAATTCGAATTATTGCTAAAAACTTTTCTCAATAGTTGATTAGTTAAATAATGCCCGCCTTGTGAGCATTTTATGCTTCCGATGACTCTATAACCACTTGTAAATAAATCTCCTATACAGTCTAAAATTTTATGATTTACAAATTCTTTGGAATTTCTTAGACCATCCTTATTTAATATATCTGTTCCTTTAACAACAATTGCATTCTCTAGACTTCCCCCTTTTGCAAGACCAACTTTTTTAATAGCCTCTATGTCTTCATATAAACAAAAAGTTCTTGAATTAAGCACGTCTTCCAATTCATCGTTATAGACATTAATTTTATTTTTTTGATTACCAATAATTTCATTTTTATATTTTAATTCAAATTCAATATCTAAACTAAGTTTTGAGGGCGCCATTGAGGCATATCTTTCGCCATCTTTAAATTCTATTTTTTTATTAATCTTTATAATTTTAATTGGCTTATTGCTTACTACAAAATCAGTTGCTAAAATTTTTTCAACAAATTCTTTTGCTGATCCATCTAAAATAGGTACTTCTTCATTATCAATTTCAATTAGGGCATTATCAATTCCTACACTAAATAGAGCTCCCATAAGATGTTCAATCGTGGAGACTTTCACACCAAAATCATTTGATATAGTTGTGTTAAGAGAGGTATTACTAACGTTCAAAAAACTCGGATAAACTAAATTATTATCTTTAAGATCAACTCTTTTAAAAACTATGCCTGTATCTGGTTCTGATGGATTAATTGAAAGATTTACAATTTTGCCGCTATGTAAGCCTACGCCATTGAATTGGACTGAATTTTTTAGTGTTTTTTGATTAAGTAAACTCACATAATCAACTTACTAGCTAATACTAAATTTTCGAAAACAACAAATGTTACTAGAAAATACCAAATTAGTTAAAAAAATTAAAAAATTTTTCAAAAAACCCTTGTTTTTTAAATGTTTTCTTAACTATAGAAACTTCATTTACGTTATGACCGTTAATAATGTCATTAGCTATTTTAGTAATATTTTCTATGCTAAAATTATCTAATCTTTTTAAATATTGATAGCAAATTATTTTATCTATCGAAATTTGGTATTTAGAGAATATCTTTTTTAGATTATCAACAATTGTATTTTCTAAACATATAAAATTAATTTGCATAATCAAATTATCACCATCAATATTTTCTGGTAAAATTTTATGAACAACTCCATTAATAACATATTGATTTATTATCATATGAATGATTTCATAATTTTTAGAATGTTTTTCTAATTGATTTTTAATATCAATTAATGAATCATTTAACTGTCCATGATTAAAACTTATTCCTTTAAGATTATGCTTAATAGAAGATCCAACTTCAAAAAAACTATCGCTTTCAAAAATAATATATATTTTTTTAATAAAATCTTTTAATTCTTTCTCTATTTCGAAAATATTTTTTTCTAAGAATTTCTCTAACAAATTATAGGTATCATTCTGAAAATAATTTTCTATAAACATCTCTTTTATCAAAGAGGATCCATTGATTGGGTCAAAAATTTTAAATAAAATTTTTTGTTTCTTTAAAATTAAAAAATATTTATAATCTTGTATATTATTCATCTATTACCATCATATTACTTTGACGAAAATCTAAAGTTTTATTTACACTAAAGTTTTTTTTTTGAATAATTTCATATATCAAATTTAATTTTTGAACTGTTAAATTTGAAGGTAGTTTTAAAGATAATCCTTCTTTAGTTTTTACATCCCACCTATTTGATTTAAAATAATATAAATTTTCTATTTCATTAAATTTAAAATTTGAGTTATCGATAGCTTTTTTAAATTTTAAAAAGTTTTGAACATTAATATTTCCAAAAATAAAGGGCATGTTGGAAATTGTATCTTTTATTTCAATCAATTTTCCATTAGATCCAATTAAATAATCTTTATTATTTTTTTTGGTAATAGCTAAAAATTTAGTTTTTTTAATCTCAATATTCAATGTTGATGGATAAAGCTTAAATATCTTAAATTTTTCTACAAAATCATTTGAATAAATTTTTTCTGAGATGTTATCTTTATTAAACGAGAAAATATTATTGTTTTTAAAAATCATTAAATCATCATAAATTTTTGTCGTTTCTATTTTATTAAGGCCACTTATATTAAATTTTTTAATTTTATAAAAATCATTTGATATCTTTGTATTATTTATTGTTACAAGTGTGAAAAAAACAAATAAGTAGATAGGAATTTTTTTACTTATTCGTTGAGGCATCATCTAATAATAATTTAATTAATTTGATAAAATTAATCCCCTTATACATACAGATTTCTGGAACTAAGGAAAGTTTAGTCATACCAGGTTGCGTGTTTGTCTCTAAAAGATAAAATTTATTTTTGTAATACTTAAAATCTGACCTTGTTACTCCCTTACAACCAAGTAAATTATGAACTCTATGGGAGATAATCATTAATTCATTAAATTTTCTTTTTGATAAATCAACTGGAATAATATGTCTAGTTTGTGCTTTAGAATTATATTTTGCCTCATAATCATAAAACTTTCTTTTTGGTTTTAATTCTATTGCTCCTAATTTTATATTTCCTAAAATAGCAGCTTGAATTTCACGACCAGAAATAAATTCTTCAATTAAAATCTCTTTGTACGGTTTAAGTTTTTTTAATTTATTTTTTAAATTTGATTTATTGCAAATATATACATTAACGCTTGATCCTTCATTGATTGGTTTAATAACAACAGGAAATCCAAATTTTTTTTTAATTTTATGAATGAGCTTTGTAAAATGATCATCAAAAGAATATTTTATATATTTTGGTGTCAAAATTTTATGTTTAATAAATATCTTTTTAGAAACTTCTTTATCCATAGCCTTAGCAGAGGCAATAACACCGGAATGAGTATATGGTATACCAATATTTTCCAAAATAGATTGAATGTATCCATCTTCTCCATATTGACCATGTAATGCATTGAATATTGTGTTGGGTTTAAATTTTTTAATTACTTTAAACAAATTATGATTTGGTTCACAAATTTTTACTGTGTACTTATTATTCTTTAATTCTTTAGCAACTTGATTACCTGTTTGAAGACTTATTTCTCGTTCTTTTGAAATCCCCCCAGAAATTATCAAGATTTTTTTTTTCAATTTTCTAAAATTTTTATTTCTTTTTCTATTTTAACACCTGTTTTATTGAATACACTTTTTTCAACAAAATTAATTAATTTTTTCATATCTTTAAATGATGCATTACCCTTGTTTACAAAAAAATTTAAGTGTTTTTTTGAAATACAAGCATCCCCAAATTCAACATCAGCTGGGACAGATTCTTTAATTAATTCCCATACTTTTTTTGAAGTTAAATTTATTGGATTCTTAAATGTGCTACCACTAGTTTTTATTTTAGTTGGTTGATTATTGTCTTTTTTATTTTTCAATTTTGACATTTTCTCTAATATTTTTTGAGTATCTTTTTTTTCACCCTTAAATGAAGCACTTAAAAATATTAAGCTTTCTGACAAATCATTGTTTCTATATTCAAAATTAATCTCTTTTGCTGGGATAGTTAATACATTTCCATTTTTATCTACAGATTGAATTGAAACTAAAATATCTTTTATTTCCGTGCCAAAACAGCCAGCATTCATTCTAAGACCTCCTCCTACAGTTCCAGGTATACAGGATAAAAATTCAAATCCACTTAAGCTATTTTCAGCTGCAAAATCTGATAATTTTTTATCTAAAACTGCTGTGCCTGAAATAATTATGTTTGAATTTAATAAAGATAATCGATTAAAATTTTTTCCAAGTTTAATAATTACACCATCATAAACTTCATCAGTGATTAATGTATTTGAACCTGCTCCAATTATGTGAATTTTTTCTCTGTTATCTAAAACTTTTAAAAACTCAACCAAATCTGCTAATTCATCGGCTTTAAAAAAAACCTTTGCTTTTCCACCAATGTTAAACCAATTTTTTTTTTTTAAGTCTGCACTGTATGTGATACTTGAGTCAAACTTTTTGAGTAATTCTTTTAATTCATCAATTGTCATTGCATTAAACTAGGTAGTTCTTTTATCCAATTTGAAATTGACCCAGCGCCCATTGCTACTACTATTTTTTTACCATACATATTCTGTTTTAGATATTTTGATAATTGGTAATTATTATCAACCATATATAACTTAACATTAGAATTTTTTATAATTTTTTTTGCAAAATCTTCATAGCTAAATCCTAATTTAATTTTTTCTCCGGCAGTATAAATTGGACATAAAATAACTGTATCAGCATCATTAAAAGCATAGGTAAATTTTTTTTTTAAATCTTTAAGTCTTGAAATTCTGTGGGGTTGAAAAATACATATTTTTTCATATTTACTAAATACTTGTTTAACACCTTGTAATACAACTCTAATCTCGGTTGGGTGATGTGCATAGTCATCATAAAAATCTATATTATTATATGAAAATATTTTATTAAATCTTCTCTGAACTCCCTTAAAATTTTTTAATCCTTTTTTTATTTTTTGAATTGGTATCCCTACAGTTAAAGCAACACCAACTGCTCCAACTGTATTCCTAATATTATGAATACCAAGCAATGGTATCTTAATACCTTTGATATTTAAGTTTTCCTTGTTAGGTAATTTAACCATAAGATCAAAATTTGAAAAAGTTTTGTGTTGTCTAATATTTCTTATCATTAAATTTGCATTATCTTTCTGCCCATAAGTATAAAAATTTTTATTTTTGATAGATTTGATTATTTCACAATTAATTTTATCATCCGTACAAATAAATGATTTGCCAAATGAAGGGACTTTATTAATAAACTCAATAAAATATCTTTTTAGATCAGTCATAGATTTATAGAAATCCATATGTTCTCTATCGATATTTGTTATTATAGAATATGTTGGAGTAATGTGAACAAAGCTACCATCAGACTCATCGGCTTCTAAAATAGACCAATCACTTTTTCCTAATTTGGCAGTATTCTTAATTGAATTTATTACCCCTCCATTAATGATTGTTGGGTCAATTTTTGTTTCTTGAAAAATAGATGCAATTAAAGATGTCGTTGTCGTTTTACCATGAGATCCTACAACTACAATATTTTTCATTAACGAAACAATACTAGCTAACATTTTACCTCTTTTAATTATCGGAATTTTTTTTCTTTTTGCTTCAACTAATTCAGGATTAGTTTTTTTTATAGCTGAAGAGATAACAACAATTGTAGCATCTTTTAAATTTTTTTTTGAATGTCCTAAAAAAAATTTAATTTTTTCTTTTTTTAATCTATCTATATTTTTATTGTTGGCAATATCACTTCCTTGGACTTGAAATCCTTGACCCTTCATTATTAAAGAAAGACCACTCATGCCTATGCCTCCAATACCTACAAAATGAATAATTTCTTTTTTAGCTAGTTTAATTTTCATTGATTATTTTTTGTAATTTCTGATTTACATCATTCCATGAATTTTCAAAATTTAATTTTTCTAAGTTTGACTTTTTATCAATTAAATCAGACTTATCTTTTAATATGTTTAGTATAATATTTGATAATTTTTCTTTTTTGAGATTTCTTTGATCTAAAACCCAGCAACATCCCATTTCTTCATAAAATTGAGCATTTTTCATTTGGTGGTTATCTTTAGCACTTGGAAGAGGTATCGCTATAAAAGGCTTATTTAAAATAGAAATTTCTGCTAATGAAGTAGCTCCTGCTCTTGTAATACAGAGATCAGACATATTAATTAAATTAATAAAATTTTCTTCAAAATTAAAAATTTTGTTTTCAATGTTTTTAGAGTCGTAAAAATTTTTTAATTTTTCAATATTTTCTATACTTGTTTGCTGAATGACTTTAATTGAAAAAGTTTTTGAAATATCAATCATTATATCTTTAATTAAATCATCAAAAATTTGAGCACCTTGACTGCCGCCTGATATTAAAAAACAAAATTTATTATTTATATCTTTAGTTTTTTCTAATTCATAAAAAGCTTTTGAAACTAAAGGTTTAATCAATTCAATTTTATGAAAATTTTTTTTAGGGAAATTGGATATTTTATTTGAATAACAAAATATCTTTTTTGAAAAATTAAGAAAAAATCTGTTTCCTCTTCCCAATACTAAATTAGGCTCTAATAATAAAATAGTTAAACCTAGTATCTTGGCACCAATAATAATTGGTATTGACATATATCCACCAATGGAAATTACTTTTTCAATTTTTTTTTTTTTTAAAAATAAAATTGATTGGAGTATTAAATACATTAACTTTATTAATCGAAATGGTAGATAAAAGCTTAAATTAAATCTTGGGGTATCAATAATTATAGTTTTGTTAATATCTGATGATAAATACTTTAACCCTCTTAAATCAGTAGAAAAGTATATTTCAAAATTATTTTTTAAATGTTCTTTAATAATTTTTGCAGGTATTATATGCCCTCCTGTTCCACCTGTAGTGATTAATATTTTTTTCACTTTGAAAATAAAACTTTTCTTTTTGTCAAATTTAAGATTATACCAGATAATATTGAGACACTAATTATTGATGATCCTCCATAACTTAAAAATGGTAAAGTCATGCCCGTTGTGGGAAATAATCTAATGTTAACTCCAATATGTATCATTGCTTGTAATAATATTAAACTAGCTGAACCTACTAAGATTAATCTTACAGTGTTATTTGCTTCTTTATCGACTTTTTTCAAAATTGAGAAAATAAATACCAAAAATAAAACCAATATTAACATTATCGCAATTACACCAAATTCTTCAGATATTACTGAAATAATATAATCTGTGTGTGCCTCAGGTACTCTATTTTTCAATGTTCCTTCTCCAATGCCTTTACCAAAAAAACCTCCACTCATGATTGAGTCTAGTGCTTTATCAGATTGAAAATTATGAGTACCTGTTTCTGTATCAAAAAAAGATAACAATCTATTTTTAATATATTCAAATTTTGGAATATAAAAAACTATATATAAAAGCAAAATTATACCAACTAAAGATATTGAAAAAAGAAAAAATAAATTTATCCCTGAAACAAAAATTAATATTAGCCAACTAAGTCCAATTAATAAAGTCTGACCTAAGTCAGGCTGCAAAATTAACAAAAGTATGATTAATGATGTTAATAAAAAAGATATTGAAAATTTTATAGTAAAATTAGCAAACCTGTTATTTGAAATAATTAAAGCTAACATTATTATAAAAAAAGGTTTTACTAATTCAACAGGCTGTAATCTTGGTAAAAAAATTAAATCTAACCATCTTGTTGATCCTTTCACTTCAATCCCAATAAATGGAACTAAAAGTAGTAAAATCAAAGAAAATAAAAAGATATAAACTGAAATTTTATATAATGTTTTTTGCTCAATATAAGAAAATATAAAAATAATAAACAACCCTATTAAAACGAAAACCAGATGTTTAAAGAAGAAAAAATAACTATTTGTTTCAAGTTTATCGGATGCAATTAGAGAGGTTGATACTAGCGAGAAAAATAAACCAGTTAAAAATAAGGCAATTATTAAACTAAGAATAAATTTGTCTAAATTTTTCCACCACTGATAATAAGAAAAGTAATTAAAAAACTTATCTAACATAAATATACTTTTTTATTAATTCATTAAAATATTTTCCTCTTTCTTCAAAATTTTTAAAATTATCAAAAGAAGCTGCAGCAGGGCTAAAAAGAATAGTTTTTTTAGAAGAATTATCTTTTTTTACATCTTTAAACAATTCATTTAACGCTTTTGATAAATTAAAAAATTTTTTAATTTTAATTTTTTTTTTTAGATCTAATGAGAATTTTTTTTGATTAACTCCAAATATATAACCTTGAACATTCCTGCAATAATTTTTAGATAAATTAAATTTATCACCTATTTTTGGTATGCCCCCCATTAACCAATAAATATTATTCTTTCTTTTTAACATTTCAATTGAAGATGAATAACTGGTAGATTTTGAATCGTTGATAATTGAAATTTTTTTATTTTTAAAAATTATCTGCTGACGATAATTCAAACCCTTAAATTTTTTAACTGCTTCAATCAATTTGCTTTTTTTAATATTAAATTTTTTTGCTAGTTCAATTACGAATGACAGATTTTCAATATTTGATGCTGATAAGAAATATTCATTATGAAATATATTAATAAACTTTTTTTTAAGTTTTGTATCAACTTTGATAATTTTACTTTTATATTTAATTTTTTTAATTCTATTTTGAATATATTTATCAAATTTATTTATTAATACTATTGAGTTTTTATTTTGATTTTTTATAAGTTTAAATTTTGCTGAAATATAATTGTTTATTGTTTCATGTCTTTCTAAATGGTCTGGAGAGATATTAAGTATTGCAGCGTATTTAGATTTAAATAATTTGCTATATTCTAATTGATAAGATGAAGCTTCAATAACAAAAATAGTATCTTCTTTAATTTTTTTGATAGATAAAATTGGATAACCAATATTACCAGCCAATCTAGCGTCATATTTCTGTTTTTTTAACACCTGATGTAATAACTGGCAGGTAGTAGATTTGCCGTTTGTTCCTGTAATAGTAATACACAGATTTTTATAAAAAGAATAAAATACGTCTAAATCTGAATAAATGATTTTTGAATTTTTTTTTAAAAATTTATTTAATTTACATTTTTTATTATTTATGCCTGGACTTATTATAATTAAATCAAATTTAATTTTTTTAATAAGGCTTAATGAAATTAGATTTTTTTTGGTATAACTATTTAATTTTATCTTATTATTATCATCAAATAAAAAAACCTGATTTCTTTTTTTTAAAAATTTAAAAGATGAAATACCACTTTTCCCAAGACCATAAATTAGAATTTTTTTATTGATAAAAATATTTGAATTTTCATTCATTATCTTAATTTTAAGGTAGCTAAACCTATCATTGCTAAAATTATTGAAATAATCCAAAACCTGATCACAACTGTTGACTCAGGCCAGCCTTTCTTTTCAAAATGATGGTGTATTGGTGCCATCTTAAAGATTCTTTTTCCTGTAAGTTTATAAGATATTACTTGGACCATTACAGAAACTGCTTCCAAAACAAAAAGGCCTCCTGTAATTGCTAAAACAATTTCGTGTTTTGTAATTATCCCTACGGCTCCTAAAGAACCTCCTAAAGACAGTGAGCCAGTATCACCCATAAAAATCTTTGCCGGAGGAGCATTAAACCATAAAAAACCCAAGCATGAACCTATTATTGCTCCACAAAAAATTGATACTTCTCCAGTGCCTTCTATATAAGGTATTTGCAAATAATCAGAAAACACAACATTTCCTGTAACGTAACTTATAAAAGCAAAACAAACTGCAACTAATATTACCGGAACTGTAGCTAAACCATCTAGGCCATCTGTAAGGTTTACAGCATTAGATGAACCAACAATTACAAATACTGAAAAAGGAATAAAAAACCAACCAAGATTTATGATCAAATTTTTGAAAAATGGAAAATATAAATTTGTGATATCTTGATAATCTACAA
The DNA here is from genome assembly GCA_902516065.1 of uncultured Pelagibacteraceae bacterium. Taxonomy (GTDB): domain Bacteria; phylum Pseudomonadota; class Alphaproteobacteria; order Pelagibacterales; family Pelagibacteraceae; genus Pelagibacter. Next base: position 5,624 of record CABXXB010000003.1, on the reverse strand, counting down.
AATATACAAAGAAACTTACTCCTGTAATTGCTATTATAATTTGTAAAATTATTTTAAATTTAGATGATATTCCTGAGGAATTACTATGTTTAATCTTTTTATAATCATCTAAGGCTCCTAACAGTCCAAAAGATACAGCGATAAATATACAAAATAGAATATTAATATTAGATAAATCACCCCAACATAATACTGATATCAATAAGCCCAGTAAGATAATTACCCCACCCATTGTTGGTGTTCCAATTTTCTTTACAATATGATCTTCTGGACCATCATCACGTATTGGATTTAAAATTTTTTGGTTTGAAAAAAATCTGATAAATGGGCCACCAATAATTAAAACAATTATCAAAGAAGTAAAAACTGATAAACCAGTTCTAAATGTTAAATATTTAAAAACATTTAAAAATCCAAAAGTATCTACAAAGTTTAGTAAAAATTGATATAGCATTATTTAAATCCTTTTATGTCTTTTACTATCTGATTAAAACCTGTCGCATTTGAGGCTTTAATCATTAAATAATCGTCATTATTTAAGTCTTTTTTTATAAATTCTATAATTTGAGACTTGTTATACAAAACCTTGCCCTTTTTAGATTTAGAAAGTTTTTGAAATATTAATTTAGCATTATTTCCTTTAACAAATACTTTATTGATTTTTGTTTTATTAATTATTGGAGCAATAGATTTATGAAGTTTTTTTGAGTGTCTTCCAAGTTCTAACATATCGCCAATTAAAAGATATTTTTTTGATTTTTTTGACTCAATTTTTTCAAAATTTAAAATAGCAGACTTAAGGGATAAAGGATTAGAATTGTAACTTTCATCAACTAAATTAATATTCTTATTCATAATCTTGATACGTGAAATATCACCGCGTCCTTTAGGTATTTCAAAATTTAAGAAAATATTTTTATTTAATTCAGAAATATCAAAATAAATGCTCATTACAGCTATTGCCCCTAAAATATTATAAATATTACTTTGAAAATTATTTGAAATTAAAAAATTTTTTTTAAGATTATCATGCTCAATTTTAATCAAAAAATACTTACCATTTCTTTCTATATTCTTTAAACAAATATTAGATTTTTGGTCTTTAATACCAAATGAAATCACTTTTAAATTTTTCTTAAAAGCAATCGTTTTATGTAATTTAAAAAACCTATCATCTGCATTTAACACAATGTAACCCTTTGGTTTGGTATTATAAATAATTTCTGACTTGGCCAATGCAATACTTTTTATATTATTAAAATTTTTTGCATGTGCATAATTAATATTAGTAATGACACTTACATTTGGTTTAATTATTTTAGATAAATTATCTATTTCACCCTTTTTATCCATGCCTACCTCTAAAACTCCATAATTGTCAGCATAATTTAAATTAAAAAGACTTAAAGGAACTCCATATTTATTATTAAATGATCTTGGAGATATGCTCACCTTAGAAATTTTCTTTAATGTATTTCCTAACAATTCTTTAAGTGATGTTTTTCCACAACTTCCTGTTATAGCAATTATTTTAGTATTTATGTTTTTTCTAAAGATTCCTGAAATATCTGTCAAAAATTTTAATGTATTTTTAACTTTGATTTGATTATGTATTTTTAATTTTTTTTGAATTTTATTTACTATTGCTAATGAAGCTTTATTTTTAAAAGATTGACTTATAAATTTATTTCCATCATTTTTATTTCCTTTAATTGCAAAAAAAATGTCATCTTTTTTAACCTCTTTAGAATTAATTCTAGCTTGTTTTAATTTAAGTGAAAAAGGGAATTTTTTGTTACCAGAAACTTCTCTGATTATATTTAATTTAAGATTATTAGATAAAGAATGATTTTTAGTTTTAATCGATTCCAAAACTATTTTTCTATCTGAAAAAAAAATTTTTCGCTTGCCGATATCTTGAACTTTTTCGTGGCCCTTTCCTGCAACAAGCAAAATTTCTCCAGTTCTTAAATTTTTAATTGCCTGGGCTATTGCTTTACCTCTATCTGAAATTTCTATAACTTTTGTTTTTTTTATTCCAGTTCTTATATCTTTTCTAATTTTATGTGAACTTTCAAATCTTGGATTATCATCGGTAAGATATATTTCGTCTGAAAAGATATCAGCTATTTTTCCCATTTTAGAACGTTTGTTCTGGTCTCTATTTCCACCACATCCAAATAATGAAATTATTTTCTTATCTGGGAATTGTTCTTTTAAATTCAAAAGACATGTTTTTAAAGCATCAGGAGTATGTGCGTAATCTAAAATTACTTTTGATTTATTTTTAATCATACCTATTTTTTCAAATCTTCCTTCGATAGGTTTGAGACTTGGTAAAACATTCAAAATTTTGTTTAAATTTAATCCACTTTTTTCAGCTGCTATAAGAGCCATTAAAATATTTTTAATTTGGATTTTTCCAATTAAATTAATTTTTATATACTTAACAATATCTTTATATTTTATTTTAAGAATTTGAGATTCATCATGAAAAGAATGTGTTAATATTTTCAACTTTTCATTTTTGCCCTCTATGGTATTAAGTTTTAAAAATTTTTTTTTTGTGATTTTTTTAATTTGAGCAAACTCGGGTATTTTTGAATCAGTTATTATATTTCCTTTTTTTTTCATAAGATTTCTAAATAAATAAAGTTTTGCATCTAAATAATTTTTCAAGTTTTTATGATAATCCAAATGATCTTGAGATAAATTTGTAAATATTCCTGAATTAAAAATTAATCCATCTAATCTATTTTGATCTAAACCATGGCTTGAGGCTTCTATGATTACATTTTCAATTTTATGATTTTTAAGTTTTTTTAAAATTTGCCCTAAATGTATTGGGTCGATTGTTGTATTCGATAAATCAAAATTTATTTCTTTGGAACGAACTCCTAAAGTTCCAATAGTTGCAGCCCTCTTATTATTTAAGTTTAATATCTGATAATAGAAATTTGCTATAGATGATTTTCCATTAGTTCCAGTGACAGCAATAAGATTGGTTGGTTTTTTTTTTATCAATTTAAAAGAAATTTCAGCTAGTAATTTTCTTGGATTATCGTCTCTTAAAAAGATAATATTTTTATCTCTAAATTTAATATTTTTTTTTGAAATAATTATTTTAGCTCCATTATTAATCGCATCGAAAATATATTTATTTCCATCAAATTTAGTGCCTTCAATTGCAAAAAAAATATTATCTTTTTTTACCTGCTTACTATTAAAAGCAACGCCGGAGAAATATGTTTTGTAATATTTTCTATTTATATTTTTTATGAAGTTTCCAAGGAGCATTTTTAATAAACTTCATTATATTTTGTGGCTAAAATGGGCCCAATTTTTTCAATAATTTGTCCAACAACTTCTACTGATGTCCAACCTGCAGTGTTAAATGGTGTGCCTTTATATTTAATTCCTGAACCGTCTCTATAATTGTAAATATATTCACTATTAGTTTTAGGTTCATCTAACATAACAATAAATACATATTTTGGATTGGAAGATGGAAAAACTGATGCAAAAGTATTGATTTTTTTATTTGAATATCCACCAACAATACTTGTCTGAGCAGTGCCTGTTTTTCCACCAACTAGATATCCATCAACATTAGCCAGAGATGCTGTGCCTTCTTTAGTAGTCACGATTTTTCTTAGAATTGGATTAATCTTTTTAGATACATCGTTATTAAGTATCTTTTTATTTTTAATCTTGGATTTCTTTTTGATTAAAGTAGGATTAATCTTATAGCCACCATTTACTATTATTGAATAAGCGTTAGCTAATTGAAGAATTGTGGTTGTAATTCCATGACCGTAAGAAGTTGTTGCTAATTTACACTTCCCCCATCTAAAAGGTATGGGTATTCCCACTTCTTCAATATCAAATTTAATTGAACTTATTAAACTTAATTTATCCAAAAAATTTTTAAATTTTTCCAAACCAATAGCTTGAGCAATCCTAACTGACCCTATGTTACCTGATCTAATGAGTATTTGTTCAGCAGTTAGATCAGATGGAATTTTTTTATCATATTCACTAATTGTGTTTTTTCCACATTGTATGCTTTTTTCTAAATTTTTAAATTGTGTTTCAGGTTCTACAGCTTTTTCGTGAATACCTGCTGCAAGAGTAAAAGTCTTAAAAACAGAGCCAAATTCATAAACACCCTTTGTTACTCTATTAATATAATTCTCGTCGGTGATGTTAATTCTTTGATTTGGATCAAAATCTGGAAGTGATGTTAAAGACAAAATTTCTCCAGAATTAACATCAATTAATATTGCTGCGCTTCCTTTTGTTTTAAAAATTCCATTAAATTTGATTAATTCTTCTCTTATTAAAAATTGAATATCTTTATCTACAGTTAACTGAATTTTATATTTATCTTTTTTTAATTCTTTGTCTAAAGATTTTTCAAGTCCAGAGATACCGTTATTGTCATCATCAATTTGTCCAATAATATGACTAAATAAGTTTTTTTGTGGATAAATCCTTGTAAGTTTTTCTTCAGATTTAATAGATTTGTCTCCAAGCATCATTATTTTTTCATAATTTTCGTCGGAAATTTTTTTTTCAAACCAAAAAAATTTTTTTTTCTTAAATTTTAATTTAATCGACTCATAATCTTTTTTTGGAAAAATATATCTAAGATTTAATAATAATTTTTCTTCATCAATTATTTCAACTGGATTTATACCAATATCTATTGAGCTTACTGTTCTGGCCAAAAAATTATCATTTCTATCTACAATATCTGCTCGTTTAAGTTTACTAAAAACTTTTATCTGATTCTTATTTAAATCTTCAGAATTTCTAGAGCCAAGATGAACTAAATGAATTGAATATATAATTGAAATAATAAAAAAAATAAAAAAAATAAACGCTACTCGATTGAATTTTATATTAATGTCAGATTTATTTTTTGTGTATTCAAATTCATTATTGTTATCGTATAAAATAAATCTCTCTTTATTTTTCATTAGTTTTCCCTGATATTTTTAACTCGGTGATAATTAATTCTTTATCTATAATTTTTAAAGTTTTTAATTCTTTAAGTGATTTTTTAATTAATAAATTTTCAAAATATAATTTTTGATATTCTAATAATTTTTCTGAAGAACTTAAATAATCAAATTCTAATTTTGAGTCATTAAATCTGTTCTCTAAAAATAATATATTTTCTCTTAAAGAATAAATTTGATCATCTAAATCTTTTGTAGAATTCTTTATTAAAGAGGTAGATACGATTAAGGTGAATATTGCTGCAAAAACTATTAATTTTTTCATAGTTTTAAACCTAAATTTTCTATCTCAATTAATTCAGAAAATTTATTTAAAATATCGCTTTCAATTTCATAATCATCCGCTTGTTTAATAAGATATCTCAGTTTAGCAGATCTTGAGGGCAGATTCTCTTTTAATTCTTTGTCCGATGGAACAATTGGTTTTTTTAAAGGCATTTTAAATGAAATTTTTTTTTGCTGAACTTTTGGCTGGTATCTAGAAATACTTTTATTTTCGGATAAACTTTTAAAAAAATATTTGACTATTTTGTCTTCTAATGAATGAAATGTAACTACAGCTAAAATACCATTCTTCTTTAAAATTTTAGCAGAATTTAT
>CABXXB010000002.1 GCA_902516065.1 uncultured Pelagibacteraceae bacterium | reverse complement strand
AACCTATAAAGTAGCTAAAAGAAAAGCGAGAGTTGGAAGAAACCCAAGAACTGGTGAGCAAATTCAAATTGCTGCATCTCAAAAGGTTAAATTTTTACCAGCTAAAGCTTTAAAAGAAGTATTTAATAAATAACACTTTTTTAACAGCCTTAATGTTTTTAAAATAAGTATTAAGGCTGTTTCTATATGCAAATTCTGCATACCCATTTTTCATAATCAGCGTTAGTTTAAAGTAATTAAAAAAATATAACTCCTCTCTTAACAGGGAGGTCTTATGACTAAATTAATGAAAAAAATAAGTGCACCACTTATTAGTTTAATTTTTTTATTAAACATGAGTAGTGCGGGGATGGCAGAGACAACTGTTTCTGCTGAAGTAGGTTTTATATTTAATACCTTGCTATTTTTAATTTGCGGATTTCTAGTATTTTTTATGGCTTGTGGGTTTGCAATGTTAGAATCAGGTATGGTTACATCAAAAAGTGTATCCGTAATTTGTGCGAAAAATATAGGTTTAATATCAATCTCTGGAATTATGTTCTGGATGTTTGGTTACAATCTTGCTTATGGGATACCAGAAGGGGGATATATAGGTAGCTTTATTCCTTGGTCTGACTCTAGTGCAGTAGATACTGGTTATTCAGATGGTTCTGATTGGTATTTTCAAATGGTTTTCTGTGCCACTACAGTATCAATTGTTTCTGGAACAATGGCAGAAAGAATTAAGTTATGGCCATTCTTTTTATTTGCAGCAATTTTGTCTGGAATTTTATACCCAATCGTAATGGGTTGGCAGTGGGGTGGAGGTTGGTTAGCAGAATTAGGTTTTTCTGATTTTGCTGGTTCGACTTTAGTACACTCAACTGGAGGAGCAGCTGCTTTAGCCGGTGCTATAATTATTGGTCCTAGATTGGGAAGATTTACTAAATCTGGAGCTCCAGCACCTTTGAAACCATTTGCAGCATCTTCGATACCACTTGTAACTTTAGGGGTATTTATTTTATGGCTAGGTTGGTTTGGATTTAATGGTGGTTCACAACTTGCTATGGGAACTGCGGATGATGCAATAGCTGTATCTACAATATTTATGAATACATTTTTAGCTGGAGCTGGTGGTGTTATTGCTGCTGCAATAGTTACAAGATTAAATTTTGGAAAAACAGATGTTGTTCAAATGTTAAATGGATGTATTGGTGGATTAGTTGCAATTACTGCTGAACCTTTAATGCCTTCACCTTTAGCTGCAATCTTGATTGGTGCAGTTGGTGGTGTGATAGTGGTTTATGGAACTAAACTCTTATTCTCATTAAAAATCGATGATGTAGTAGGAGCAATTCCAGCCCACTTGTTTGCGGGTATTTGGGGAACTTTAGCAGTGCCAATTACAAATACAGATGTAGCATTTAGCGCTCAGTTAATTGGAGTTCTTTCAATTAATATATTTGTTTTCGTAGTGGCTTACATTGTTTGGAGTTTGATGAAAGCAACTATTGGTATCCGATTGAGTAAAGAAGGTGAACTTAAAGGTACCGATGTTACGGAAACAGGCGTGATTGCTTATGCAATACGTGACTAATTGTTAACAATAAAGAGATCCTTCGACCTCTTGTATATCTCCGCGATTACTAACTCGAAGGGTCTCTAAAAATAAAAATCTCTCGACGTTTAGTTAAAATAAGGCCCTTGCAAAAGGGCCTTTTAATATTTGTTTTCTTCCCAAAGTTTTTTGTAATCTATAAAAGGTGATAATCCATAACTAGAATTTACATTTGTTAAATGCAAAGAGAGACTTTTTAAAGGAGAAATACAAAATTCTTTTGTATAGATTTCATTAAGATATTTTTCAAAAGGATCATTTCTGTCTAAACAAGTGTTATAAAAATTATCCCAGTATTTATCTAATAATGCCTTTGTAGTCATAAATGTGCATAAAGTTTTGCTAATTGTTCTCCAATGCCTCTTATTCCCAATTAAAATGTTTGTTTTTTCATTGTTCATATAAAGATAAGGATAATCAGCAGGGCACATAAAAATATCTTTATCAATTTGTGAAGCTATTCTTTCATAGGAGGCAATCATTTCCTCCATCATAGGCTCAAAATGTAAATAGTCGTCCTCTACAAAGAAAACTAAATCTTCACCATTTTCTTTTGCTAATTCAAAAGATTGAAGCAAACTGGCTAAATTTGAAAAAGTTTGATCATTTTTTTGTTTTTTAATCGTATCTTCATATTTTTTATGGTTTAGAGAGATAATATCTATATCTAAGTTATTTTTATCTATTATTTTTTTTAATTTACTTAAATTTTCATCTTTTGATTTATCATCAACAATAATTATCTTGAATTGAATATTTTGATATTTTGTTTTACAGAAATTAACAGAATTAATAAGAGAATTTAAAGATCTAACAGAATATTCAATTTTTGGTTCTTCAAATAATCTTTTTTTATTTTGATCCCAGATTTCTATATCAGTGTTAGTTCTAAATATGATTAATACGGAGCTTATTTTTTTTGAAATTTTAACCTCTCCTAAAGGTAAAACTATTGATTTTGTATTTAAAGATGAAAGATCCTCGTTTAAGTCTTTTTCCAAAGTAGGTGAAACGAATTTATTTTGATCAATTATTTCATAGTCAAAAAATTTTGCTAATTTTATAAAAAATTTTTTCATCTTTTTATTTTCTCAATTTTTAAACTCATCTATTGCATATTCTACTCGATCTTGTCCCCAAAAAAGTTTATTATTCACTATAAATGTAGGAGCTCCAAAGACATCTAATTTAAACGCTTCACTTGTTAATTCTTTGAGTTTGTTTTTAATTACTTGCTCTTTTATACTTTTTTCAAAGTAATCGTGATCGATTTCACAATCTGATAAAATTTTTTTTATATTTTTTTCAATAGAAATATCCAAGTTATCTTTCCAGTATGCATCAAAACACAAATCAATAAATTTATTTTTTTTATTATTATCAATTACTAAAAAACCTCTCATTAGATGTAAAGAATTTATGGGAAATTTTTCATTCCATTTAAAAGGAATTTTATTTTTTTTTGAAATTAAGATACAGTCATTTTTCATATTTTTCATTTTTTTTTCATTAAATGCAGGTGCAATAACTTCACCTAGATTATGCAAGCCACCCAACAAAATAGCTTTATAATTGAAAATATTTCTTTGATTTAAGTTAATTATTTTTTTATGAGCCAAGTATGAATAAGGACTTATAAAATCAAAATAAAAATCTATATGCTTACTCATATAGACTTAGGCGTTTTGCATAAAAAATTCTTATTATCCAATAAACAAATAAACCTATTGGCCCGATTAAGTAGATAACAATTAATGGCAAAGCTAATAGATATTTATTTATTAAGAATTTTTGTGAATCTTTAACAACCCATCCACCAACAAAGAGGTTAATAGAAACAAAGTGAACCCAAAATAACAATAAAAACAAATTATTTTCAAATAAGTAAGTCACATTTTCTATCCCTAGATACAAATTAAAGTTTCCTAAAAAATCATAGGTATTTAGGTAGGATTTATAGAGAGCAAAACCATAAGCTATACTAAGCAGAAATATAGGAAATATTGATGTAGCAAGATATTTACATAATTGGGATTGAGGAAAAAATATTATTAAAAACCAAAAGGGGAGCACACCAAGGTTAACCCAGAAGTAAAGCATTTCAATAGTAAAATAATTATAAATTTGTTCGATCATTCTTAAATATATTATATTAGATCTTATTATGATTCCCATAAGAAACAAAAAAAAATCATTACAGGTAACTGTTGAAGAGATGCGTAATTTTGCATTTGCTTATATAGAAAAGTATGCACCCTCAAAACAGCAGCTTAAAACCTATCTTTTAAAAAAATATTTAAAAAATTCAATTCCAAGCGTTAAAAAACAAGACGTAACAAATCTAATTGATGTTGTTTTGGTTGATTTAGAAAAAAGTAAATTCATAAATGATAAGTTTTACTCTGAAAGTAAAGCAAAAAGTATGATCCAAAGAGGCAATTCAATTAACAAAATTAGAAGTTATTTATTTACAAAAGGGATTAATGACAAATTTATAAAAGAAACAGTAGATAGTATTTATGATAAAAACTCTGATCAAGATTTTTTTTCTGCTATTAAATTATGTAAAAAAAAAAGAATAGGCCCAGCAAGAACTGAAGACAACAGATCTTTATTTTATAAAAAAGATATATCATTGCTTGCAAGAAATGGTTTCGATTTTGAGACTTCTAAAAAAGTGATGGATATTGAAAAAAAAGATTATCTTAAAATAATTAATTTACTTTAATTTTTTTTTTTCTTCATTTACTAAATTATCAATCTTGCTTTTAATATAATTTTTTACAAAGATAAATACTATTAAACCAAAAATAGAAACAGATACAATAATAATTAGTATTAATCTTAATTGTTCATCCATTAAATTAAATTTTTACTTTTTAATATTAAACTTGGGTTTTTAAAATCATCTTTACCATAAATGATTTCTCTATTTTCAAAATCGGTAACAGAACCACCTGAATGTTTTAGAATTGCATGTCCTGCAGCAATATCCCATTCACACGCTCTTGGTTCAGCGACATAACCATCGTATTCACCAGATGCAATTACACAAAACTTTAATGAACTTTTCATTCGCGTATATTCTTTTACATTAAGTTTATCAAAAATTTTTTGAATTTCAGGTTTTATCTTATTTGAATAAGATACAAATTTAATTTTATTTTTATCATAATTTCTATTTCCATTAAGTTTAATTTCTTTTCCTTCCAAAAGTTCATATGCGTGACCTTCACCATATGAGTAAAACATTCTTTTTTTGGCTGGAGCATAGATTAATCCTGCAACAGGTTTTCTGTCTAAAATTAAACCTGCATTAATTGTAAATTCTTCTAAATTATTTATATAATCATAAGTTCCATCAATGGGGTCAACTAGCCAGAAATCTTCAAGGTTTTTATTTGATTTATTGTCAGAAGTTTCTTCTGACACTATCGGTATTAATGGTGTTAGTTCTTTTAATTTTTCAGTAATAATTTTATTTACTTCTAAGTCACCATTACTGACTGGAGTGTTATCTGGTTTTGTATACTTTATAAGACCATTTTTTCTTAAATTAATTGAAGTATCTCCTGCACTTAAAAAAGTTTTAATCAAATCTTTTACTAACTTCTTTATATTAATTTCTGTCATTTACTTTTTTAAGCTCAATATTATTTGCATTAATTACTTTTTTGCCAACATTCTGAAAGTTGACAGTTATCTTTTCCTTAATTATGGACTGGACTTGTCCAATTCCCCATTCTTTTGCTGATGGATTGTAAACTTTGTCACCTAGTTCAAAATCTAATATCATTTATTTAACTTATATTAGAAATAAGTATAAATACCAGATAATGAACACTCAATTAAACTCTATAGGTTTACCAAAAAAACCGTCTGAAACTACGGTAGTCGTTGCTATGTCAGGTGGAGTTGATTCATCCACTGTCGCAGGAATGATGAAAAGAGATGGGTATAATGTTATTGGAATTACTCTTAAGCTTTATGATAGTGGAAAAGAAGTTGTTTCTTCAAAACAATGTTGTTCAGGTCAAGATATTATGGATGCGAAAAGAGTTGCACACAAACTAGGAATTGAGCACAAAATTTTATATTATCAAAATAAATTTAAACAAGGTGTAATAGATAATTTTGTAGATAGTTATTTAAAAGGTGAAACACCAATACCATGTGTCCAATGTAATCAAACTGTAAAGTTTAAAGACTTATTTGAAGTCGCCAAAGATTTAAAAGCAGATGCTTTGATTACAGGGCATTATGTAAAAAGTGTTACATTTGGTAATGAAACTAATATGTATAGAGCTATAGATGAAAATAGAGATCAAAGTTATTTCTTATTTAATACTACAAGGGAACAATTAAATTACTTAAGATTTCCATTAGGAGGAATGCTTAAAGATGAAACAAGGTCAATTGCTAAAGAATTAGATTTAAATGTTGCAGACAAACCAGATAGCCAAGATATATGTTTTGTGCCAAGCGGTGATTATGCATCAGTAATAAGAAAGTTCAGACCAGATTCTTTAAAAAAAGGGAATATTAAAAATCTTGATGGGAAAGTAATAGGAGTTCATGATGGAATAATTAATTTTACCATTGGTCAAAGAAAAGGAATCAAAGTTTCAAATAGTGAACCGTTATATGTAATAAAAATTAATTCAGAAAAAAATGAAATTGTAGTTGGACCAAAAGAAAAACTTGGAAAAAAAAATATAAATATAAACAATTTAAATTTGCTAGTTGATAAAAAACAATTATCAAAAAATATATTAGTTAAAGTTAGATCAACAGGAAAATTATTAGATGCATCTATTAATTTTAAAGATGATAACTCTGCTGAAGTAAATCTAAAAGATTTTGAAGATGGAATTTCGCCTGGCCAAGCTTGTGTTTTTTATGATCTTGATAAACAAGGTCATAAAGTGTTAGGCGGAGGATGGATTATTTCATGAATATTTTTTTAATTAATTAATAATATTATGGTTAGATGGGGAGTTTTAGGCTTAGGTAGAGCTGCAGATTCATTTGCTAATGCTATCAGGGAAGTTGAAAATGCAAAATTAACATCTATTGCAAGTCTTTCAAAAAATAAAAATCTTAAATTTGGAGAAAAATTTAATATTCCTAAGAATTGTCAATTTAACTCATATGAAGAGTTGATTAATTGCAAAGAAATAGATGCATTATATATAGCCACTTTGAATTATAAGCATGCTGATTTGATAATTAAGATCTCCGAAGCAAATAAAGGAATTTTATGTGAAAAACCAATGACACTAACAAAAGATGAATCAAAAAAAGTATTTGATCAATTGAATAAATCAAAAGTTTTTTTTTTAGAAAACATTGCATACAGATCCCATCCTCAAACAAATGAAATAATAAATAAAATTTTAAACAATGAAATTGGCAATATTACACAAGTAGAATCTAGCTTTGGATTTAGGGTAAACCCGATACTTAAATTTAAACCAGGACATAGACTTTTTGTTAAGAAATTTGGAGGAGGAGCAATCAATGATATAGGCTGTTATCCAGTATCATTAGTAGTTTTAATTGCAAGATTATTAAAAAATCAGGATACTGAGATTCAATATAATATAACTGATGTTTATAAAAAGAATAATTTTAGAGGCACTGATGATGAGGGGAGTTTAAAAATTGAATTTCAAAACCTTTTTGATGCAGAATTAAAGATTTCAATTAAAAAAGATTTAGCAAAACCAACAATTATTTATGGCACAAAAGGAAAAATGATTATCCCAAATCCATGGCTCCCAAATAAAAATACCTCAATTGAAGTGTCAACAAGCGAAAAAAATTATATAAAAAAAATTTCTTCAAAATATTCAGTATATGCAAATACAATTAAAGCAGCTTCAGTTGCGATACAGCAAAACAATAATTATTGCAAATTCCCAAATATGACTTGGGAAGACTCAATAATAAGTTCAAAAATATTAACAGAATGGAAAAATTATCTGTATAAAGTTTAGTAGAATGAGTGCAGATAAAAAAAGTATTTTTGTTTGGTCACCCTTTATTTCTAAAGTAGGAACTGTACAAAATGTGATTAATAGCCTTAATAGTATTAATAAATATTCCAATCTTAATACAAATTTAATTAATGTTTTTGGAGAATGGGACAATTATAAAGCATTATTTAGTCTTGATAAAGTTTTAATACATAACTTTAAATTTTTACAATTTTTAAAATCTTGGGATAAAACCGGTTTTTTGAAAAGTAGACTTTCATATTTATTAATTTTTCTTTTTTCCTTTTTCCCATTATTAAACTTAATAAAGAAAAAAAAACCAGATTTTTTGATAGTTCATTTAATTAGCTCTCTTCCATTAACCATTTTTTATTTATTTAAGTTTAGAACTAAATTAATTTTGCACTTAGCAGGTCATCCTAAATTGAATTTCATTAGAAAAACAATGTGGAAGATTTTTTCTAAAAAAATTTATAAAGTAATCTGTCCATCAGAAGAACTTAAACGGGTATTTTTAGATAATAATATTTTTAACGAAGGTCAAATAAAAGTAATTGAAGACCCTCATTTAATTATTGGTGATATTTATAAATTAAAAAATCATGAATTAAATGATAATTTCTTTCACGAGAGTAAAGTTTTGATAGCAATTGGAAGAATGACTAAACAAAAAAATTATTCTTTTTTAATAAAAAATTTTAAAAAACTAACGTCTAAATATAAAGATTTAAAACTATTGATAATTGGAAGTGGAGAAGAAAAAGATGATTTAAAAAATTTAATTAAAGAACTAGACATTTTAGAAAAAGTTAAACTAATTGATTACGAATTGAATATTTATAAATATTTAAAAAAATCAGATTACTATATTTCAACCTCAACATGGGAAGGATCAAGTTTAGCAATGATTGACGCCGCATATATAGGTATTCCAATTCTTTGTAGTGATTGCCCATCAGGTAGAAAAGAATTTATCGGCGAAAATGAAAGAGGTTTCTTATATAGGCAAAATGATAGCGAAAATTTTTTAAATTTATTTGATAAAATGTATGCCTTAGATACCAATGAAATTAAAAAGATAATCATAAGGGCAAAGAAAAAAACAAAAAAATTTACTCCATTTAAAAGTTTTTTAAAATTAAATAAAGTTTTAAACTAATTTTTTTTCCACATTAAAAAAGTTAAAAGATAAAAACTTATAACCCCTAGAAAATAGTCCCATTCTAATGCATGTTTTAAAAATTTTAAATTTATTCCATAAAAATCATCTCCAGGTAAACTAATAATTGGTATACTGATAGCAGCTACAATAATAAGTATACTCACCAAAATTAATTTAAGTTTTAAAACTGCCTCACTTATATGTTTGAATATTTTCTCTTTAATAGAATATAATGCCAAAACTAAATAAGTTTGGGCAACTATTTCAAAAATAATAAATGTGAACATTATTATTCTTCTAAATAATTTATAAAGATCGTTATCGAATTTAACTCCCAGGAAAATTGAATGTAAAATTAATGCAATTGCTGACGCTATGCCAAAGTATACAATTTTATTTCTATATTTATTTGTATTATCGAAATGGTTAATTATTTTTCTGTTATTTAACCAATAAATAATTAGAAGATAAGCTGTAAAAAACATTGCAGGTTTAAAAATTAAATAACTTGGAAAATATCTTGCAGTCCTACTGATAGAAACGCCACCATCAATATAAGGAAAAGGATGAAAAATTCTGTATTGGTGGGGTATTAAATTAAATTCATGAAATTGAGTTGTGAGAAGTAAGCAAGTATTTACAGCTATAAATGGTACAATAAAAACCCATATACTTATGGATTTAACCTTTTTGATCTGTTCCATTGAAAACTATTTCTTTTTATTTTTTCTTTTGGCTCTTCTCTTTTTAGATCCTTGTTTTCTTCGACCTCTATGTTTTTTTGGGTAACCCATTATTTCCTTTATTTATAATTTAATTGAAATTATCAGCGGGATATAGCATTGTCCCAGTAAGTTATCAATTTTTTTTATGTCTAAATCTTTCAAGACTTTTTTAAAGCATACGGCTAAAGATTTTCACAATCAATCTGTGAATCCTCCAGTGGTACGAGCCTCTACGATTATTTTCAAATCAATGAAAGACATTAGAAAAACTCAAGCTAAAGCTAAAAGAAATCCTACCGGAGGTCATTATGATTATGGAAGACAAGGAACATCTACCACTTATATTTTACAAAAAATTTTAACCAAACTTGAAGAAAGCTATCATGTATTCACTACACCTACTGGTTTTGGAGCAGTATTTTTGGCAATTTTCAGTGTAACAAGACCAGGAGATGAGATTATAGTTGCAGACCCAGTGTATAGCCCAACAAGATTACTAACAGAAAAATTTTTAAAAGAATTTAGTATTAAAACAATTTTTTATAATCCAAGTGATTTAAACACATTAAAAAAAAATATTACAAAAAAAACAAAATTAATATTTGTTGAAAATCCTGGAAGTAATACTTTTGATTTTCAAGATTTAGGTAAAATTCTTTCAATTGCCAAGAAGAAAAAAATTCTTACTGCTATTGATAATACTTGGGGAACACCATATTTTTTAAAACCTATTAAACTTGGTTTTGATATGTCAATTGTATCAGCTACAAAATACTATTCTGGTCATTCAGATGTTATGGGGGGGAGTTTAGCAGTTAATAAAAAAGTCTTTTCAAAAGTCTATAATGCTGAAAGAATTACAGGATTAAGGTTAGGACCAGATGATGCTTATTTAATAACACGAGGATTAAGAACCCTAGACGTTAGATTAGATCGTCATAGAGAAAATGCAAAAAAAGTAGCTGCGTTTTTGTCTAAAAATAAGAAATTTAAATTATTATATCCTTATAAAAAAGACTCTAATAATTTTAGAATGTGGAAAAAATATTACTCAGGAGCATCAGGCCTTATGGGTTTAAAAATAAAATCTAGCAATATTAATTCTGTTAGAAAATTTGTAAATTCATTAAAACTATTTGGTTATGGTTATAGTTGGGGTGGTTTTGAAAGTTTAGTTTTACATCAAGAGTTTAGAGAAACTGGAAATAGAAATTATTTAAATTTAACTAAAGATGAGCATCTAGTTAGATTGCATATTGGTTTAGAAGACCCAAATGACTTAATTGCAGACATTAAACAAGCATTAAAACATTTAAAATGATATCAGAAAAGTTTTTTCAATCTAAAACAGCAATAGTAACTTTAATTGCTGCTTGTTTTGTTGTTTTAATTTCACTTGGAGTAAGACAAGTTTTTGGATTATTTTTTATAGATTTTAATGAAAGTTTGAATATTAGTAATACTGCATTTGGTTTTGCTATAGGTATTCAAATGTTAATGTGGGGCATTACAGGTCCAATTTTTGGAGCAGTTGCAGATCGTTATGGTGGCCATGTTGCTATAATTTCTGCATTTATATTTTATACTCTTGGTATCTATTTTCTTTATACTGGCCCTAATACTGGTATTTTTTTTCAAATCCATATGGGTTTACTAATAGGTATTGGGTTAGGTGGCACAGCCATAAGTATTCCTATGTCAGTTGTTGGAAAGCATTTTCCATTATCAACAAGAACAATTGCAATGAGTTTTGTAACAGCTGTTGGATCTTTTGGATATTTTCTCTCTCCAATTTTTACAAATTATTCACTGTCTCAATTTGGCTGGAATTATACTTTATTCATTTTTTTACTATTTTTATTTACAGGCTTGTTTGCAGCATATTTTGTTAGATCACCATCTAAAGCTGAGAGCGTAGAACAAATATCAAATCAAACATTTAAAGAAGCTCTTTCTGAAGCATTTAAAACTAAAAGCTATATATTGTTAGTGTCTGGTTTTTTTGTATGTGGTTTTCATATTACTTTAGTTGGAACACATGTTCCAAAATACGTGATAGATAGAGGCCTTGAGGATTGGACAGCAGCCGCAATATTATCATTGATTGGTTTATTTAATATATTTGGTTCATTATTGAGTGGATATCTCTCAGTTAAAATGAGTAAGAAAATTATCCTCAGTGCAATTTACTTTTTAAGAGGTATATCAATAATTTTATTTATATTCACACCAGCAAGTAATTTGAGTGCATTTATATTTGGAGCAAGTTTCGGTTTTTTATGGCTTTCAACAGTACCGGCTACAAGCGGAATTGTAGCACATTTATTCGGAACAAAATATTTAGGTCTTTTATATGGAATTGTTTTTCTAAGTCATCAAATAGGATCATTTTTTGGTGCATATCTAGGAGGCCTGTTTCATGATCTTTATGGGTCGTATGATTATGCGTGGTATTTAGCAATTGCTTTATCTGTATTCGCAGCAATAATACACTTACCAATTAAGGAAGAACCAGTTTTAAGACTTAGAACAGAATAAATTGAGTAAACAAAATCAATTAGCTGACCTTCATCATTCAGGTAAGCCTTATATTATTTATAAATCTCAAAAGGGATTTAATCTTTATACAAATTTTTCAAAAAAAATTATCCTGAATAATAAAAATGTTAAAAGCTTTCTAAGTAAAAAATATAAAGCAAAATCAAAAAAAACCGACTTATTTATAGGCTTCTTAGGTTATGAAATATTAAATAATTTGATTAAAATTAAAATACCTAAGCAAAAAAATATTAATTTTCCTAAAGGTATTTTTTATAAACCTGAAAAAATAATTGAGCTTAGTAATAAACTTGAGTATCAAAAAAAGAATAGTTCTAAAAAAAGTAATTTTAAGATTAATATCAATAAGAACGCTTATGCTAAAATTTTTGCTAGCTTTCAAAAAAGGATTAAACGTGGTGAGACATATCAAATTAAGATTTGCACTAAGTATAAAACAAGATCAAAAATTAACCCTTTAGATTTCTTTTGCAGATTATCTAAGACAAACCTAGCACCAGAAGCTTTTATGATTAGAGATAAAAATTACTCTGTTATTAGTTGTTCTCCAGAAAATCTGATAACTAAAAAAGGTTTTTTAATAACTTCAAAACCTATAGCTGGAACAGTAAAAAAAATAAGAAATATGAATAAAGCAAAAGCTCTAAATTATTTTAGAAAAAACCTAAAGGAAACAAAAGAGCATAACATGATTGTTGACATGGAAAGAAATGATTTATCTCGAATATGTAAGGTTGGATCGGTTAAATTATTAAAAACTAAAGTTATTGAAGAGTATAAAGATCTTTTTCATTATGTAAGCTTGATTAAAGGTAAACTTAAGAAAAATATTAATAATATTGATATTATTAAAGCTATGATGCCAGGAGGGTCCGTTATTGGCTGTCCAAAAATTAATACTCTCAATCTTTTAAATAAGCAGGAAAAAGAAAATAGAAATATTTATACAGGTAGTTTTGGATACATAAAATTTAATGGAGATATGAGATTTAATATCATTATTAGATCAATTTTAAACTTTAAGAATATTTCAGAAATTTCAGTAGCTTCAGGTGTAGTTGTTGATAGTAACGCCAAACATGAATTTAATGAAAATTATATTAAAGCAAAAGCATTAATTGACCTTTTTAAATGATTTACATAATTGACCATAAAGACTCATTTACTCATAATGTTGTGCATCAACTTTCACTATATGATAAAGTTGAGTGTGATAATTATAATGAGGTAAATAGAGATAAACTTGAAAAAGCCTCTGTAATTATTTTTTCTCCTGGGCCAGGAAATCCAAAAAATTATCCGTTAACTTCAAAAATTTACAAAAAGTTTAAAGGAAAAAAGAAGATCATTGGTATTTGTTTAGGTTTTCAGCAAATATTATTTTGTGAGGGGGCCAAAATAGTTGAACAAAAAAAAATTTATCATGGGTTTCAATCAAATATTCAAGTTATTAATAATAAGTCTTTATTTAAAAAAGGTAAAAAATTTAAAGTAGGTCGTTACCATTCTTTAAAATTAAAAGAACCTTTTAAAATTAAAGATTTTGAGATAACTATGAGATGTTTAGAATCAAAAGTAGCAATGGCTTTTGAAAACAAGAAAGATAAAGTTTATGGATTTCAATTTCACCCAGAGTCATTTTTAACTAACAATGGTAACTTACTCATTAAAAAAATCTTATCGACTTAAAGATTTAGAGGAAATAGATTTTAAAGATTTATGGGGAAATTATGGTATTTTCACAACAATGTGGATTTTTGGTAAACCACCAAAGATTTTATTTTTTGAAAGTCATATTAAAAATTTAATTAAGTCACTTCAAATATTTGGAATTAAAAAAAGATTTCTTAAAAAAGATATACTTCAAATTATTAATAAAAATTTGAGTATTAATAAAAAATATAATCATTTGCTTAGAATAGCTATAAACAAAAAAATTATTTCAATATCATTAAGAGATAGAATACCACCAAAATTAGATTTTAATTTAAAACTTGTAAATTTGAAACGTGAAAAACCACAATATAAAAATCTTAGATATAAAAAAATATTGTCATATTTAAAAAAAATGAATAATTCTAAATCAGATATTGCCCTAATTTATAACAAAAAAATTTTAGAGACTGGAACTTCTAATCTATTGTTTATTAAGAATAAGAAAATATATTCACCAAAAAAAGATTATTATGAAGGAAATACTTATAAATTTTTTAAGTCTAAATTTAAAAAAATACTAAAAAAAGATATTCTTATTAGTGAATTACATAATTATGATGAAATATTATTAATTGGTTCTGGCAAGGGGGTAGTCCCGGTCAAAACTATAAAAGAAATTGGTTGGAAAAGAAAAAATTTAAGTCAATATAAAATATTTGTAAAATATTATCGTTCAGCAATTAATAAATGCAATCATTATAGATTTTAAAAACATGAGTAATCCAAATAATCCATGTTTATTTTGTAGCATTAGTCACAGTGAGAGTGTTCATGAAAATGATTTTGCTTATGTAAGTTATGACTCTTATCCTGTTTCGAAATATCATTGCTTAATCATTCCTAAAAGACACATCAAAGATTATTTTGATTTATCAAATGAAGAATTAATTGCATGCAATAATCTCATTAAAATAATCAAGAAAGAAATAATTAATAAGGACAAAACAGTAAAAGGTTTTAATTTAGGTACAAATATTGGTAGTATCTCAGGGCAGTCTATTATGCATTGTCATTTTCATTTGATTCCTCGTAGAGAAGGTGATGTGGCGAATCCCCAAGGTGGTGTTAGGTCTGTAATTCCTCTAAAACAGCATTATAAACGTAAAATATAAATCAGTGGTTGTTATTAAGGTCACATTGACCAATTGATAAGGTTGAACTATGGAAATAACTAGATTAGAAAACAATAAAAATAATTCGTAAAAATTTAACTTAAGGGTAAAATGTTAAATACAAATCCATTTTCTTTATTAGCAGAAACAATTCAACCATTTGCAATGCAAAGTTTTATAATTGCTATGATCGTATTGATTGCTCTTGGAACAATTATTCAAATGATACATCACAAAAATATTACGTATTTTTTTAATAATGCAAAGAAAGCTAAACTCCAAGCGACAAGAGAAATAGGTGTTGCAGAAAAAGCTTCTATAATAGCAAAAACAACAGTTGTTGATATTGGTACTACTTCAGAGCTTGGATTTGGAAAAAGAAGACTTTCGCATGTATTAGGAATGTATGGAACAATTATATTTTGGGTGTCATCTGCAGTTTTAGTATTTTGCTATACCGGTCCTGAAAAATCTTCATCATCTTTGTGGTCAATGTTATGGCATGTTGGTGCAATTCTGACATGTATTGGTGGATATTGGTTTTGGTTTTTTTTAAGAGTTGATGTTTCAGCTGAAGCTCATCCTTGGTACAGAATTATTAAAGCCGATTTGTTTGTTTTAGCTCTATTAGCTTGTTCAACTTTTGGATTGGCATGGTCTTACACTCAGTTTAATGGACAATCTGGTTTTTCATTTTTATTTTTAACTTTATTTGTGGCTTCAAATTTAATTTTATTTGGCGGAGTTTATTGGTCTAAATTTGCCCATATGTTTTATAAACCTGGAGCAGCAATACAAAAAAATTTAGCTGAAGCTGATGGATCTAGAGACAATCTTCCTCCTCCAGCTGATGCACCTGAGCAATTTGGCCTAGGCATAAAAAGAGAAGAGCCAAAACACTATTAATATGATAACTAGAAAAGGAAAAAAATAAATTATGTCGACTTTTGTATACATGACCAGATGCGATGGCTGTGGCCACTGTGTTGATATTTGTCCATCAGATATTATGCACATAGACGAAAATATTAGACGAGCGAAAAATATAGAACCTAATTTTTGTTGGGAGTGTTATTCATGTGTAAAAGCTTGTCCAAATCATGCTATTGATGTTAGAGGTTACGCCGACTTCGCTCCTATGGGTCATAGTGTAAGAGTGAGAAGAGAAGAGGAAAAAGGAACAATCTCATGGAAAATAAAATTTAGAAATGGAACCACAAAAGACTTTGTATCTCCAATTACAACTAAGCCATGGGGAAAATTTATTCCTAAATTAGCAGATGGTGAAAAAATTAAACAAGGAGAGTTAAACTCTCAAAGATTATATACCGAGCCTGAAGGTCTTAATATTGATGGAGAATTACCTGTAGTTCCTAAAAATTCATTTAAAAAAGGAGTTTATTATTAATGGCGAGACATAAAACTCATTATGAAGACTGTGATGTTTTAGTAGTTGGCGGTGGTATGGCCGGTACTGGTGCTACATTTGAAGCAAGACACTGGGGAAGAGACATGAAAATTATTTGTGTTGAAAAAGCCAATATTGATAGAAGTGGAGCAGTAGCGCAGGGTCTTTATGCAATAAATTGCTACATGGGGATGCAATGGGGCGAAAATCAACCAGAAGACCATGTAAGATACGCAAGAAATGATTTGATGGGAATGGTAAGAGAAGATCTAGGTTATGACATGGCTCGTCATGTAGACTCAACAGTTCATATGTTTGATGAATGGGGTCTTCCGATGATGAAGAATGAAGAGACAGGTAGATATTTAAGAGAAGGTAAATGGCAGATAATGATTCATGGCGAAAGTTATAAGCCAATTGTTGCTGAAGCTGCTAAAAAATCTGCAGATAAAATTTATAACAGAATAATGATAACTCATCTTTTAATGGATGAAGATCAAGAAAATAGAGTAGGTGGTGCTGTTGGGTTTAACATGAGAACTGGAGATTTTCATGTTTTTAGATCAAAAACTGTAATAGTTGCTGCTGGTGGAGCGTCACATATTTTTAAACCTAGAGCAGTGGGTGAAGGAATGGGAAGAACTTGGTACGCTCCTTGGAGTAATGGTTCTGCTTATGCATTACCAATTGCTGCTGGAGCTAAAATGACCCAAATGGAAAATAGAATTGTGTTGTGTAGATTTAAAGATGGTTATGGACCAGTAGGAGCTTATTTTTTACATTTAAAAACTTATACTCAAAATGCAAATGGAGAAAATTACGAGAAAAAATGGTATGATCAAACTAAAGAATTAGTAGGTGAATATATAGATCATCATCCAACCCCAACTTGTTTAAGAAACCATGCATTTATTCAAGAGACAATGGCAGGTGGTGGACCAATACATATGGTTACTACTGAAGCCTTTCAAGATCCTCATCTAGAAACTGTAGGATGGGAAAATTTCTTAGGAATGACTGTTGGTCAAGCAGTTGTTTGGGCTTCACAAAATATAGATCCAAAATATACAAATCCTGAACTTACAACGTCAGAGCCATATGTAATGGGTTCTCACGCAACGTGTTCAGGAGCGTGGGTAAGTGGACCAGAAGATTTGTCTCCTCCAGAATATTTCTGGGGTTATAACAGAATGCTCACAATTGATGGACTATTTGGAGCTGGAGATACAGTAGGAGGAAGTGCACATAAATTTTCTTCTGGCTCTTTTACTGAAGGTAGATTAGCCGCTAAAGCAGCTGTTAAGTATATTGAAGATCAAAAAGCAAACGGAATTAATGTAACTGATAAACAATGTGAAGATTTTAAAACAAAAATCTATAAACCCCTTGAGAATTACACAGTTGCTCAAAATGAAATAACTGGAGGGACTGTTTCACCTAGTTATATTTCTCCAATTCAAGGTCTTCAAAGATTACAAAGAATAATGGATGAATATGTAGGTGGAATTGCAAATAATTATATGACTAATGCAAACATGCTTAGACGTGGTTTGGAACTTTTAGCTTGGTTAGAGGAAGATCTTGAAAATGTTGGTGCAGAGGATTACCACCAACTTATGAGAGCCTGGGAACTTAAACACAGAGCTCTTACTTCTCAGTGTGTAACAGAACATACTATGTTTAGAGAAGAAACAAGATGGCCTGGATACTATTATAGAGGTGACTTTATGAAACTAGATGATGATAATTGGCATTGTTTAACAGTTTCAAGAAGAGATCCTAAGACTGGTAAGTTTACAATGGAAAAAGTCCCTGTTTATCATATCGTGGATGAAAAAGAGAAGAAAAAAGCTTCTTAACATAATCAAATAAGAGTAATAAACGTCTATGGATTTGTTATCTAAATTAGACAATGAGATATTTGAAATTGGCAAACCATTTTGGGAAAATTTGGTAAGGTCATCAAACCTTAAAGATTACGGAGGATTTACTCGAGATTTTTCAACCCAAATGCTTTTTGGAGCAAATGAGGTAGAGCTTGGTAAACAATGGGCTAATAATGAACTAATAACCAATTTAAATGAAACTTATGAGCCGTTTGGAACCCTAAGAAGAGGAGATCATATTACAGTTCTTATAAAACAAACTAATAAGAAAATTCCTGGAGAGTTTTTGGGTAGATTAGTTTTAGGGGTGGAGGATGGACAGATAAAGGTCTTTGGAGCTACAATTTATTAGTCTAAAAATATTTCATATAAATTCAATTATAGTTTGACAATTTTTATTCTGGGTGTATTCACGAATTACATGCCAGAAATAATAAAAAAATTACCATCTGAAATAAAAAAAAACAAATTTAAGACAGGGGTAGTATTTTTATTGTCAGCCTATTGGAGTGCAATTCTTGTAGGCACTTTTATATCATTTAATTAATTGAATACCATTAAGCTTTATTATAAATAATTTTTAAATTTACGTTTTAATCCTGCTTTATTAATTTTATTAATCCATTTTATTTCATCATTCACAATTTTTTTTATATTAGAGTTTTTGGCATTCCATCCCAATACTTTTTTTACTTTGTTAGAATTACATACGAGTTTTGATACATCACCTTTTCTTTTTTTTACATATTTAAGAATTAAATTTTTTTTCAACTTACTTCTTACATGATTAACAATTTCTTTATTAGATAATCCTTTATTATTACCAATGTTAAATATATTGGATCGATTATTTTTAGATATATAATTAATTGATTTTTCAATTGCTGAACAAATATCTTTAATATGGATATAATCTCTAATACAGGTTCCGTCAAAGGTGTTAAAATTTTCTCCATATATAAAAATCTTTTTATTATGCATAGCTTTATAAACAATAGTTGGGATTAAATGAGTTTCAGGATTATGAAATTCTCCAATTACAGGACGATCTAGTGCTGAGCACACATTAAAAAATCTCAAAATAACAAATTTTATATTTTTTTCATTTTGTATTTTTTTTTCACACATTAATTTTGTTTTTGCGTACGTACTTAATGATTTTATTTTTGAATTTTCTTTTAATGGTTTGGAGCTTTGTTTATAAATAGCCGCAGTACTAGAAAAAATAATTTTTTTGATCTTATTTTTTTTAATTATTTCCAATAAACTTTTGGTGGCTTTATCATTATTATCGTAATATTTTTTCTTATTAATAGTTTCATCAACAAGAGATTGAGCAGCCAGATGAACTATTATCTCAGGTTTTTCACTTTTAATAACTTTATCTAATTTCTTTTTATTAAGAATATTGCATTGAATAATATTTTTTTCTTCTGATTTTATTTTATCAATTCCAATTACTTTAAAATTTTTTTTAAGAAAATAATATAGACATTTCCCTATATAACCATTCGCTCCAGTTATGAGAACTTTTTTCATTTGAAAATTATTTATCTATATCGTTGTTGACATCTATATATATGAGTAATAATCAATATTGAAATATATATTTTTATGGAAGTATTTTTACCAATAGCTCAAGTATTTGTTAATCCTGTTGAAATACTTTTATTAAGTGCAATAGTTGGAGTTCTCTCAGGTCTATTTGGTGTCGGAGGTGGTTTTTTAATGACGCCGTTCTTAATTTTTATGGGAGTACCTCCTGCTTATGCAGTTGCTAATGAAGCAAATAATATTTTGGCAACTTCAGTATCAGGATCTACAACTCATTATTTAAAAAATACTTTAGATTATAAAATGGGTTTTATGATTGTAATTGGTGGTTCAATTGGAACTGCTTTAGGTATTTATACTTTTACTTATTTTAAAGGAATTGGAAAAATAGATACAGTTATTTCCTTAGCTTACATGTATATACTTGCAATTATTGGTACTCTAATGTTGGTGGAAAGTCTTGGAGAAATTGATAAGGCAAAAAAAAATCTTGCTGAAAGAAAAAAACTACATGTTCATTATTGGATACATGGACTTCCATTTAGAATGAGATTTCCTAAATCAAAATTATACGAGAGTATTTTTACGCCGATTATAATTGGATTAGTTGTAGGTTTTATAGCTGCTATAATGGGTATAGGTGGCGCTTTTATTTTAGTGCCTGCAATGATTTATATAATTAAAATGCCTACAAAATTAGTTCCAGGCACCTCTTTATTTGTAACTATCTTTGTAAGTGTAATAGTTACTTTTCTACACTCTATTAATTATGGCTCAATAGATTTGATGTTAGTAGTTATGCTGGTAGTAGGATCAATAGTTGGAGTTCAAGTTGGTCAGAAACTTGGAGAACAGATTGATAGCTCTGGACTTAAAGCTCTTCTTGCAATTTTGTTATTAATTGTTGGTATAGTAATTGCTTATGATACTTTTTTTGCAGACGAAATTCGGAATGAAACTGTGAAAATAATGGATCAAGATTTAAATTTCTTTTCCAAATTTATTAAAGAATTTTCTATGGACATGCCATTCTTCTATGGATTATTTTCAATTATGTTTGCTGTTTTTTTAGGAGTTGCGGCAGCTTTTCTGAGAAGATTTGTATCTAAATTTAAGAAAAAGATTTTTATAAAATCTTAAATTAAAAAATTACTTAAAGTCTCAATATAAAGAAGGCTTATAAAACCAACAGTAATAGCAGCAATTAAACCTACAATGAAAGGTTTATAGCCCATTGATTTTAACTCATTTAAGTTTATTGAAATACCTACTGCTGCCATCGCCATTGTTAAAAAAACTGTCGCCAACATTTTAAGATAATCTATAAATTTGTTCCAAATAAAATAATTATCACTATCTATTGAGAATAATTGATCACCTAAATTTCTTACTATTATCATTCCAATAAAACCCAACACAAAGTAAGGAAAAATATTTAAAATAGAGTACTTATAACCTTTTATTTCCCCTCTATTATAAAGAAAAGCAAATAGTGGGATCATTATTACTAAAAAAGTATTTCTAATAAGTTTTGTTACTGTTGCAACATTTAGTGTTTCGGGACTATTAAATTGCTGATCATAAATAAGTCCTGCAGCCGCAACTTGAGAAGTTTCGTGAATTGAGGTTCCTAAAAACAAACCAGCTTTCAAAGACTCATTGCCAAAATACCATTCAGCAAAATAAGGATAAATAAGCATTGCAATTACACCAAACAAAGTAATATTTGCTATCGCATATGCAACTTCCGATTTCTTTGCATTTATAACTGGTGCAGTTGCAACTATGGCTGTCGCTCCACATACACTTGTTCCAATTGCTATTAAATATGACATTTTTGAAGAGATAGGTACTTTCTTGATAAGGAGTTTAATTAGAATTAATACACCTATTATACAAAATATTATTAAGGGTATTGCGATTGCTCCAAACTTAATGAAATCAGCAAAACTTAATCTAATTCCTAAAAAAATTATTCCTAACTTTAAAATATATTGTTGAGTAAAATCTAAGCCAATCATCATACCAGGCCTTGGAGTGAATGCGTTACCCATCAATATGCCAAGTAATATTGCAATTAAAACAGTTGAAATTGGACTTTTAGGTGTACCAAATATTTCTATAGCTAATAAATTATTTATACCTTGAGAAAATAAACAAAAAACCAATGCTAAAATAACACCAGGAATAACTACTTTAATAGATTGAAATTTAATTGGCACTGGTTTTCAACTTATGCACTTCTGTAAAGTTTAGTCATCACAAATTCTTTGTGACCTAAAGCCTCTGCACAAGTCAATCTTCCGTTTGCTACCCTTAAAGTTGTTTTAATTAGTTCGTCGCCAGCTTCTGATAAGTTCATTTCTCTTGATAGAATTTTAGAAACATCGCAATCTATATGCTCACCCATTCCTTTAACTGTTAATGGATTTGCAGTTAATTTGATCACTGGTTCAATAGGATTTCCAACAATATTTCCTTGTCCTGTTGGAAACAAATGAATATTAAAACCCGCAGCGGCCTGAAGAGTTACACATTCTGCAGCTGCAGATGAAGTATCCATAAAGTATAAACCTTTTCCTTTTTTTGGCTCTTCGGCTGGTTCTAATACATCTATAAATTTACAACTTCCAATTTTTTGAAAATTACCAAAAGCTTTTTCTTCAATAGTTGTTAAACCACCAGCAATATTACCTGCAGTAGGCTGGCTCTCAGATAAATCATCTGTTGCTTCTTTTAAGATAAAATCATTGTAGTCATTCCATGTTTTCATAAATTTATCTGAAGCTTCTTCTGTAGCACCTCTTGTCGCACAAACTTTTTCAGCACCAGTAAGTTCAGAAGTTTCACCAAAACACAAATGTACTCCTAAGGGCTCAAGTTTATCCATAAGATTTCCTACAGTTGGGTTTGATGCTAGACCAGATGTAGTATCAGACTCTCCACATTTAACTGATATCCAAAGATCACTAATAGGACATTCCTCTCTTTGTTTTTCAGATGCCCACATCACAAATTCTTGAGCTTTTTTAGAAGCTTTCATTGTAGTTCCAATGTCTCCAGTTCGCTCAATATGAAAACCCTCAACTGGCTTTCCAGTTTTTGCAATTCCATCAACAATTCTTTTAGTCCATTTAGGTTCAATTCCAATAACTATAACAGCGGCTACATTAGGATTACATCCTGTACCTATCATAGTTCTAAAATGTAATTCTAAGTCAGCTCCAAATTGTAATCTCCCATATGAATGAGGTAGAGCTATTGTTCCTTTAATGTTATTTGCTACTGCTTCAGCGCAAGCATTTGAAATATCATCAACAGGTAAGATAATTACGTGATTTCTTGTGCCAGCTCTTCCATTTTCTCTTTTATAACCTAAAAAACTTTTTGGGATTTCCATATTTTTTACCACTTCTTTGTCTTTACATTATGAACATGTACATGCTCACCTTTTTTTATTGATTTTACTACTTTACCAATATCATGACCATATTTTAGGATAGTATCTCCCTCATTAAGATCAACCATAGCTATTTTGTGGCCTAGAGGGATTTCATCCATTGATTGAATATTTGTAGAACTATCATCCTCCATTATCCAACAAGCACAGTCCTGTTTTGGAGTAATTTTTTCAATAACAACCACCCCTACATTGTCTTTTTTATCATGAATAATAATATCTGTTGCCATATCGTGTCGATTTGTTTATTTGAAATTTGTAAAATCTTATATATTAATCGCTGAGATTAACAAACGAATTTTATAAACACTTAAATTACATTTTAGAGAGGTTTTAGTTTATGACAAAAATGACAACAGAAGAAGCTTTTGTAAAAGTACTACAAATGCACGGCATTGAACATGCTTTTGGAATTATCGGATCAGCATTTATGCCTATCTCAGATATTTTTCCCGATGCAGGTATTACTTTTTGGGATGTTGCTCATGAAACTAATGGTGGTTTAATTGCAGATGGTTACACAAGAGCCACTGGAAAAATGTCAATGGTTATTGCACAAAACGGTCCAGGAATTACAGGATTAGTAACACCAATTAAAACTGCATATTGGAACCATACACCTCTTTTATTAGTTACGCCACAAGCTGCAAATAAAACTATGGGTCAAGGTGGTTTCCAAGAAGTTGAACAAATGAATTTGTTTAAAGATATGGTTTGTTACCAAGAAGAAGTTAGAGATCCTTCAAGAATGGCAGAAGTTTTAAATAGAGTTATTGAAAAAGCTATAAGAGGATCGGCACCAGCTCAAATAAATGTCCCAAGAGATTATTGGACTCAAGTTATTGATATAGATTTACCTCCGATTGTTAGACTAGAAAGACAAGCAGGCGGTGTTGATGCAATAAAGAAAGCTGCAAATTTATTATCTAAAGCAAAGTTTCCAGTAATTTTATCTGGTGCAGGAGTTGTAATTGGTGGAGCAATAGAAGAATGCAAAAGACTTGCCGAAAAATTAGATGCACCAGTTTGTTCTGGTTATCAACACAATGATAGTTTCCCAGGAAGCCACCCTTTAGCTGCAGGGCCATTAGGATACAACGGTTCTAAAGCTGGAATGGAATTAATTCAAAAAGCTGATGTTGTATTAGCATTAGGAACAAGACTTAATCCTTTTTCAACTTTACCTGGCTATGGTATGGATTATTGGCCAAAAGATGCGAGCATTATCCAAGTCGATATGAACTCTGATAGAATTGGTTTAACTAAAAAAGTTACAGTTGGAATTTGTGGAGATGCTAAATTAGTTGCTCAACAATTATTAGCCCAACTAGCACCAACAGCAGGAGATACAGATAGACAAAAAAGAAAAGATATTATTCATCAAACTAAATCTGCTTGGTTACAAAAATTATCAAGTTTAGATCATGAGGAAGATGACAAAGGTACAGTCTGGAATGAAGAAGCAAGAAAAAGAGATGCTGACAGAATGTCTCCTAGGCAAGCTTGGAGAGCCATTCAAGCAGGAATGCCTGATGATGTAATCATTTCAAGTGATATCGGAAACAATTGTGCAATTGGAAATGCTTACCCTACATTTGAAAAAGGAAGAAAATATTTAGCACCAGGATTATTTGGTCCTTGTGGTTATGGTTTTCCCTCAATACTTGGAGCAAAAATTGGTTGCCCTGATACCCCGGTAATAGGTTTTGCAGGTGACGGTGCTTTTGGTATTAGCATGAATGAAATGAGTTCGTGTGCTAGAGAAGAATGGCCTGCAATTTCAATGGTTATTTTTAGAAATTATCAATGGGGTGCTGAAAAAAGAAATACTACTTTATGGTATGATAATAATTTTATTGGTACTGAGCTTGACCCAGAATTAAGTTATGCAAAGGTGGCAGATGCTTGTGGTTTAAAAGGTGTAACAGTTAGAACAATGGAAGAAACTACAGCAGCTATTAAAAAATCTTGTGAAGATCAAAAGAAAGGCATTACAACTTTTATTGAAGTAATTCTAAATCAAGAGCTTGGCGAACCATTTAGAAGAGATGCAATGAAAAAACCCGTTAGAGTTGCGGGGATTAAAAAAACTGACATGAAGCAACAAAAATCTCTTAATGGATGATGTTAAAATAGGGTCGAATAGAAGTTTTGGAATAGTTTTTTTTGTAGTTTTTTTAATAATTGCACTTTATCCCTTAGTTAACGACCAAAATATAAGGTTGTGGTCTTTAATTGTTTCATTATTTTTTTTAATTTCAGGATTAATCAATTTAAAAATTCTCACTCCATTAAATAAATTATGGTTTAAGTTTGGAATATTTTTAGGAAAAATAATTTCACCGATAATAATGGGTATTATATTTTTTTTAGTTGTAACACCGATTGGCCTTATTATGAGATTATTAGGCAAAGATATATTAAACTTAAAATTAAGTGATTATAAATCTTATTGGATTAAAAAAGATGGTCCAAAAAGTAAAATGAAAAATCAATTTTAACATGAGTTTTATAAAAGAATTTTGGGAATTTTTGAAAGTCAGAAAAAAATATTGGCTTTTGCCAATTATTATAGTTTTAGCTCTATTTGGTGGATTAATTATTTTAACCCAAGGTTCTGCTGTAGCACCATTTATTTATACAATTTTTTAAGGTGAAATCTATTTTAGGTATATCTGCATTTTATCATGATAGTGCGGCATGTATTTTAAAAGATGGGAAAATTATTGCTGCCGCACAAGAAGAAAGATTTACAAGAAAAAAACATGATGCAAGTTATCCAAAGAATGCAATTAAATTTGTATTAAATTATGCGAATTTAAATTTAAGTGAGGTAGATAAAATAGTATTTTTTGAGAAACCTTTCTTGAAGTTTGAAAGATTGTTAGAAACTTATGTAGCATTTGCTCCTAAAGGGTTTGTTTCATTCAGTAAAGCAATGCCATTATGGATCAAAGAAAAGTTATTTCAAAAAAATCTATTATTTAACAAACTCAAAGAACATGATAAAAATTACAAATCTGACGAAAACATATTTTTTTCAGATCATCACCTTAGTCATGCTGCTAGTGCTTTTTTTCCATCACCATTTGAAGAGGCCATTGTATTAACTGCTGATGGTGTCGGCGAGTGGGCTACAACAACTGTTGCAATTGGAAAAGGTAACAAGTTAGATATAGAAAAAGAAATTCATTTTCCTCATTCTCTTGGACTACTTTATTCTGCATTTACTTATTACACGGGATTTAAAGTTAACAGTGGTGAATATAAATTAATGGGTTTAGCTCCTTACGGAAACCCTAACTATGTGGATAAAATAAAAGAATTGATAGATATTAAAGATGATGGAACTTTTAGATTAAACCAAAAATATTTTAATTATGCCACGGGTCTAACAATGACCAATGATCATTTTCATAATTTATTTGGTCAAAAACCTAGAGATCCAAAAAATGAGAGATTGACTCAATTTCATATGGATATTGCATCGTCTATTCAAAAAGTTACTGAAGAAATAATGATTAAATTAACAAAAGCAATTCGTAATGAATATGGAATTAAGAATTTATGTCTTGCAGGCGGAGTTGCATTGAATTGTGTAGCTAATGGTAAGATTCTTAAGGAGAAAATTTTTGATAATATTTGGATACAACCTGCTGCTGGTGACGCTGGCGGTTCATTGGGAGCAGCATTAGCATTATGGTACATCGATCAAGGAAATAAAAGAATTATAAATCCAGATGATGATATGGCGGGATCCTATTTAGGATCAGAATTTTCTCAAGATCAAATAGAAAAAGAACTAAAATCTTTAGGCGCAAATTATGAAGTCACAAATTATGAAAGTTTAATTGATCAAACATCTGATTATTTATCTAAAGAAAAAGCAATTGGTTGGTTTCAGGGAAGAATGGAATTTGGCCCAAGGGCTCTAGGAGGAAGGTCAATTTTAGGTGACCCAAGATCAGATAAGATGCAAAAAAATTTGAATTTAAAGGTGAAATATAGGGAGAGCTTTAGACCTTTTGCTCCTTCAGTTCTTAAAGAAGATTTGTCAGATTGGTTTGATATTAATGTAAGTAGTCCATATATGTTATTGGTTGCTGATATTAATTTAAATAAACAAATCCAGATGTCTGATGAACAAAAAAAATTATTTGGAATTGATAAATTGAATATTAAAAGATCAGAAATACCAGCAGTAACACATGTTGATTACTCTGCCAGAATTCAAACAGTTGATAAAAAAAATAATAAATATTACTACGATTTGATATCAAAATTTAAGGAAAAAACAGGCTGTCCTGTTATAGTTAATACATCTTTTAATGTAAGAGGAGAACCAATTGTAAACACTCCTACAGATGCATTTAATTGTTTCATGGGAACAGAATTAGACTATCTTGTTATTGGGAACTGTATTTTAGATAAAACTAAACAAGATCCAAATTTAAAAAAGGACTATACAAAAGAATTTGAATTAGATTAAACTCACCAATATGGAATTAATCAATGATAATAAGTATTGGATGAATTAATGACTACTTTTGATCTTAAAGATAGGATTATTTAAAGAAAGCATGTTATCAAAAAAAAAAATATTATTATTTCTTTATTTTTTTTTTACTCCAATAGTTATTTTTTTTTGTTTAGAGTTTTTGCTCAAGATTTATTTTAAGTCATATAAAATTCCAACTGATAACAGATTAAAATTTAGATATATGCTATATAGCAAGGATAAAGTCTTTGATGGGCACAAAGATTTTTTTAAATATCAGCCAAATCTTTTAAGTAGACATTTGCTATATTACTTTGAAGAAAATGAATTTTTGAAAATTTGGGATTATGAATTTAATACAAATAATTTTGGACTTGTTCAAAAATCAGATATTTTTCCAAATAAGGATTCAATTCTTTTTTTGGGAGACTCTTTCACCCAAGGTCAAGGAGCAAGTCCTTGGATAAATAATTTTAATGGGGAAATTTCGGGATATCAAGTGATTAATGGAGGGATTCTAGGTGTTGGCTTTCAACAATTTGAAAATATTTATGACCATATTAATAAAAATTTTAATATAAAAAAAGTTGTAGTTATTTATATAGGTGGAAATATAAGAAGAGGAGTTTCAATAGCCTCTGATAAAAATGTTTTATTTATTCCTGACTCTAAAGAAGATTTAGATAATCTTTTAATTAAACAACATAATATAAGATTAAAAAGAAAAGAAAAAATTAAAGATCGTTTAAAATTTTTTATTAGAGACTTATATGTGTATAATATATTAAGAACTCAAATCAATACATTTAGACTTAAAAATAATGGACTCATTAAAAGAAATCTAAAATCAATTGACTCACTTTTCAAAAAAAATGATCCAAATATAATATTTATAAACGTTCAAACTGCTTCTGAAATTATTACTGGGCAAGAAAGTTATGAAACAAAATTATTAAACAAATTTTTTGCTCAAAATAGATATTCAAATTATAAATGTAATTTATCAAATGATATTTCAAATTATCATGAAATAGATTACCATCCCAATGAGAAAGGCTATGATGAATTATTTGAATGTGTAAAAAAAATTGTACAAGATAATTTAATAAAAAGTTAACTTGATAGATAAATGGAAGTTGTTAATGATAGTAATTGTAGTTGGATAAATGACCTCAATAAGAGAAGCAATATACAAATAATTTCTTCAGATTTAGATTGTGAATGGTTAATCGTAGGGGCTGGTTACACAGGTTTATCTGCTGCAAGAAAATTGGGCCAACTTTATCCAAATAAAAAGATAATATTAGTAGATGCTCAATTGGCAGGCGAGGGCGCAAGCTCAAGAAACTCAGGTTATTTAGTTGATACAACGTTAAATGATGGCTTCACATCAAATAAAGAATTAGAAAATTATAAAAAAAAAGCAGATATCTATAAATTAGGAATAGAAGCTGTCAAAAAATTTATAAAAGAGCACCAAGTAGATTGTGACTGGAATGAGTGTGGAAAGTACTTTGCATCATCAAAAGAGAAAGATAAAAAAATTTTAGAAAATTTCTCTGAAACTCTTTCAAAATTAGGTTTTAAACACGACATATTATTTAATAAAGATCTTAAAAAAAAATTGGGAACTAATTTTTATAATATTGCTCTTTATACAAAAGGAGGAATTTTGCTAAATCCAGGTAAACTTGTCAGAGCTATGATTGATACATTGTCAGAAAATGTAAGTCTTTATGAAAATTCGTTTCTACTAAATTGGAGAAAACTTAATGGTATAATTAATTGTGATTTCAAAAACGGATCAATTAAAACTAAAAAAATAATTTTTGCTACTAATGGATTTCTTAAATCACTTGGTATTAAAAAAAATTATAATTTTCCAATAACTTTAACTGCAAGTATGACAAGGCCTTTAACTGATGAAGAATTTAAATCTATTGGAGAACCAAAAGAATGGGGTGTTTTACCTATTAGACCAATGGGGGCCACTATTAGAATGACCAAAGATAAAAGAATTTTGATTAGAAACACTGCAGAAGTTCACAATCCATATAAAATGTCCAAAATAGATTTAGATAAAAGAGCTATTAAACAAAAAATAGGAATTAAAAAAAGATTTCCTCAATTACCTGATGATATTATTCAATCAGCCTGGTCTGGTATTGTTTCAAGAACAAGAAATAGTTCTCAAATTTTCGAAAAACTTGATGATAATATATTCGTAGCTGGTTGTTATAATGGTTCAGGAATTGGAGTAGGAACTTTATTTGGTGAGCAAATAGCGATTAAAGCAAGCAATGAAAATACAAAAGAGATTGAAATTATTGAGTCAAGAAACAAACCAACCTGGTTGCCACCACAACCTTTTTTAGATTTAGGTATTAAAGCTAGACTTTTTTATGAAAGAATAAGAGCGAGATCTGAAATTTAAAAGGGGCACTCTATTACCAGTTGCCCCTAATAAATTAGCTTTTAAATAACTCGAGAGCTTTATTAAGTAATGCCTCTGATTTTCCGTGATCACCATCTGCATGAGCTTTTATTCCAGCATCACGAAGTTTTTGAGCCTCTTCTATTTTAGCATCAATATTCTTTGCCATCATAGGACAAGATCCTGCAAATGCTGAACTTATAAACATTGTAAATATAATTGAAAAAATTATTTTTTTCATAATTTTCCTTTCGTTAAGTTGCTGACTTTATATTATTTGATATTTCAAAAATTTAATGATTGTCACATGAGACGTAATTGTTAATATTGAAAAAACTAATTTAACTAATAAGGAGTGAGCGTTCTATTGCTAGGTGCCATTAACTACTTTATTTGTGTTTTAACTGATCCTAGTTTATCAATTTTACCAATATAAATACCCTTGCTTTTTATAGGAACTACACCTACAGACGAACCAGTAAAAACCCAAAAATCTTTATCTAGATTAATTTTGTCTTTTTTGATTTTGTTTAATACAAATCTAAGTGAATTTAATGGGTTTATGTAAACTGTATTTGTATTTCCCGTTACACTTTGATTTATTTTTTTGTTTGCAATATTAGTTTTCAAATTACCAATATTAATTTTTTTATATTTTTTTGCTGATCCTACTAAAAATTTTACATTGGCTCCAAAATCACTACACAAATCACCAAAAGACGTAATTCCTTTTTTTCTTTGTCTATAACCAACTACTTCAATACAAGGTGCCATATGAGAAATATATTTAGATATATTTTTCATAGTAATTAATCTTTTAGATGAAAAAAAAGATTTTTTAATTTTATAACAAACTTCAAGCTCAATACCTAAAGTAGCTTTATTTATTTTTACACTCTTACCATTTTTTAAAAAATTTCTTTTATAAACTGATGCATAAAAGGGTTCTTTTTCTTTAAACTTTTTAATTAAGGGAATACCTGTACCAGCAGCTTTAAAGCCAATCACAGGATGTTTTATTTTACTTTCACATAATACTCTTAATTTTTGTGCCTCTTTAAGTTTCTTTGTAAATTTGGATGGGATTGGTTGAATGATTTTATTTTTAAGAAAAGCATTTACAAGTTTATCAGATGTTTTTTCTATTAGAGATTTCATAATTTTAGTTTATTACTGACATTGGATCGAGTCTAGTCTGAAACCAATTTACTCTAAAATCTAAATGAGGACCAGTTGATCTACCAGTCGATCCAACAGTTCCTATAATGTCTCCCTGATTAATCTTATCACCAACTGAAACTATAACATTCTCAAGGTGAGAATATATAGTTGATATTCCATGACCATGATCCATTATAATTGTACCACCAGTGTAATAAAGATCTTCTTCAGCCATTGTGACAATTCCTGCACCAGAGGATTTAATCATTGTTCCTTGTTTTGCAGCTATGTCTATTCCATAATGAGGCCATTTTGGTTTACCATTTAAAATTCTTTGGCTTCCATAAACTCCACTAATAATTCCTTTAACTGGCATTATAAATTGATCTTTAAAAAAAGGTAAATTGGAATTTATTGCTCGTGCTTCTCCAATCTTATTATTTTCCTCTTTAATTCTTTTATATACAGACTCAGGTGGTGTAACTTTACTTTCTTCTAAACCATCAATTCTTTGAATGTTATATTTTCTTTTCAAAACTTTTTTTATTATTTTTTCTTTTTTACCATCCTTAATTTTAGTTATTGTTAAATCAAATTTTCTATCTCGATCAATTCCAAATACAAAATATCCATCTTTTGAGACTTTAACCTCTTTCTTACCAATAATGATTTGTGCCGATGGATCAGTAATTCCAATTATAAAATGACCTTGTAAAAACTTACCTTTAAACTCAATTGCTTTTAATGGAGTTGTGATAATAAAAATTATTACAATTACTCTTAATATTATTTTGCAGTCCATCCACCATCAACCAATAATGAAGTACCAGTAATCATTGATGCAGCATCAGAAGCTAAAAAAACTACGGATGATGCTATTTCTGATAATTCTGCAAACCTTCCAAGTGGAATGTTGTTAAGAGTTTCTTTTTTAAATTTCTTATTTTTTAAAAACTTTTTTGTCATAGGAGTTACTACAAATGTAGGGCAAACAGTATTCACTCTAATATTATATTTTGCTAAATCCAAAGACATCCCTTTAGTTAGACCCTCTAAACCCCATTTATTCATGTTATAAACACTTCTAATTGGACCACCTACGTGACCCATTTGGGAAGACATATTAACTATTGCACCGCCAATTTTTTTTCTATTTTTAGACTTTATCATTTTAAGAGCACATAATTGTGCAAGATTAAAAGTAGCTACCGTATTAATTTTGACAAGATATTCCATATTTTGAGTTTTAACCTTCGTAAAATGTTCTGGAATATTATTTCCTGCGTTGTTTATTAAAATATCTATCTTGGATTGCTTATTAATAATCTCTTTTATTTCATTATAATTTGTAATGTCGCATACATATGATTTACATTTAGATTTAAGTTTTTTAATTTTTCTAGAAACTTCATCTAAATCTTTTTTAGTTCTGCTTATTATAATTAGATTAGCACCAGCTTCAGCTAAAGCAATTGCACAAGCTCTTCCAAGACCTTTACCTGCACCAGTCACTACTGCTGTTTTATTTTTAAGATTATAATTTTTTAAGAACATTACAGAAATAATATTTTAATATCTGTATAAATCAAATCAATAGCAACAATTAGAATTGCAAATAAACCTGCCCAAGCTATCCATTTATATTTCTTTATCCAGTTAGATATTAATGTTGCTGCAGTTGCCATTAATACTATAGATAAAATAAGCCCAAAAACTAATAGCGCATAATGATCTCCAGCTGCACCTGCTACACCTAAAACATTATCTAAGCTCATAGTAAAATCTGCTAATAAAATTGTCCAAATAGCTTTTAGAAAATTTGAATTATCAACCTTAATGTCACTTTCATGGTCTGATCCTTTGATAACATCTACATAAAGTTTATAAACTATATAAAGTAAAAGTAACCCACCAAGTAATCTTAAACCGGTTATTTGTAACAAATAGGCTGTTAATAAAGTGAGTATTATTCTTAAAACGACAGCACCACCAATGCCCCAAAAAATAATTTTTTTTCTTTGCTCTAATGGAAATTTTGAGGCAACCATTCCAATTATAATTGCATTATCACCTGCCAGAACAAGATCGATAAATACAATTTGAGAAAATATAATTATTTGTTCACTCATTACTTGTTATCATTTAGTATCATGTCAGAAGCTTTTTCTGCAATCATAATAGTAGGAGCATTAGTATTTCCTGATGTAATATTTGGCATTATAGAGGCATCTACAACTCTAAGATTCTCTATTCCGTGAACTTTTAGTTTGTCATCTACTACCGAATTTTCATCTTTTCCCATTTTACAAGTTCCAACAGGATGAAATATAGTTTGAGTATGATCACTTCCTGCTTTTACCAATTCCTCGTCATCTTTAATATGTAAACCAGGTCTATACTCTTCTGGTTGATATTTTTTAAATGTTTCAGTTTCTAACATTATTTTTCTAACTAGTTTAAGTCCTTGAGCTGCAACATATCTATCATCATCAGTTGATAGATAATTCATTTTTATTTTAGGATAATCTTTAATATTATTACTAACTATATTTATTTCACCTCTACTCGTGGGCCTAACATTTGCTACAGTTGGTGTAATACCATCAAAATCATGTAATTTAGTTGCACCTAAAATATCTGTACTTATTGGCTGAACATGAAATTGTAAATTTGGAGTTTCCCTAGAACTATCACTTTTTGCAAATCCACACACTTGGCTAGCACCCATAGTCATGGGTCCGCTTTGATTAAAGATATATTCTAGTGCAATTAAAAAATTCCCAAAAAGACTATTAATCTTTTTATTTAAAGATTTAAGGTTTTTAACTTTATAAACTGGCCTAAACATTAAATGATCCTGTAAATTTCTTCCAACACCTTTTAATTCATTAATAATATTTATGCCAAATTTTTTGAGTTTATTGCTATCTCCAATTCCAGAAATCTGTAATATATGTGGAGACCCAATAGAACCTGCTGATAAAATTATTTCTTTGTTTGCTTTAACTTCAATTGATTTATCTTTAATAAAATAATTTATACTTTCAGCTTTTTTTCCATTAAAATTTATTTTTTCAACATGGGCGTTTGTAACAATTTTAAGATTAGATCTTTTCTTTACAGGGTTAAGATATCCTTTTGCTGCACTACATCTTAATTTTAAACCTTTATGACTGTGACTTGTGGTAAATTGATAATAACCAACACCAAAATTATCACCAGTATTAAAATCATTTACCTTTGGTATACCTTTTTCTTCAGAAGCATTTATAAATTCTTCTAGCATCTTCAATTTAATCTTTTTATTAGCAACCATTATAGGTCCACTATCGTTATGGAATTCGCTTTTGCCTAACTGATTATTTTCAGATTTTATAAAATAAGGTAATACATCGTCCCAACCCCATCCATTATTGCCCTGTTGACGCCAATTATCATAATCATTGCTTTGACCTCTTATCCACAACAATCCATTAATTGAAGAGCTTCCTCCTAAAGTTTTACCTCTAGGATATCTTATTGATCTATTATTCATTGTTTCATCTTTTTCAGTATGAAAGCACCAATCAACTTTTGGATTGTGCATTGTTTTGTAATAGCCAACAGGAATATGTATCCATGGATAATTATCTTTTCCTCCCGCTTCTAAAAGTAAAACTTTATTTTTTGGATTTGCTGAAAGTCTATTTGCCAAAACGCATCCTGCAGAACCTGCACCAATAATAATAAAATCAAAATTTTCCATCTATAGTTGAATAGTTTTTTTATTTATCTTACTTTGCAGTTCTTTACACTCATATTACACAATTGTCACTTGTGTCAGCTAAATTTTTCTGATTGTATGCCACACGTTAAATTTAACTAACAAGAGGAAAAATAATGAAAAAAATCATTTCAATGTTATTTGCAACTTTTTTGGTGTTTGGATTTATTTCTAACGCTAATGCTGCAAAAACACTAAAATGTCAGACTGTTCTTAACACTAAAGCTGATGAAGTTAAGATGTTAAAGGACTTTACTGATACAGTAACTGAATTAACGAGTGGATCGTTAAAGTTTGAAATTCTACCTGCAGGAGCTGTTGTTGGAGTTAAAGAAACTCTAGACGCAGTTGATAAAGGATTGATTGATTGTGGTTTCGCATGGACTCACTATTGGTCAGGAGATCACCCTGCTGCTATGTTATTTGGTTCGCCAGTAGCTGGTGGTGGAGTTGGTATTGACAACTTAGCATTCTTATCTTGGTTCCAATATGGTGGTGGTAAAGAGTTATATGACCAACTTTGGAAAGAAATGGGAAGAGATATCAAAGGGTTCATGTTACAACCAGTTGGACCTGAAGCTTTAGGTTGGTTTCCAAAACCAATTAAAGATATGGCTGACTTTAGAAAATATAAATTCAGAACTCCTCCAGGAATCCCAGGACAAACTTACAAAGATATTGGTATAGCATCTGTTGCTATGGGTGGTGGAGATATTCTACCAGCTTTAGAAGCAGGAACTATCGATGCTGCTGAGTGGTGTTGTCCAAAACCAGATATGGTATTTGGTTTCCAAAAAGTATTGAAGCACTATTATCTACAAGGTTTACACCAAGTAGTAGTAAATGCTGACTTTTACATTACTGGAAAAACTTATAAAGCTATGAGTGCTCATGAGAAAAAGTCTCTTGAAGTTGCTGCTAATGCTTCATTAGCAAAATCTTTAAGTTACAGAATCTATGAAAACGGAAAAGCTTTACAAACGTTAACTACTAAGCATGGAGTAATTTTAGAAGATACTCCATCTGACTACTTCGTAGAATACATGGCTGCTGCAAAAGCTACTTTAAACAAAAATGCAGAGAAAAATGCATTTTTCAAAAAAGTATATGACTCTATGAAAGAGTTTGCTGATGTTGCTGTTCCTTTCTGGAGTGGTGCTCAAATGTCTAATGCGAAGCTAGGAATGGCTCACGCAGCAACATTAAAGTAATCAGTAATTAATCTTAATTTAATTAGAGCGAACTTTTATAGTTCGCTCTAATTTTTTTTAATCAGAATTTTATGGCAGAAGAACCATCAAAGTTAGACATATCAGATGAAATGATCGCTGAAAGGCGAGGTGGTTCAGGAAAAATGCCGGATGACATGCCATTATGGATGGCAAAATCTATCATTAATATAGACAAATTTAGCAAATGGGTTGGTAATGTAGTTTGTTGGATATTAATGCCATTAATATTTGCAATGACTTATGAAGTTTTAGCAAGAAAATTATTTCATTCACCGACTATTTGGGCTTACGACATAAGTAGATTTTTATATGGAGCATTATTTATGTTGGGAGCAGGTTATGCTCTCTCAAGAGGAGTACACATAAGAGCAGATTTTTTATACAGAAATTTTAAAACTAAAAATCAAGGACTAATAGATTTTTGGCTTTATTTAATATTTTATTTTCCAGGTTTGATAGTTTTTCTTTATATGACTATCGGTTATGTTGGAGAGTCTATTCAAAGAGGTGAAAGAGGCATGGATACAACATGGATGCCTTATATGTGGCCCATAAAAACCTGTTTATTAATTGGGATTATATTTTTACTTGTTCAAGGAGTTTCAGAATTATTTAAAAGTTACTGGGCTGCAAAAAAAGGCCAGTGGCCAGGAGAGCCTAAATGATCGCCGAATTTATGGATCCTGCAATTTTAGGATTTATTTTAGTTGGCGTAATGCTTTTTGCGATATTTGTTGGTTTTCCAATTTCATTCACATTAATATTCTTAGGTTTTGTTTTTGGTTATTTAGGATTTGGAAAATTAGTTTTTTACTTAATGACACTCCAGTTTTCAATGGTGATGACTGAACAAACACTCGCCGCGGTACCACTCTTTGTCTTTATGGGAATTATGATGGAACAAGCAGGATTGATGGAAAGATTGTTTTCAGCATTTCAATTAATGTTAGCTAAAGTAAAAGGCTCTCTATATTATGCAGTTTTATTTGTTTCAGTAATATTTGCAGCAGCCACAGGGATCGTTGGTGCTTCTGTTACAATTTTAGGAATTATGGCTGCAAAATCCATGAATAGATCTGGATACGACGTTAGACTTGCAGCTGGAACAATTACCGCCGGCGGAACTTTAGGAATATTAATTCCACCAAGTATTATGTTGGTTGTTATGGGGCCAATAATGGAAATCCCTGTTATTGATTTATTCGCGGCTGCAATTTTTCCTGGAATTCTTCTTGCAACTTTATACGCAGCATACACCACAATTAGATGTATGATTAATCCAGAGCTTGGACCTGTTTTGCCTGAAGATATGAGAGCAGCCAGTATGAAAGAAGTCTGGGTTGAATTCTTCCTTGGATTAGTGCCACCAGCAGCATTAGTTTTTGCTGCACTAGGAAGTATTTTATTTGGATTTGCCACACCAACAGAAGCAGCTGGTTGTGGTGCTATGGGAGCATTGCTATTGTCTTTAGCTTATAAAAAATTAACACTTTCAAAACTTCAAGAGGCTTTAGTAAAAACTTTAGAAATAACAGCTCTAATTATGGTTTTAGTTGCTGCATCTAATTTTTTTGGTGCAGTGTTTGCTAGATTGGGAACACCAACATTACTTACAGAATTTTTATTGGGTCTAGAAATGAACAAATACTTAATCCTTGCAATGATAATGGTTATGATCTTTTTACTAGGATGGCCACTTGAATGGGTACCAATTGTAATGATTATAATTCCTATAATTTTACCATTAGTAGAAGCTTTAGGATTCAATTTAACGTGGTTTGCTATTTTAGTTGCAGTTAATTTACAAACCGCCTGGCTATCCCCTCCAGTAGCACTTTCAGCATATTTTTTAAAAGGAGTTGTTCCTGAATGGGATCTAAAAGATATTTATTATGGAATGATGCAATTTATGGTCTTGCAAGTAATAGGTTTGATTTTAATTATTGTCTTTCCTCAAATTGCTCTTTGGCTCCCAACTCTCTTATATGGACAGTAAAAAATATTAGTTTAATATCTCGATTGTGAGTCAGAATAAAATCAGTGAAAAAGTTATAAACTGGGAATTAGTTGCGGTTAATCCAAGTACTAAAAACTGGGATTGGAAAGATTTATTTTGTTTTTGGGGTGTAAACATTCAAAGCATAATTGGTTTCTCACTAATTGCAGCATTATATACAATATATAATCTTAATTTTTTGGTTGTTTTTTTTGGAACTATTTTAGGTTCATTTTTAGTTTATTTTTTTTCTAACTTGATAGGAAAACCTTCGCAAAAGTATGGATTACCTTTTGCAACATTATTACGATCATCTTTAGGTTACAATGGTGCAAGATTTTTTGGTTTTTTAAGAAGTCTAGTTGGAATTTTTATGTTTGGTATTCAAACATATTTTTTATCAAAGGCGATAAGTTATTTAATTAGAATTTTATTTTTTACAATTGATAAATCTATTTTAGATCAAGATATCTTTTTAACTTTTTTACTAGGGTTAAATACAATTGATTGGTCGTCTTTATTTTTGTGTGTCTTAATACAAATTTATATTTTTAGTCGAGGCATGTTATATAATCGAAAGATCATAAATTTTTCAGCAATTGCTGTTTATACAGGAATGTTTTTTTTCTTTATTATAATTTTATTATCAGATGTTAAGCTTACAGCTAGAACTTTTGTAGAAATATTAAATTTTGACAATTTTTTAGATTATAAAAATTTACTACCAATAATTAGTGTAGCTGGAACTATATTTGCTTATTTTTCAATTATTATAATTAGCTTAGGAGATTTTTCACGTTACATAAAAAATGAGAGAGAATTAAAAAATGGAAATTTAAGTTTGTTAGTAAATCTTATAATATTTTCTATATTTGCCGTATTTATTGTGACAGGATCAGATATTTTTTTAAAACAACAATTTAATGATATTGAAAAAATATT
The DNA here is from genome assembly GCA_902516065.1 of uncultured Pelagibacteraceae bacterium. Classification (GTDB taxonomy): domain Bacteria; phylum Pseudomonadota; class Alphaproteobacteria; order Pelagibacterales; family Pelagibacteraceae; genus Pelagibacter. The sequence goes on along the minus strand of CABXXB010000002.1, from coordinate 18,855 downwards.
AACTAATCCAACAGACATAATAGGTAAATTTGATAATTTACAGGTAACAGTTATAGTTTTATTTTTTATTATAATTGCATCAGCATCAACCAATTTAATAGCAAATTTTATTCCAACCCAATATTCACTAATTAATTTTAAACCTAATATGTTTAATTTGAGAACAGTTAGTTACACTATTGGTTTTTTTAGTTTTATAGTTGCAATATTTTGGCCAACCTTATTAAGTCAAATTGGTATACTTTCTTTTATTGATACTTTTGGATCTTTTTTTGGTCCTATTAGTGGAGTTATGATTGTTAATTATTATATGATTAATCGACATAATATAGATGTCAAAGATATACATTTAATGTCCAGTGAAAGCTCTTTTCATTTTTCTAAAGGTTGGCATTTAAAAGCAGTTTATTCGATTATTATTGGATTTATATTTGCCTCTTCAACTATTTGGAATTATAATTTTATGTTTTTACAATCTTATGCCTGGATTATTGGTGCGTTCATTTCAGGATTTGTCTATTATCTTTTAGCAAACAAATAATCTTATGGATAAAATTACTTTTGACTTTAATGATAAAACTGCAGTCATTACAGGTGGCGCCCAAGGATTTGGTCTAGATATTGCTAAGAGATTTTTAAAATCAGGGGCTAAAGTAATAATCTGGGACGTAGATTCTAAAATGCTAGAAAAAGCTATTAAAGATTTAGATAATCCAAATTTAAGCTCAAATATTGTTGATGTATCTAATTATAAAGAAGTTGAGAAATGTATTGATAAAATTACAGAAAATTCAAATATTGATATTCTTATAAATAATGCGGGTATTACAGGGCCAACAGCAGCATTATGGGAATACGATGTAGAAATGTGGAAAAAAGTTGTAGACATAAATTTAATGGGTACTTTTAATTGTTGTAGAGCGATAGTGCCAAATATGATCAAAAATAACTACGGAAGAATTGTAAATGTTGCATCTGTTGCAGGAAAGGACGGTAATGCAAATGCAAGTGCATATAGCGTTGGTAAAGCTGGAGCAATAGGATTAACTAAATCTTTAGGTAAAGAGCTAGCAGATAAGAATATAGCCGTAAATGCAGTAACTCCTGCTGGAGCTAAAACTAGAATTCTAGACCAAATGACCAAAGAACATGTTCAGAGAATGCTATCAAAAGTTCCTAGAGGCAGATTTCTTGAGGTAGAAGAGTTTACTTCACTAGTTTGCTGGTTATCATCCGAGGAGAATACTTTTTCAACAGCAGCTGTTTTTGATATAAGTGGTGGTCGATCAACCTATTAACTTCTTGGTTTAAGTTCTACAATCTTAGTATTATTTATTTTAGCTCTACTCATTTTAATATCTTTAGACATAACGGGTGCAAAAATCATGATTGACCAGTAAATTAAGAGTATAAAAATTGATATTGTCTTCATAAGTATGTTATAGAGACAAAAGTTGATTTTTGGATGTTTAAATCTTGTCAAAATAATGTATTAACAAATTTCTAAAAAAAAATTTATGAATTTTTTATTTAAAATTTTTATTATTTGCATCATCAGTAGCAATATTATCCTTGCTGATGAAGTAAAAGTATTTGACTTTACAGAGGAAGAACTTTCTGAATTAGAGGTAAGAAAAGTAAGAGGAGCAGACAATAAGACAATTTACACAGCTGGATCAAATGAGAATGGCAACTTCTTTAAAGCTGTAGCTGATAATGCCGCTTCGGGGCTAGGAAAACAATTGAAAATTGACCTAAATAAAACTCCATTCATCAACATAACATGGAAAATTGAGAAAGATTTAGCAGGTATTAAAGAAAACACAAAAAAAGGACATGATTTTGCTGCTAGAGTTTTTGCTATAAAAAAGACAGGGGCTACAGCGCTTTCAAATAGAGCAATAAATTATGTGTTTTCAAGCAATAATGAAATAGGGTTTAATTCACCAAGTCCTTACACAAAAAAATCAATAGATAATGTTTTAGCAAGTACCAAAAATGATCTCAATGAATGGATTACTGTTAAGTCAAACGTAAAAGATGATTTTAAAAAGTTTCACGATTTAGATGTAAATGAGCTAGATGGTTTAGCAATTATGTCAGACACAGATAATTCAAAAATGAAAGCTATTGCTTATTACCAGAATATATACTTTTCGTCTGAGTGATTAAATTTTTAGGTGTTTTTTCAGAAAATTACTGAAAAATGATAGAACCACTGCTACAATCACGTCTTCTAATGGACTTGCTTGAGGATAACCAAAATTCCAAATTATTACTAATATCAACCATATAACGAAAATTTTCATTTTATACTTATAGCCTAGTTTCTGTAAAATAATAATATATTTGATATAGTTTTCTTATATGCATGAAAATTTCTTTCATAAGCTAAAAGTTTATTACGAAGATACAGACTCTGGAGGAGTGGTTTACTATGCAAATTATCTTAAATTTTTAGAAAGAGCTAGAACGGAAGCTTTATATTCTATCGGATATAGTAATAAAAAAGTAAAAGATGATTTTGATGCTTTAATCATAGTTAAAGCTTGTAATATTGAGTATAAAAAATCTGCACATTTAGAGGATGAATTAAATATAAGATCTTTTGTGAAATCTATTACTAAAACATCTTTTTTCATGAACCAAATAATCACAAGGGATAATGATACTATTGTTGAAGCACAGGTTCATTTAGTTTTTATTAATAAAGATGGAAAACCAGTGAAAATCCCAGATGAAATTTACTCAAAATTTAAACCTTATTTTTGTGACTCAATTAAAACTTAGCAATTTGTTTTGCCTTTTTAAATAAATCTACCATCATTTTCTTTGAAATAAGTTTTGTATTAACATTCCTAGGACTTGGATGATAGCTTGATAATATGATTAAACCATTGGGCAATGATTGAGATTTGCCGTGTTTAAAAATAAACTTTTTTTTAATATTAAATTTTTGTTTATATAATTTAATACAATTATCAAAAGCAACCTTACCTAATGTAACAATTACTTTTAGATTCTTTAAGGATAATATTTCCTCATCAAAAAAATTAGAACAATTAGAAATTTCATTACTAAGGGGCTTATCTTCAGGAGGCACACATTTAAGTATGTTAGTAATATAAGTAGATCTTAATTTTAGATTATCATTTAAACTTTTCGAATATGGAGAATTTGAAATACCCACCTCATGTAAACACTTAAACAAAAAATCACCTGATTTATCTCCAGTAAAAGCTCTTCCCGTTCTTGTTCCACCATGAGCGGCAGGGGCAAGTCCAATAATTGCTAATTTTGAATCTAAATTTCCAAAACCTGGAACAGGCTTTCCCCAGTAGACTTCATTCATATTTTGTTTTCTTTTTTGTGTACTTACTTTATGAACAAATTTAACTAGTCTTGGGCATTTTTTACAATTAACTATTGTTTTGTTTAAATTATTCAATCTAATATCCATAAATGAAATTTTTAAGATTCTTTTTAATAATATTTATATCTTTAACCACAACAGTTAAAGCAGATTTAAATAAAAAGTTAATTAATCAACTTGAGGAGGGTGGAAAATTAATATTTATTCGACATGCATATGCACCTGGAAGTGGTGATCCAGATAATTTCAATCTTAACGATTGTTCTACTCAAAGAAATTTAAGTAAAGAAGGACAAAGACAAGCAAAATATATTGGAGAATTTTTTAGAAATAACAAAGTTAAAATAGATAAGGTTTTATCTAGTGAGTGGTGCAGATGTAAAGAAACAGCAAAAATAGCTTTTAAAAATTTTTCCACCAATAGTTTTTTAAATTCTTTTTATAGCTCTAAATTTGCTAAAAATAAGGATAAGCAGGTTAAAGAATTGAAAGAATATATTGAAAAATTTAAAAGTGATAAAAATTTAGTTTTAGTAACACACTACGTGTTAATATCAGAGATCCTGAATTATGGTCCATCATCTGGTGAAATAGTTGTTTCTAATAAAAATTTAAATATTATAGGAAGCTTAGAGATAAATTATTAAATTATGTCCTCAAAGAGAGCAATGAAACAAGCACAAAAACAAGCTTTTGCTAGACACAGAAGTAACATTACTCAAAGTCGATTTAATCAAAAAAAAAGAAATTTAGCAAAAAAAAGTAAAAAAAATTAACTTTCACTATCAAATTTTTCTATTTTTTTACATGTGGAAATTTTAGAAATTCCCTCTTCATCATTTAAAACAGTTTTCATATAAACTTCTTGTTTCCCTTTTTCAAAAAGTATTTGAGTATAAAATTGTGGGTATCCATGTTTATGAGTCAAAATTTTTCCATTTTCTTCGTAAATATTTCTTACATATGAGTTAGATTTTTTTACACTTAAATCTGTTAATCTGTATTTTTGATAAGTTTTTTCTTTGTACACATAATTTCTAACCATGATTAATTCATTCAAATTAAGTATGTATTCATTCTTCAAAAACTCATCCTGTTGATCGTCACAAGCACTCATTACTATGATCTCAGATTTTAAATTTTGGATAGGTAAAATAAATAATAAAAAAAAGATAAAATATTTAACTTTTTTCATGTTTATCAGCAAAAAATAAACCTATTAAAAGTAAAGCAGTCCAGCCTAATCCTAAAAGTCCCTTAAAAACACTTGTATCTGCACTCCATATATCAAGAACTACAGCTCCAAAAATAAGCCCTATAATATAGATTATTATAACGATTAAAATTTTACTCATTTTTTAAATTTTTTTTAAATAAAGAAATACCATTTTCGATTTTATATGTATAGGACTCTTCAAAACTTTTTAATTGCCATCCAGTAAGCCTCTTTTTAATTTGGATAATATTATCCTTTTTCCATTGATCAGTTGTTTCAGCAATCTTCCAAATTTTTCTTTCTTCAGTTGTTCTTCCACAACCATAGCAATATCCTGTACTAGGATCAGTTTTGCAAATACTTATACAGGGTGAAATTATCATAATTTAAGTTAATGTTTACAGAGGTTTTTAATAAATTTTATAACATTTGTCGTTGGACAAATAAATTCAATAATATATAAAACGCTTTAATTTGTGGGGCGATGGCGGAATTGGTAGACGCGTTGGTCTTAGGAACCAATATTTTCGGATGTGAAGGTTCGAGTCCTTTTCGCCCTACCATTACATTTAAATTATGAAAGTTACTGTAGAAAACAAAAAAGGTCTAAACAAGGATATAAAAGTTCTTATCGATAAGAAGACAATGGATTCTTATATGGATGAAAAATATGAAGAAATCAAAAGTACAGTAAACTTAAAAGGTTTTAGACCAGGAAAAGTACCAAGAGAAGTTTTAAAGAGACAATTTGGTAAAGCAGTTTTTAATGAAGTATTAGATAAAGTCTTAAAAGATACTTCAACAAAAGCTTTAGAAGAAAATAAAATAAAGCCAGCTGGTCAACCCAAACTTGATCTAAAGACATATGGTGAAGATAAAGAACTAGAGTATGTTTTATCTGTAACTGAATTACCAAAAGTAAATATTAAAGGAATTTCTGATATTAAATTTAATAATTATGTAGTTAAAATTGACGCCTCAGAGACAGATAAAAGAATTAAAGAAATAGCAAAAAATCAACCAAATTTTAAAGATGCAAGCGATGATGCAAAAGCAAATGATGGGGATCTTGTTGTATTAGATTATAATGCAACTGTAGATGATAAATCATTTAAAGGGAGTGAAGGAAAAAATACTCAATTAACTTTAGGTAAAGATTTATTTCTAAAAGGTTTTGATAAACAATTAATTGGTGTCAAAAAAAATGACACAAAAATTGTTGAAGCTGTATTGCCTGAAAACTTTCCTGAAAAAGAACTTGCAAACAAAAAGTCAAAATTTATGTGTAAAATTATTTCAGTAAAAAAACCTGAGGAAGTGAAAATTACCGATGATTTTGCAAAAAATCTTGGTGCAAAGGATTTAGATGATTTGAAAAAACTTATATCGAACCAAATTAATGATGAGTATAAAAATTCATTAGATCGACTAGTTAAAAATCAAATTTTAAAAGAATTAGAGAAGTTTAAAATTGAAGAAATTCCAGAAAATTTAATTGAAGAGGAAATTAAAATTTTATCACAAGGGATGTCAGAAGATGACACAAAAAAAAGTAGAAAAAATTTTGAGGATATAGCAAAAAAAAGAATTAAAACTGGTTTAATTTTAAATGAGTTTGGAGAACAAAACCAAATTAAAGTTACTGAATCAGAACTACAAGCTGAGATTCAAAAACAAATAAGAATGATGCCTGGTCAAGAAAAAATGGTAATGGATTTTTATCAAAAAAATCCTTCTGCAGTGTCGAGTCTTAGGGGAACTGTTTATGAAGACAAGATAATGAATTTGATTAAGGAAAAAGCTAAATCAAATAAAAAAGAAATTTCAAAAGATGAAGCAGAAAAAATATTAAAAGATTCCCAAAAACAACAACTTGATCAAGAACTTAAAGATCAAAGAAAACCTGAAAAAAAGGTTGAGCCAAAAAAATCGGCAGAGAACAAAACTAAACCAAAACCTATAAAAACTAAATCTGTAGTTAAAAAAACAAAAAAAGTTAGCAAAAAGTAATCTCAAGTTGTATAAGTAAGACGAATCAACTTTATGACAAATAAAATTTCAGAACAAATGAATAGCCTTATTCCTATGGTTGTAGAGCAATCTAACAAAGGAGAAAGAGCATATGATATTTATTCAAGACTATTAAAAGAAAGAATTATTTTTTTGACAGGTCAAATAAACGACAATATAGCCTCAGTCATAACTGCTCAATTATTATTTTTAGAAGCTGAAGACCCAAAAAAAGAAATTTATTTATACATTAATAGTCCAGGAGGCTTAGTGACAGCAGGTCTGGGTATTTATGATACAATGCAATATATTAAACCAGAAATTTCTACTCTTTGTATTGGTCAAGCTGCTTCAATGGGATCTTTTTTACTTAGTGCCGGTTCTAAAGGAAAAAGGTTTTCTTTACCAAATTCTAGAATTATGGTTCATCAACCTTCAGCTGGTTTTCAAGGTCAAGCAACAGATATAGAAATTCATGCTAAAGAAGTACTTTCGTTAAAAGAAAGATTGAACGAAATATATTCTAAACATACAGGTAAAAATGTAGATGACATTAAAAGTGCTCTTGAGAGAGACAATTTTATGACTGCAGATGCGGCTAAATTATTCGGTTTAATCGACGAAGTAGTTGAAAAAAGATCCTAACACACCACATATTGAAGACTGCTAAAATGAAACTTGATAATAATGAGTCTCATAGAATAGAGTGATTTAATTGATTCGTTTTAAAAATTTATGAATACTAATAATAAAAATATTCTTTATTGTTCTTTTTGCGGTAAAAGCCAACACGAAGTAAGAAAGTTGATTGCTGGTCCAACTGTATTTATTTGTGATGAATGCGTTGAACTTTGCATGGATATTATTAAGGAAGAAAATAAAGATACTATTGTTAAACATCAAGATGGACTTCCTTCACCTAAAGAAATTTGCTCTGTTTTAGATGACTATGTAATTGGACAAGCTCATGCTAAAAAAGTTTTATCAGTAGCGGTTCATAATCATTACAAAAGATTAAATTATGAAAATAAAACAAGTAAAAATGTTGAGTTAGCAAAGTCCAATATTCTTTTAGTTGGACCTACTGGTTGTGGAAAAACATTACTAGCTCAAACATTAGCGAGAATTTTAGATGTTCCTTTTACAATGGCAGACGCAACCACTTTAACTGAAGCTGGTTATGTTGGAGAAGATGTTGAGAATATAATATTAAAATTACTTCAAGCTGCAGATTATAATGTTGAAAAAGCTCAAAGAGGAATAGTTTATATAGATGAAGTTGATAAAATTAGTAGAAAATCAGAAAATCCCTCGATCACAAGAGACGTATCAGGTGAGGGTGTTCAACAAGCTTTATTAAAAATTATGGAAGGTACGATTGCAAGTGTTCCTCCTCAAGGAGGTAGAAAACATCCGCAACAAGAATTTTTACAAGTAGATACGACAAATATTTTATTTATATGTGGTGGTGCTTTTGCAGGTTTAGATAAAATAATTTCACAAAGGGACAAAGGTACTTCAATTGGATTTGGTGCTGACGTGAAAAATACACAGGATAAGAAAACAGGTGAATGGATGAAAAGTTTAGAACCTGAAGATTTATTAAAATACGGACTAATTCCAGAATTTATTGGTAGGCTGCCTATGATAGCAACCTTAGAGGATCTAGATGAAAAATCATTGATTAAAATTCTACAAGAACCTAAAAATTCTTTAACTAAGCAATATCAAGAGCTATTTAAATTAGATGGAGCAAAATTAACTTTTAAAATTAATGCATTAAAAGAAATTGCTCAAAAAGCTATTAGTAAAAAAACAGGGGCCAGAGGACTTAGATCGATTTTAGAAAATATATTATTGAAAACAATGTACGATTTACCTAGTCAAGACAATATAGAAGAAGTTATAATTGATGCATCTGCTGCTAAAGGTCAATCTCAACCAATATTAGTTCATTCTAAAAATAACGAAGATAAGTCAAAAAACAAAACATCAGCGGCTTAATATCCTTAATAAACTGTAAAAAGCTATTGCAATATTAAATATAATATCCATATTCATGACATGGATATTAAAATTTCATTACCACTTTTACCACTTAGAGACATTGTTGTTTTCCCAAATATGGTAATTCCTTTATTTGTTGGAAGAGATAAATCAATTTCAGCATTAAATGAGGTAATGAAAAAAGATAAAAAGATTATTTTAGTTACTCAAAAAAATTCCGAGATAGATGATCCTAAGAAAACAGATGTTTTTATGCAAGGTTGTGAAGGAAATATTCTACAGCTGTTAAAATTACCCGATGGAACTGTAAAAGTTTTAGTTGAAGGCATTAGAAGAGTAAAAATATTAGATTTTAAAGATAATGAAAAATTTATACTGTGTGAATTTACTCCACAAAGTGATTTAATTAATAAAGATGAGGACCTTTTTCCTTTAGCAGCCACTGCAATTAGAAGACTTGAAAAGCTAACTTCAATCAATAAAAAAATTTCTAATGAAACTATAAACACTATAAAACAGTTAAAAGAACCCTCTCAAATTGCAGACAATATAGCATCTCATATAACTGCAACTATCTCTGAAAAACAGCAAATCTTTGAGACAATTGATGTAAAGAAAAGATTAAATACAATTATAAAAATTATGGAAAATGAAACCAGTATAATTGGTGTTGAAAAAAGAATTAGAGGTAGAGTTAAAACTCAAATGGAAAAAACTCAAAGAGAGTATTATTTAAATGAACAACTGAAAGCTATTCAAAAAGAATTAGGCGAAATAGAAGAGGGTAAAGATGAAAATACAAGCCTAAATAAATCAATCTTAAAAGCTAAAATGCCTAAAGAGGTTGAAAAAAAATGTTTACAAGAATTAAAAAAATTAAAAAATATGAGTCCAATGTCTGCTGAAGCAACAGTAGTGAGAAACTACCTTGATTGGATGATAGAACTACCTTGGCATAAAAAAAGTGAAGTCGATATAGATCTGGCCAAAGCATTAGATGTTTTAGACAAAGATCATTTTGGTCTTGAAAAAGTTAAAGAAAGAATAATTGAATTTCTAGCTGTTCAAAAAAGAATGGACAAAATCAAAGGACCAATTCTTTGTTTAGTTGGTCCCCCAGGTGTTGGTAAAACTTCTTTAGGTAAATCGATTGCGAAAGCAACTAACAGAGAGTTTGTAAGAATGTCTGTTGGTGGAATGAGAGACGAAGCTGAAATTCGTGGTCATAGAAGAACTTACATTGGTTCATTACCTGGCAAAATAATTCAGATGATGAAAAAAGCTGGAACAAAAAACCCATTAGTTTTATTGGATGAGATTGATAAAATAGGAAATGATTATAGAGGAGATCCATCATCAGCGTTGTTAGAGGCTTTAGACCCAGAACAAAATACAACTTTCAATGATCATTATCTTGAAGTTGATTATGATTTATCTGATGTAATGTTTGTTACTACAGCAAATACACTAAATATTTTACCTCCGTTATTGGATAGAATGGAAGTGATTAGATTAGCGGGTTACACTGAAGATGAAAAAATTAACATTGCTAATAAGTTTCTACTTCCTAAACAAATTAAAGATAATGGTGTTAAAGAAAATGAAATGAAATTAAGTGATGATATTATTAAAGAGATTATCAGAAGTTACACAAAAGAATCTGGTGTAAGAAATCTTGAAAGAGAAATTTCAAAGGTCGCAAGAAAAGTAGTTAAAAAGGTTGTAGCTGGAGAAGAAAAAGAGGTCAATATTGATACTAAAAACTTGTCTGATTTTTTAGGTGTTCCAAAGTTTAAATTTGGAGAGCTAGAAAGTGAAAACAGAGTAGGTATTGTTACAGGTTTGGCTTGGACAGAATATGGTGGAGAAATTTTAAAAATAGAAACTGTCACAATGCCAGGTAAAGGAAGAATGCAAATCACTGGAAAATTAGGGGATGTGATGCAAGAGTCCGTTAAGGCTGCAAAATCATTTGTAAGATCAAAATGTTTAGAATATGGAATCATTCCACCACTATTCGAAAAAAAAGATTTTCATATTCATGTTCCAGAAGGAGCAACACCAAAAGATGGACCATCTGCAGGTATTGGTATGGTCACTTCTATCGTTTCTTCAATTACAAATATTCCAGTAAGAAGAGATTTAGCTATGACGGGTGAAGTTACTATTACTGGTCAGGTTTTACCAATAGGTGGCTTAAAAGAAAAATTATTAGCAGCTCATAGAGCTGGTATTAAGGAAGTTTTAATTCCAAAAGAAAATGAGAAAGATTTAGTTGATATGCCTAAAAAAATAATTGATGAAGTTAAAATTACACCAGTTGAATATGCTGATGAAGTTTTAAAAATAGCATTAACTAAAGAACTTAAAAAGACAGAATGGGTTGAAGTAGATTTAAGTAAAAAAGACGATAAATCTCAAGCTAGTATTCAATAATAATTAATTTACATTACACTTACCTTGATGTAATAGTACCGATATTTTGGGGCGGTTAGCTCAGTTGGTAGAGCATCTCGTTTACACCGAGGGGGTCAAAGGTTCGAGTCCTTTACTGCCCACCAAAATAAACAAAAAGTGGGGGTGTAGCTCAGTTGGTTAGAGCGATCGCCTGTCACGCGATAGGTCGAGGGTTCGAGTCCCTTCACTCCCGCCACTTTTCTCGCAAATTGTTGATAATTGTTATCAGTAAACACTAAAAATGTGACTTTTCTCCACTACAACATGATATAAAAATGACTATATAGACTCACATGTTTCCTGAATTTTTAAAAGAATATTTGCCAATTATACTTTTTTTGATAATCGCTTTAGGACTAAGTGTAGCTTTTATAATAATTAATTTTATTCTTTCTCCAAAAAACCCTGATCCAGAAAAATTATCAGCATATGAATGTGGATTTGAACCATTTCAGGACTCAAGAATGGAATTTGATGTAAGGTTTTATTTAGTTGCAATTCTTTTTATTATTTTTGATTTAGAAATAGCTTTTCTTTTTCCATGGGCTATCTCTTTGGGAAATATTGGTTTACTCGGTTTTACATCAATGATGATTTTTTTATTCATACTTACAGTTGGGTTTATATATGAATGGAAAAAAGGTGCTTTAGACTGGGAATAAAATTTAACTTTATGAATAATAAATTAGATCAAGTTCCTGAAGAGTTTAAAAAACTAGCTGATGATTTTAGTAAGAATGGTTTTATAACAACATCACTAGATAATTTAATTAATTGGTCTAGATCTGGCTCTCTACACTGGATGACATTTGGCTTAGCATGTTGTGCTGTAGAAATGATGCAAACAGCAATGCCAAGATATGATGTAGAAAGATTTGGAGCAGCTCCACGTGGCTCACCAAGACAATCAGATGTTATGATTGTAGCTGGAACTTTAACGAATAAAATGGCTCCAGCATTAAGAAAAGTCTATGACCAAATGCCAGAACCAAGATATGTTATATCAATGGGTAGTTGTGCCAATGGTGGAGGTTATTATCATTACTCTTATTCTGTGGTTAGAGGTTGCGATCGGATAGTTCCTGTAGATGTATATGTTCCAGGTTGCCCACCATCTGCTGAGGCTTTGTTGTATGGCATTCTCCAATTACAAAAAAAAATTAGAAATAAAGGTTCTTTAAATCGATAAATATGAAAACTTTAGTCGAACTAGAAAAAAAAATTAATTCTGAGCTAACAACAAAAATAAATAAGTCAGAAATAAATCATGACCAATTATATTTAGAAATAGATAAAGAAGATATAATTGATGTTACTCTTTTTCTAAAAACCAATAAAGATACAAAGTTTAGACAATTAATTGATATTACAGCAGTAGATTATCCAGAACAAAGTCAAAGATTTAAATTGGTTTATTTATTTTTAAGTCATGAATTTAACCAAAGGATAATCGTAACCTATAAAGTAAATGAAAATGAGATTATAAATTCATTAACATCAATTTTTCCTGCCGCTAATTGGATGGAGAGAGAGGTTTTTGATATGTATGGGATAAATTTTAAAGACCATCCTGATCTAAGAAGGATTCTGACAGATTACGGATTTGAGGGCCATCCTTTGAGAAAAGATTTTCCTTTAACAGGTCATACTGAGGTGAGATATAGCGAGGACAAAAAAAAAGTAGTGAACGAACCTGTAAAATTAGAACAAAATTATAGAAATTTTGATTATGAAAGTCCATGGGAAGGAACTAATTATATTAAAGAACAAACAGATACTAATGACAAAAAAAATTAAAAATCTTAATTTAAATTTTGGTCCTCAACATCCAGCAGCGCATGGTGTTTTGAGATTAATATTAGAATTAGATGGTGAGGTTGTGGAGAAAGCAGACCCACATATTGGTTTACTTCATAGAGGAACCGAAAAATTAATTGAAAACAAAACTTACATGCAGGCCGTACCCTATTTTGATAGATTAGATTATGTAGCACCAATGAATCAAGAACACGCTTTCGCTTTAGCAATAGAAAAAATCTTAAAAATCGAAGTTCCTTCTAGAGCCCAATATATTCGAGTTATATTTTGTGAAATTGGTAGAATTTTAAGTCACATATTAAATGTTACAACTCAAGCACTAGATGTTGGTGCGCTAACACCGTCTTTATGGGGTTTTGAAGAGCGAGAGACTTTAATGACTTTTTACGAAAGGGCTTCAGGATCAAGATTACATGCAAATTATTTTAGAGCTGGGGGCGTTCATCAAGATTTACCAGCAGGACTTGAAGAAGATATTGCAAAATTTTGTGAAACTTTTCCAAAAATTATCAATGATTTAGAAAATTTGTTAACCGATAATAGAATATTTAAACAAAGAAATGTTGATATTGGTATTGTAACAAAACAAGATGCTTTAGATTACTCATTTACAGGTGTAATGATTAGAGGCTCGGGTGTTCCCTGGGATTTAAGAAAATCCCAACCATATGATTGCTATGACCAATTAGACTTCAAGATACCTGTTGGTAAAAACGGAGATTGCTATGATCGTTATTTATGCAGAATTGAAGAAATGAAAGAAAGTGTTTCTATAATTAAACAATGTTTATCAAAGATAGAAAAAGGACCTATTAAATCACAAGATGGAAAAATTACTCCTCCTCCCAAAAAAGAATTAAAACAATCTATGGAAGCATTAATTCATCATTTTAAATTATTTACAGAAGGATACAGAGTACCAAAAGATGAAATTTATACTGCCGTTGAAGCTCCGAAAGGAGAGTTTGGGGTATATTTAATTTCAGATGGTTCGAGCAAACCTTATAAATGCAAAATAAGAGCACCGGGATTTTCACATTTACAGTCAATGGATTATTTAATTAAAGGACACATGTTAGCAGATGTTCCTGCTGTATTAGGTTCATTAGATATTGTATTTGGAGAGGTTGACAGATGAGTTTAAGAAGACCTGCAAAAAATCAACCTGAAAATTTTGAGTTTAATTCTTCTTCATTAGAAGCAGCCAATCAAATTATTTCAAAGTATCCTAAAGGCAAACAACAAAGTGCTGTTATGGCATTACTTTATATTGCTCAAAAACAAAATAATAACTGGATACCTCTAGCAGCAATGAAATATATAGGAAAATTTTTAGACATGCCGTATATCAAAGTATACGAAGTGGCCACGTTTTATACGATGTATAATCTAGCACCTGTCGGCAAGTACTTTGTTCAAGTTTGTACTACTACACCATGCATGATTAGAGGGGCATATAAATTAGTTGAAGCATGTAAGGAAAAAATCTCAGAAAGTGAGTCTGAACTTTCAAAAGACAAAAGTTGTTCTTGGATGGAAGTTGAATGCTTAGGTGCTTGTGTAAATGCACCAATGATGCAAATAAACGATGATTATTATGAAGATCTTGACAAAGAAAAAACTTTAAAAATTTTAGATAAAATTTTAAATGGTGAAACACCTAAACCAGGTTCTTATAGAGGAAGAATAAATAATGAGCCTGAAAACAATAGAAAAACACTTATGGATTTGAAAAATGCTTAAAGATCAAGATAGAATATTTCAAAACTTATATAATGATTTAGGTTCTGATGTAGCTTCCTCTCAAAAAAGAGGTGATTGGATTAATACTAAGGATCTTACGAGCAAAGGAAGAGATTGGATAATTAACGAAATTAAAGATTCTCAACTCAGAGGCAGAGGCGGTGCTGGTTTCCCTACAGGATTAAAGTGGTCATTTGCACCTAAGGAAGTTGTTTCAAGGCCTCACTATTTGGTAATTAATGGTGATGAGTCTGAACCAGGCACTTGTAAAGATAGAGATATTATAAGATTTGAACCTCATAAATTAATTGAGGGATGTTTGATAGCCTCTTATGCAGTTCAAGCCCACGTTTGTTATATTTATATAAGAGGAGAGTATTTTGTTGATGGACAAAAACTTCAAGCTGCAATCGATGAAGCCTATGAAAAAAATTTAATCGGTAAAAATGCAGCTGGAACAGGATGGGATTTAGATATTTATATTCATTATGGTGCTGGAGCTTATATTTGTGGCGAAGAGACAGCATTACTCGAAAGTATAGAGGGAAAAAAAGGTCAACCAAGATTAAAACCGCCTTTTCCTGCATTGATAGGACTTTATGGGTGCCCAACCATAATTAATAATGTTGAAACCATAGCTGTTGTTCCAACAATTCTTAGAAGAGGTGGAAAATGGTTTGCGTCATTAGGTAGAGAAAAAAATACAGGTACTAAAATTTTTTGTATATCCGGTAATGTTAATAACCCCTGCAATGTTGAAGAAGAAATGAATATTCCTTTAAAAGAATTAATTGAAGTTCATGCCGGAGGTGTAATTGGTGGGTGGGATAATTTACAAGCAGTAATTCCTGGTGGTTCTTCAATGCCATTAATTCCTAAAGAAAAATGCGAAACATTGACTATGGATTTTGACTCATTAATGGCTGAAAAAAGTGGACTTGGAACAGCTGGTATAGTCGTAATCAACAAAGATCAAGATATTATTAAATGTATGGCAAGAATTGCTAGATTTTATAAACATGAAAGTTGTGGTCAATGCACACCATGTCGAGAAGGTTCAGGATGGATGTGGAGAATGTTGGAACGAATGGCGAAAGGTGAGGCATCTAGAGATGAGATTGATATGTTGGGAGATGTTACAAATCAAATAGCGGGTCATACTATATGTGCTTTTGGAGAAGGTTCTTCATGGCCAGTTCAAGGTTTGTTAAGGCATTTTTCAAAAGAAATAAAAAAAAGAAATAAATTTGATCCAATTATTAAAGAACAAAAAGACATTCCTTACTTAGTTGATCAACACTTACTGGATAAAAATGCTTAAATTAAAAGTAAATGATATTGATGTTGAGGTAGAGGAAGGTTTAACAGTTCTACAGGCTTGTGAAAAAGCTGGAGTTGAAATTCCGAGATTTTGTTATCATGAAAAACTTTCAATAGCTGGCAATTGCAGAATGTGCCTAGTTGAAATGGAAAAATCTCCTAAACCTGTAGCTTCTTGTGCAATGCCTGCAGCAGAAGGAATGAACATTAAAACTAATACCGCATTCGTAGAAAAAGCTAGAAAAGGTGTAATGGAATTTTTACTTGCAAATCATCCTTTGGATTGTCCAGTTTGTGACCAAGGTGGAGAGTGTGATCTCCAAGACCAGTCAATGTTCTATGGAGTTGATAAATCACGATTTAAAGAAAATAAAAGGTCTGTTCCAGAAAAAAATATGGGACCCTTAATTAAAACTCAAATGACAAGATGCATTCATTGTACTAGATGTGTAAGATTTGCAACAGAAATTGCTGGAGTTCCAGAAATAGGAGCAATTGGCAGAGGTGAAGATATGCAAATAACTACCTACTTAGAACAATCTGTACAATCAGAACTATCAGGAAACGTTATTGACCTTTGTCCTGTTGGGGCACTCACATCGAAGCCCTATGTTTTTGAGGCTAGACCATGGGAACTGAAAAAAACTGAAAGTATCGATGTTATGGATGCTGTTGGTTCAAACATTAGAGTTGATACTTATGGCTGGGAAGTAAAAAGAGTTTTACCAATAATAAATGAAGATATTAATGAAGAATGGATATCAGATAAAACCAGATATGCTTGTGATGGTCTTTCAAATCAAAGACTCGATACACCTTATATAAGATATAATAAAAAATTTGAGAAAGCCACTTGGAATGAAGTTTTTAAAATTATTAAATCAAAAATTCAAAATTCTTCAAAAGATAAAATTGCAGGATTTGTTGGAGATCTATGTAATATGGAAACAAGCTATATTTTCAAAGAGTTTTTTGATCGAACTTTAAATTCTAATTATTATGAAAGTAGATCGTCAAACTATTATGTTGATAGAAGTGAAAGAGAAAATTATATATTTAATTCAACAATTAATGGAATTGAAGAATCTGATTATATATTTTTAATTGGGTCAAACCCTAGGTTTGAAGCCACTATTTTAAACGCTAGAATAAGAAAATCTTTTGTTAATAATAATACTAAAATAATTTCTTTAAACGATGTAGGTGACTTAACCTATCCTTATAAGAATTTGAATGGTCAAACAAAAACTTTAGTTGAAATTTTTGAGGGTCAAAATGATATCTCAAAAGAAATTTTGAATTCAAAAAAACCTTTAATTATTTTGGGTGAATCCTTTTTTAAAAATCAATATGCAAATATTATTTTTCATCTTATAAAAAAATTTTTAAATGAAAATAATAAAATTTCTGATGAATGGAATTCTTTAAATAAAATTAGTAATGATGCATCTACTGTTGGATGCTTGGATTTAAATATTATTAACGAAAAAGAAAACATATTTGAAAAATTGAATAATCATATGTTTGATATTGTTTATCTTTTAGGCCAAGATAATATAAATTTTTCAAAAGAGAATGAATTTGTAATTTATCAAGGAAGTCATGGGGATAAAGGTGCTGAAATAGCTGATATAATTTTACCCGGTGCCACTTATACTGAACAAAATGGATTCTTTACTAACTTAGAAGGTAAATTACAAAAAGCATACAAAGCGTCTTACCCACCTGGTGAAGCCAAGGAGGATTGGCAAATAATTAATGATTTAGCTGAATTTATGAATAATAGAAAATTATTTAATGATAAAGATGAATTAGATAGCAGTATGTTAAATTATCTTAATTTACAAAAAGAAAATTCAAATTCTTCAAGTTTCAAAGCTCAAAATAATCAAAATTTTAAAAATGAAGATTTGAAAATTGATTATAAAGATTATTATTTTTCCAATGTTATTGCTAGATCCTCAAAAACAATGTTGGATTGCCATAATTCAAAATTAAAGATTAAAAGAACAGGAACAGACGGATAATAATGGAATATGTTTCTATAATTTTTGGAGAAGTTTACAAAATTTTGTTTTTACTAGTTCCTGTACTTGTATCGGTTGCCATGATTGTATGGTTAGATAGAAGAGTTTGGGCATTTGTACAAAAAAGACAAGGACCAAATGTAGTTGGCCCTTTTGGTTTACTGCAATCTTTAGCTGACGCATTAAAATATATATTTAAGGAAATTATTATTCCTTCAAGTTCCAATAAAGTAATTTTTATTTTAGCTCCTATTGTAACAATGACTCTAGCTTTAGTTGCGTGGGCAGTAATACCATTTAGCCAAAACCAAGTTATTGCAGACATTAATGTTGGAATTTTATATTTGTTTGCTGTTTCATCGTTAGGTGTGTATGGCATAATAATGGGTGGTTGGGCTTCAAATTCAAAATATCCTTTTTTAGGTGCGATTAGATCTGCCGCACAGATGGTTTCTTATGAAGTTTCTATTGGAATTATAATTATCAATGTTCTTTTATGTGTTGGGTCATTAAATTTAAGTGACATTGTAATGGCACAACAGAACTTATGGTTTGTAATACCTTTGTTTCCAATGTTTGTAATATTCTTTATTTCAGCATTGGCAGAAACAAATAGACCACCTTTTGACCTTCCAGAAGCTGAAGCAGAATTAGTCGCAGGGTATCAAACAGAATATTCAGGAATGATGTATGCAATGTTTTGGTTAGGGGAATATGCAAATATACTTTTAATGTGTGCTTTAGGATCAATTTTATTTTTGGGAGGCTGGCTATCTCCAATTGAATTATATCCATTTAACTTAATACCTGGTGCACTTTGGTTAGCTTTTAAAATACTTTTTTTATTCATTCTTTTTGCATTAGTTAAAGCTGTAGTCCCAAGA
>CABXXB010000001.1 GCA_902516065.1 uncultured Pelagibacteraceae bacterium | reverse complement strand
TTGTCCTGGATGTTACCCAACGTCAATATTACTTCCATTAATACCATTAATTAAGAAAAGATTAATAAAACAAGATAATATGATTATTGATTCAAAATCAGGTTATTCAGGTGCTGGCAGAGGTGTGCATAAAAAATATGAAGATAAAAATTTATATGAGTCATTAAGTGCTTATGGCATTGGTTTTCATCGACATAATTCTGAGATTGATCAAATGATAAAAAAATATAGTAAGCAAAAATTTACTTTTTCTTTTACACCTCATTTATCTCCAATGTTTAGAGGTATTCTAAGTACAATCTATGTAGATCTCAAAAAAGGAAAAACTATTAATAAACTACATAATCAATTAATTAAGTTTTATAAAAAATCTAAATTTATTAAGATAAAAAAACAAAATACCCTTATAAGCACTAATGATGTAATAAATACTAATAATTGTTTAATTTCAATATGTAAATCTAAATATAAAGATAAAGCTATAATAGTGTCTGCAATTGATAATTTAATTAAAGGTGGAGCTGGTCAGGCAATACAAAATATGAATATTTTATATAACTTTAATATTAAAGAGGGTTTGAGATGAAAAAATTTATTTTGATATTTCTCCTATTATCTGGCTGTGTGTATAACCAAAATACAAATATTAATGCAGTTTCAGACATAAATTTTTCAGATGATTTAACTTTAGAGGAATTTAAATTAAAATTAGAAGAATATGCAAATAATAGTCCATACCCAAATATAGATGATTAAATGACTAAAATAATCAAAATTGCAATTATCGGATTAGGTCAAGTTGGGAATTATTTGTATCGAGAACTTAATTTAAAAAAGAAAAATATAGAAATTAAATCTGGTAAAAAAATTCAAATAGTTGCTTTATCAGCCAAAAATAAAAACAAAAAAAGAAAATATAAGATAGATAAAAAAATTTTTTATACAGACCCAATAAAAATCATTAAGAACATTAAACCTGATATTCTATTTGAAGCAATTGGACAATCAGATGGAATTTCTAAAAAAGTTGTTGAAACTGCACTTAGAAATCAAATACATGTAATAACACCTAATAAAGCACTTATATCAAAACATGGTGATTACTTGTCAAAATTGGCAGAGGATAACAATGTTAATTTAGAATTTGAAGCATCTGTTGCCGGCGGGATTCCAATACTTAAAACAATTAAAGAGGGTTTGGCTACAAACAAAATAAAGAAAGTTTATGGAATTTTGAATGGCACAACAAATTATATTTTGACTGAGATGGAAAATTCAAATGAAAATTTTGATAGAGTTTTAAAAAAAGCTCAAGATCTCGGTTATGCTGAACCTGGAAATCCTAAATTAGATTTAAATGGATTTGACGCATTTGCAAAAGTAAGAATTTTATCAGCTCTTGCTTTTAATAATCAAATTTCAAAACACAAATGTATTATGGAAGGTATAGAAAATATCGATTTAAAAGACATTAAAATTGCAAATCAATTAAATCTTAAAATTAAATTACTTGGTATATGTGAAATGATAAATAATCGTTTATTCGAAACTGTTCATCCATGTTTAGTAAATAAAGACACATATATAGGTAATGTAAATGGTGTTATGAATGCTGTTATTACAGAGGGTAAGCCTGTAGGAGAAAGTATTCTTCAAGGGGAGGGCGCAGGACCTGGGCCCACATCATCCTCTTTATTATCTGATTTGTTATCAATTTTAAGAGGAAATATTAAATTCCCTTTTGGTATTGCTTCAAATAAAAGAAAAGTTGTAAAAGTATTTAATAATAATGATTATTCAAACTCTTTATATTTAAGGTTTGAAGTGAAAGATAAACAGGGTGTTCTATCTTCAATAACTAATCGATTAGCCAAATATAAAATATCTGTAAAAAGAATAATACAAACACCAGTTAAAAAAAGAAATTCAGCTACTATTGTTATAATTACTCATAAAACATCGGAAAAAAATGCAAGAAATTGTTTATCAATATTTAGAAATAATAAAAATATTCTAAAATTTCCTACGTTAATCAGATTATATAATTAATGGAAATTTATATAAAAATTTTTGAAGTTATATTTCCTGTTTTTTTTGTTATTGGTGTTGGTTATTATCTTGGAAAGAAAAATCCTAAATTTGATACTAATTTTATAACAAATTTTGCTGGTAATATCGGTACACCAGCGATGATTTTTTATACAGTAACAACAACTGGAATTACTTTGAGTATTTTTATCCACTATTTCGTTTATGCTTTAATAATGATTGCTGGTTTTGCAATTATTGGGCTTTTGCTTCTTTTTTTTCTTAAAAAGGATTTAAGTATGGAACTTCCGCCATTAATTCTTCCAAATACAGGAAACATGGGTGTTCCAATTTGTCTTTTTGCTTATGGAACACAGGGACTTGGTGTTGCTTCTGCAATAGCATCAGTCATAATTTTATTCCACTTTACATTAGGAGTTTTTTTAGCAAAAAAAAGCTTTTCTTTTGATGTCTTGATTAAAAGTCCGCCTGTATATGCAATTATTATATCTGTTTTCTTTTTATATTTTGAAATTGATACACCTTTATTTCTTGAGAACACAACGTTTCTATTAACATATGCAACAATTTTTTTAGTATTAATGTCATTAGGTATTGCTCTTACAAGATTTAAATTTTCATTAAAAAACTCAATTATTTTATCTTTATGTAGAGTTATAATAGGACCATTAATAGCATTTGCTGTGATTTATAATTTTGATTTATCTGGATTAGCTGCAGGTGTTTTACTTATACAAAGTGCAATGCCTAGTGCTATTTTGAATTATTTAGTTGGTAGTATGTATTCACCTAAAAAAATTGTTGACAGTGTTGCTAGCACTATTGTGGTTTCAACCTTAATGTCATTTATAACCATCCCAATCGTTGTATTCTTTGCTTTAAAATACTTTAATTAATCTATATCTTAGCTTAATGAAGGCTATAACTTATAATCTATTAGCTTGGGTAATGCTTCCAATTATGGATGGATTTGCAAAATATTTAAGTGCAGATTTACCAGTATTACAAATAACATGGGCTAGATACTTTTTTACCGTAGCTTTCACTTTTCCAATTATGTTTTTCTTTTTTCGAAAAAATCTTGTTTGGACAGATAAACCAAAGTTACAATTTATAAGAGGTTTAATTCTTTTAACAGCCAACATTTGTTTTTTTTATGCTATTTCAGTAATCTCTTTAGCAAAAGCATTAACTTTAGCTTTTATTGCACCTTTAATCGTTACTGCTTTTTCTCCAATTTTTTTAGGTGAGAAGGTAGGTTTTAGAAGGTGGTCTGCTGTAATTATAGGATTTATAGGTTCTTTAGTAGTTATAAGGCCTGGTTTTGTAGAGATTAATTTAGCAAGTATAGCAGCTCTTGGAACAGGTGTAATGTATGGGTTTTATTTAATTATTACTCGAAAATTGAGTACTTCAGATAACCCTCTTTTAACTTTGTTATTAACTGGTGCAGTAGGGGCCATAATCATCTCTACTTTAATGCCATTTATTTGGGTTAAACCAACATTTAATCAATGGTCAATGATGGCTGCTATAGGTGTATTTGCTTGTGTGGGGCATTTATTCTTAATATTATCTCTTAAATACGCAGATGCTTCTAAATTAGCACCATTTAGTTATTTTGAGATCATTACAAATATCATTATAGGTTTTTATTTCTTTAGTGATTTTCCTGATAATTGGACTTTCTTAGGTTTATTCATAATCGTCTTAAGTGGCATTTACATTTCTAGAAGAGAAAAGATTGTTAAAAAGCTCGACTAATAGTAAATATTTGTTTACTAATATATAAAGTATTACATTAATTAATTTAGTTAAATTATTGTAATTATTAGATTTATTAAATAAAATAAAAACGATAAAATTATATTATTTTATGATTTTACAAAACTCAATCATCTTAAATTGCTACAAAATATTAAAATTGTCGTCTAATTATGAAAAAGATGAAATAATCATTTAAATTAAAGGGTTTTCTCAATTAGTAATAATGAAATTATTCAAAAAATAGGGTATTCAAAAAGTGTTGTTAGTCTTGAATAGTAGAGCGATGCACTAATTGAATATACCATTTAAACGGCCATAGAGGGGTCTATTTTAGATATAAGCCTATATATGCTACAACTGAAAGGTGAATTATACTATTTATGAAGAAAACAGATAAAATGGTAAAAAAACGTTGAATTTATTGGTTTTTTTAACTTAAAAAAGCTTTAAAAATGCCTAAATTGCTACCTTTTCATATCTTAATAATTTAAGCTTTTGTTTAATTCCACCTCTTCCAGAGTAGCCCCCAAGAGTTCCATCAGACCTAATAACTCTATGACAGGGTATTTTTGGAGCATATGGGTTTTTTGCACATGCATTAGCTACTGCACGAGCTGATTTAGGGCTTTTTATAGCAATAGCCACTTCTTTATAGGTTTTTACAGTACCTTTTTTAATACTTCTAAGATATTTCCAGACTTTTAATTGAAATTTTGTTCCTTTGAGGGTCATTTTTGAAAAAAACCCCTGTTTCCTTGCACTTTTTATGGTGCAAAGAACAGTAGTTTTGGCTCGTCGTTTTATGCGCTACCGCCGAACCGACCACCCCGCATGTTTAGCGCTGCTTTGCAGGGTTTTCTGCCCTCCAGGCTTGGGTCTCTCGACTTTTCCCTGGATGGCCAGTTAAGAGTTGCCTCTTAAGTTATTTTAAAATTAACATGTTAAGTAAAATAGATGTATCACTTTCTAATTGATTCTTTTATTTTAAATAATTATCTGTGAATAATGGTGATAACTTAGTCTGTTTTTAGAGTAATATTAGATAGCTGATTAAAAATACTATTGCTAAAATTGATAGGTAAATAGTTTCAATGCTTTTTCCAACTTTTTTATATTGAATTAAGCTTAAAATTATAAAAGCAATTGATGTTATCAAAAAATATATAGGTTCTATAATACCATCAATTGTTCCCATAAATTTATTTTAAACTATTGACATTAGAAATCACTTGATATATTACTATTGATAATTAATTGTTATCAATAGTAATTATATGAATGAACTAACAACAGATTTAAAATCGCTTCATGAAGCAACTTTAAATAATCTTAAAAGCTCTAAAGCTAACAATACATTAAGAGCATATAAATCAGACTTTAAAGATTTTGGTGCTTTTTGTGTTAAGCATGGTTTAAATTCTTTACCATCAGAACCTAAAATAGTTTCTTTATATTTAACACACCTCTCTAAGAATTCAAAAATCAGCACTTTAAGAAGAAGATTGGTATCAATAAGTATGGTTCATAAGCTTAAAGGGCATTATTTAGATACAAAACATCCAATCATTGTTGAAAATTTAATGGGTATAAGAAGAGTTAAAGGGAGCATTCAAAAAGGAAAAAAACCTATATTAATCAATCATTTAAAATTAATAATTAATGTAATTAATGAACAAAAAACTGAGGAGATTAAGAAATTAAGAGATAAGTCAATAATCTTAATTGGCTTTGGGGGTGGTTTTAGACGAACTGAGCTCATTTCAATTGACCATGAAGATTTAGAATTTGTTTCTGAGGGGCTTAAAATAACAATTAAAAGATCTAAAACCGACCAATTTGGTGAGGGAATGACTAAGGGCCTACCCTACTTTAATAATGAAACTTATTGTCCAGTAGCTAATCTTAAAAAATGGTTAGAAATTGCTAAAATAAAATCTGGACCTATTTTTAGAAGATTTTCTAAAGGCTCATATTTAACCGATAATAGATTAACAGACCAATCTGTAGTTTTGCTAATGAAAGAATATCTAAATTTAGCAGGCATTGAAAATAAAAACTTTGCAGGTCATAGTTTAAGATCAGGTTTTGCAACAGTTGCAGCCGAGTCAGGCGCAGATGAAAGAAGTATAATGGCAATGACAGGTCATAAAACTACACAAATGGTTAGAAGATATATAAAAGAAGCCAATATATTTAAAAATAATGCTTTAAATAAAATAAAAATTTAATCTAATCAAAACTTTCGAAAATTAAATCTCTATAAAAGTATTCGTTTTTTTTTAGTATATTATGTTTTCCAGGTTTCCTTTTTGATTTGTAAATTAAATTATAATTATTATTTTTAAAAAGATTGATTACCTCATTTATATTGTTAAATTTTTGAGGTATTATTGATGGAAAAGTATTTATTTGTAAAGTAACTAGAGAATTCCTTTTTTCTAAAAAAATAGTATCTGCTATGACTATATATTTGGCTTTAAGTTTAAAAATCTTTGATAAAAATTGTTCTAGAGAAATAAAATATTGAAATGAGGTTCCGAAATAAATAATATCAAAATTCTTCTGTGTATTATTAATATCTTCAATATAATTTAAATTTTGAATATCTTTTGTTTCTGGCTTCATTAAATCAACAATCATTTTGGTTTCTAAGACAGTAACATCAATTTTTTTAGAAGAGGAATTAGTGATAAATTCATAAACATTATTAAAACCTCCCCCAATATCTAAAATCGAAATAATATCTTTCTCATATGAACTTATGAAAATTGATAAAAATGATTCTCTTATTTTATAAAAAAAATTTTTATTTTTCTTGAAGTTATTAAACTCTATAAGGTTTTGTTTTTTATTTAGATAATTGGTTGTGTTGAAATATCGAGGTATTTCAGAAATTGAATTATATAAATTAATATAAACACATCTTGGATTTAACAGTTTTGAGAGAAATCTTTTCATTTGATAATATCCCAAGATTCAGGCCAAAAATCTATATTATTTGAAGGGTTAAGATTATGAGGTCTTATACAAATTTTATCAGGATTATTATTAAGCCAAGCTGACCACCAATGGAAAGTAGTAGGTCCTACGGCGTAATTTTTACATTTAATCATTAGAAAAAAATCTTCTAATGTTTTGTTGGATAAGAAATTTTTTACGAAAATAATATTATTAAAATTTTTAAGCTTATTTTCAATTTTTGTAAAATCGTCTGAAAATAAAAAAAATTTTGGATTTGAAATTCTTTTATTAAAATACTCGATAGCTTTTAAAATATAAACATATTGATCATCTTCAAATTTTTTTGTTTTATTAATTTTTTCTAGTGATTTTTCATCCCTGTATTTTTCAGTAAAACGATTACTTCTAAACACTAAGGAAATTGAATTAGAATTAACAATATTTTTATAATATTTTTCATTACAAGTAATTTTATTTTTGAAATCAAACTCATTTAAAATATCATTTCTGTATTCTAGAAAATATTTTTCTGATTCAAAATGACCTTCAATATATATTTTTTTATTTTGAAAAAAAGATTGGTCTATTTGGTTGAAAAAATGATGTTTTTGTAAATTTTTTTTTTCAAAAATAAAATTTTTGTTTTTCTTAAATTTATCTAAGAAAATATAAATTTTACGTTTAAGATATCCAAGAGTTGAGTCAAAAGTTAAATCTTTATTTAAAATATCACAACTTAAATTAAAGATCTCTAATTCATATTTAGGTATATAATTTTTGAATTTATTTTTTTTACTTTTTTTAATATCGTGATTAATCCCAGTATGAATATCTAAAAACAAATCATAATTATTCTTTTTTGCCAAAACATATGATGTAGCATATAAGAACATTTGATTTCCAAAACCATTTGAGATTCTTGGTATAAGCTTCTTATTCATTTTTTACTTACCATATAATGGTAAAGATATTTGAATTTATTGATTACTAAATCGTATAAAATATTAAATGAAAAAACTGGATCTTCAAGTGGACCATTATAAATTTCAACTTTTTCTCCCTTTAAATAATATTTTCTGAAAAATCTAGGGTTGAAACCAAATTTTAAAAGAAAAGTTTTAGTTCCATTATTTAATTTAACATTACTTTTTCTAGTAGTGATAGAACCAAAGTGATAAACTTTAAATTTAGAAATTGTTTTAAAAATTCTAACTTTATTACTCCATAATTTCATACAAAAATCTGGATCTGATCCATCACCAGGATTAAATTCTTCACTGAAGCCACCTACTCTTTCCCACATTTCTTTGTGAACTAAATGAGGAGCCCAATGAGATCCTTGTAAATCTCTACTATTATCTGTCTCACAAAAATTATTAAATTTCATTTCATCAAAGTCATCGGGTGTCGATCCACAATTATATTTTATTAGACCATCTTTATAAGAAACATTTGTACCTGAAAGATAAAATAAATTATTATTAAATTTTTTAACTTCTTTTTCTAAATATAAGTCCCAATCTTTGCAAAAAAACATATCATCATGTGAATAAAGAATATAATTAGTATTAACTAAATTAGCGGCTTTATTTAGAGACTTGCATAGTCCTATATTTTCACTGCTGCACGAGAATTGAATATTATTTTTTTTTGCAAATTCAAGCGTACCATCCAAACCTTCGTTTATATGTAATATTATTTGATGATTATAATTTGAGTTTTTTTTTAATGAATAAATAAAGAATTTTAAGTATTTCAAATTATTATATGTAGGTACAATAATTGATACTCTCATTAATATAATTTCGAATTTTTACCAAGAGATTTATCTAAAACATATTTGGCTATATTAAGTTCATTAAAAAGTTTAAAGTATTTTTTTCTTCCTGCAGAGGCAATTTTTTTTCTTAAATGATCATTTCTTTTATAAAAATTAATTTTTTCAGTTAAATCATTTATGCTGGTATACATTACCACCTCATTTTTACTGAACATATCATTTAATTGAGTTTTTTTATCTACAAATGTTAAAAGGCCGTTTCCCATTAGTGAGGCAATTCTATTACTGGTATAGTATTTTGTAGGTAAGCCCCTACTAAGATTTAATCCCATTTTGGAATTATTTAAAGCTTGATAAAAATCATTGCCCCAAATAGGCTCTTTATTTTGAAAACCATAAAAATCATAATCAATATTTTCTAATTTTTTAATTAAACTATTAAGAAAATGAATTCTTGAATCACTTTTACCCTTCTTTAGAGTAGCCCTATTCACCCCATGACTCATTGCATAAAATAAATCTTTAATTGGTTGTTTTTTCGAAACATCAAAACATTCAATATTTTTGTCAACTGGAACAAAGAAAAAGTGAAAATTATTGGTTGTTTTAATTTGTTTTTTTAAAATACTAGGATCCGTTGTTATAAAATTATGATCTACAATATCTGAATAGTGTGAAATATTTGCAAGATTTTGTTTAGAATAACTTAAACTTTTCATTATTGGGTCCTCATTCCATTGAGAAAGGATAATTCCTTTATTCAAATTTTTGAGTTCATTAATTGTATCTTTTTTAATATTTTGTGTGTGACCAAAAAAAATTAAATCTGGATTATAGTTTTTAAATGTATTAACTAAATATTCTTGAAATTTATCTGAATTCTTAATTTGAAATAAATTTCTACTTTGTCTAATAAAGTCTCGATCGCTTATTTCCAAAACATCATGACCATTACGAATAAATCCATTAGTGAATTTTTTACCAAGAGAAATATTATATAATCTATGAAAGTTTTTTTGTCCTGTATTGTATATATTAATAATTCTTAATTTATTTCGTAAATAATTAAGACTAAAATTTTGTACAAGGCTTTCTCTTAATTTATCAATTAGTATGGTATTATTTTTTATTAAGTGTTTAATATTATTAAAACCACCGATTTGTAATTTTTTACGAAGTTTATCATCTTTAATTAATAATTTAATCTGTTTGTATAGCTCATCTGAGTCTAATTTTTTTAAAATAAGACAATGATCTGTTGTTTCGGGTAAGCCACCTCTATTTGATATTATAGTTGCACATGCTCTTGAAGAGGACTCTAAGGCAGTTCTGCCAAAAGGTTCTTCCCATCTTGATGGAACAACTGCAATTTCTGATTTACTTAAAAAATCTAAAACTTTCTTATGTTTTAAAAAACCTAATTCACGATGATTAACATGGCTAATAATTGGTCTTTTTCTATCTTCGTCACCTATTGAGAATGCTTTCCAATCATTAAATTCATTTAGAATTCTAACGATTGCGTCTTTATAAATATCATATCCTTTCGAAGTATTTAATTTGCCTACAAATGTAATTCTGTTTTCTTTTTTTTCTTTTTTTTTAATTTTGTGAATACTGTGATAAATGACCTCTGTTTTATCTGAAAGTTTTTTATCTAAATCAATAAAGAATCTATCTTGTACCCATTTACTAATAAAAACAATTTTATCAAGATTAATTAATAATTTTAGTCTTTCTTTAGAACTTTTTGATCCATACATACTTAGAGGATCGTTATGAAAATATAAAACAAATTTTGAATTAAAGTTTGGTTTTAATAAATTAAATACTTCAGGTCTATTATGTATTTCTATTATGTCAAAATTTTTTTTTTTGGTTTTTTTTATAAAATTATTACAATATTCTTTAGTAGTACTTGTAAATTTGGCACCTAAATTATTAATTTTAATATTTACGTAGTTTTTTGTTAAATAATCATTCGTATTTGTGTTTCCATATATAAATGTTTGATTTTTATATTTTGAAAATTTAAAAAAATCACTAACCCAAATAGCTGCTGCTTGTGCTTTTGAGATAGTGTAATTTTCTTTATAAGGAAGAATTGTTGCAATTTTCATCAGTATTTATAATAACTCTTTTAATATGGATAATCTTTTTTTTCTATCCTTTTTAAGCAAATATTCAAAAGATAGAGCTTCTGTTTTAGATTTAAATCTTTTTTTATAAACAACCTCCCATTTATAACCACGCGTAGACTTGGCACCCTTTGAATTATTATGTTTTTCTAATCTAGATAAAACATTGATTGAATAACCAACATAAGTCTTACTTTTATATCCAGGTAAAGTTTTAAGGATATAAACATAATGATACATATTAATGGCGGTCCCTAGGGGAATCGAACCCCTCTTTCGAGGATGAAAACCACGTGTCCTAACCGATAGACGAAGGGACCATTTTGAGGTCTTTTATTTGAAAAGTCTTTATTTATCAAGTGTATAATAAATCACAATATCAGATCTTTAATTATAAGTTGAAGAGATTTTTTGTTATTCCAAAAACTTTCATTAATTTGACCTATAACAGCAAAATAATTTTTATTGTTTAATAAATTCTCTCCAATATTAGTATTAAGAGAATTAAAAGATATTGAGTTAATTGAAAAGCCAATTTTAGATTTTAGAATACATGAAATGTTTTTTTTATTGGATTTCAGAATTTTAATGACTTTTAACTTGTTTAAAAGAAAAACTGGTGATGGATTTCCATTACCAAAAGGTTCAATTTTTTTTATTTCATTATAAAAATTTTTATTAAAACCAATAGATGAAATTTCAGTATCATATTCAAAAATATCATTTTTAATATCATTATTTTTTAAGAAATATTTATTCATGTAGTTTTTTAAAGTTGTTAGACTTTCTTTTTTAAGAGTAAAACCACCTGCCATATTATGACCTCCTCCACTTAAAATAATATTATTATCTAATAAATTTTTAATAATTTTTCCAATATTGAAGTTATTTGTAGATCTTGCAGATCCTTTAAGAAAAGTATTTGATCTTGTAATAACTATAGATGGTTTATTAAAAAAATCTTTTAATCGTGCAGCTATAATGCCTATTAAACCTTCATTTATATTTGGGTCATAATAGATTATTACATTTTTATTTTCTTTTTTAATTTTATTGAAATCAATGTTCTCTAAAATCATTGCTTCTATTTTTTTTCTTTTTTCGTTTAAATTAATAAGTTCAGATAACTTTTTATTAATAATTTGATTATCATCAGCTGTTAATAATTGTGTAGCATGGTTTGATTTTCCCAGTCTTCCACCAGCATTTAAAATTGGTGCAATTAAATAACCCAAGTCATTAATATTAATCTTATTTTTTTTATTACTTAATTTATATATTTCATTTAGTACATAATTATCTTTAATTTTAAATTCTTTCAGTGCTTTTATTGCAATTAATCTATTAAATTTTCTTAAAGGCATAACATCAGCAACTGTTGCTAAAAGAACATAAATTAGATATTTTCTTAGATCTACTTTGTATCTATTTTTTTTTATAAACATTTCTAAAAAAAAATAAGAAAGTGTGGTTGCACAAAGATAATCATATTCAATATAGCCATTATTTTTTTTTGGATTTATGATTACATTTGCTTTCGGATATGGCTTATTAATTTCATGATGATCTATAATTAAAGATTTAATATTATTCTTAGTTAGATAATCAATTGCATCAACACTTGTTGATCCACAATCAACCATAATTACTAACTTTGGTTTTTTTAAAATCAATTTTTCAAATAATTTTTTACTAGCACCATAACCATCTGTAACTCTATCAGGTATGTAATAAAAAAATGGATGATTTAAGTTTTTAAATAAATTTACAAATAATGACGTAGAGATTGAGCCATCCACATCATAATCACCCAATATGCATATATTATCTTTATTTTTTATTGCTTTTTCTAAAAGTTTTATTGAATCAATAAAATCAGGATTATTATAAAAAATATTAGATAATTTTAAGTCTTTTTCAATTAAATGAATCTCGTATTCATCAAATTTTCTTGAAATTATTAATTTAGATAAAATTTTTGAAAAATTATAATCTTGTTGAATTTTTTCTAATAATTGCGAATTAACTTTTTTTTCTTGCCATTTCTTTCCAGAAACTGAAATTATCATTTAATTTTGGTTATGATCAAATATTATATCTCTTTTTTCAATACCTGGATAATTAGTTTTTGAACTTTTATGAGTAACTAATGTTTCTGTGGTAAAGGAATTCTTGGTTTTAACTTGTACGCCTTTCATCGAGAGAGTATCAGTTATTGCTGTTGCACAAAAAATTGCATCCCCTTTAACAATTTCTTTTAAATCATATTTTTTGTTTAAATCAATAATACCCATTGTTTTTGCAATTTTAATATCATTTTCATTATCAAATATAAATTTGCCTTGAAAGTGACAATCGTAAGCATCTAAAGCAGCTGCAGCCAATACTCCTTCTGGACCTCCGCCAATTCCTAAAAAAATATCTATACCATATGACGGCTTTGTAACTAATAAAGCTCCAGCAACATCTCCATCTCTTATTAATGTAATTTTTACTTTTAGTTTTTTAAGCTCTTCTATCATTTTTTTATGTCTTGGACGATCTAACATACAAGCACTTAAATTTGATGGATCTGTATTTTTGTAATCAGCTAAATTATTTATGTTCTTTTTAATAGAGTAATCAAGATCAACTAACCCTTTCTCTACTTTTGCTGTAGCTATTTTATTCATGTATGTTTCAGGAGCCTTAAATAAATTATCTTTTTCAGCAATAGTAATTACTGACAATGCCCCTGGTAAATTATTTGCAGCAAAATTAGTTCCTTCTAATGGATCAACAGCAATATCAAATTTAGGACCATTGTTATTGCCAAGTATTTCGCCAGTATATAACATTGGAGCTTCATCGAGACTTCCTTCTCCAATAACAATTTCACCGGTCATATTTATTTTGTTTAACTCCTGCCTCATTGAATCAACTGCAGCTTGATCAGCAGCTATTTTATTTTTTTTTCCTACCTGAAATGAAGAAGCTATTGCAGCTTTTGATGTAACGTTGATAATTTGATCTACATATTTTTTATCTATTGTCATAGAACTTTAGGTGATAATTCATCTGCAAAATTTAACTTGGCTTCAAATTCTCTTAATCTTTTCCAAACAGATATCAGTTCTACAATGGTTGACCAACTTTTAACTAAATATTGTAATGATCCCTCTACTCTTCCAAATGCTCTTGTGATTTGCTGAACAAATCCAAGTGTAATTGCACCAGTAACAATTGTTGGAGCTAAAGCTAAATATGGTACAATCACCATTCCTTGAAAATAACTCCATTTAACTGTGTTAAAATATAAGTAATGAAAATATGATTTATAATGAATTCCTCGTACTCGATTATACAATTGACCAATAGTTGGAGGTGCAGCTCTAATAGGATCATCCTCACCATGAACTAATTCTTTTCTATACCCTGCTTCTTCTTTTTGAATATCGTATTCTATGCCAGGTAGTTTAATACCAACAGCTGCTAGCAGTAAAGTTCCACCAAGTGCAGAAATTATGGCAACCCAAACCAAAGCATGATCAACTTCACCAATCCAAGGCAAAACATCAATTTGTTTTGAAAGTCCCCAAAGTATAGGTGTAAAAGCTATTAGAGTCATTATACTGTCCAATAGTCCAGTACCAAGACCTTCCATTATTCTTGCAAACTTTAATGTATCTTCTTGAACCCTTTGAGATGCTCCCTCAGTTAAACGAGCTTTGAGCCATTGTTCGTGATAATAGTTTGCCATTGAGGTTCTCCATCTAAATACCCAATGACTAGTAAAAAAACCTGTGAATACAGCTATTATAATCCATAAAGCAGCAATTTTAGCAAATGTAAATAAATATCCAATAAATTCAGTTTCAGAGACTGAATTAGGTGTTGTCAATGCTTTTTGAAGAGTATCATAAAATTCTCCAAACCATTCGTTAATTTTTACATCAAGTTGAACTTGATACCATGTAGAAATCAATATGAATATTGATCCAAAAATACTCCATAGAAACCACTGTTTTTGTGTAAAAAATTTAAACATTTATTAATTTAAAAAATTATCTGCGTATGATTTTTTAACAACTTTTCTTTTTTTCGGTTCAATTAATTCAAAATCAATTTTCTTTTTTTTTGCATAATTAATTGCTAATTCTTTTGATGAAAATTCTAATTTTAATTCTGTACGAGTGTCTGATGAACTTTCCCAACCCATCAAGGGATTTGAAGTTGGATTTTTAGTCTCATATTCTAAAATCCATTTGTCTGTTTTGCCTGTACCAGATTGCATAGCACTTTTATTAGGAATATAAATTTTAGCTTTCATCATAAAATGGTCGGAGTGGCAGGATTCGAACCTGCGACCCTCTGGTCCCAAACCAGATGCGCTACCAGGCTGCGCTACACTCCGGAAGATGTACTAATACAGTACTTATTTTTTTTTTCAATGTATAAAGATATGTAAAATAAAGGATTTTTAATCAGAATCTGATATATATGGTGATATGATAATTACATGTCTTCATTGCGAAAAAAAATTTGAAGTTGATTCAAATCTTATCCCAGAAAAAGGCAGAATGCTAAAATGTGGATCGTGTGATCAAACCTGGTTTTTTAACCCAAGCTTACAAAAAGGTTCTGAAGATTTTCAGGATATTAAAACTGATAAAAAACCTGAAATAGTCGAAGATAATGATGAAATCACAAGTGTTAAAGAGCAAACAAAAAATGAAACTAAAAAAATCAACAAATCATCAAGTTTTGGAGTAGGAAAAATCCTTTCATATTTAATTGTATTCATAATCTCATTTATGGGGGTCATTGTAATTCTTGAGACATTTAAAACCCCGCTGGGTAACATTTTCCCAGGTCTTGAATTTATGTTGTATAGTTTATTTGAAACTATAAAAGATATATTTTTATTTTTCAAAAATTTATTTTTATAAAAAATGATCCAATATATTTCACAACCTTTCAAATGGTTTTTCAAACTTGAGGCAGCAAGTGGACTAGTATTACTATTTGCTGCTATTATAGCCTTAATTATAAGCAATTCAGACTTATCAAGCTTATATTTTGCGACATTAGATAAATACTTATTTATCGGAATTAATGATTTTGGATTAAAATTATCAGTTTTACATTGGATTAATGATGCATTGATGGCGATATTCTTTTTTTTTGTTACTTTAGAAATTAAAAGAGAATTTTTACAAGGCGAACTATCTAATATTAAACAAGCTTTACTACCAATTATAGCTGCTGTAGGAGGAATGTTAGTTCCGGCATTATTTTATGTTTTTATTAATTTAGGTGATAGTGAAACTTTAAATGGATGGGCAATTCCATCAGCTACAGATATTGCTTTCTCATTAGGAGTCTTATCTTTGTTGGGTAAAAGAGTTCCTTTATCATTAAAAGTATTTTTAACTGCATTAGCTATAATAGATGATTTAGGAGCAATAGTAATTATTGCCCTATTCTACTCTGGAGATTTGAGTATTAAGTATTTAACCTTAATGTTGTTAGCTTTTATTATTTTGTTATTAATTAACAAGTTTAATATTAAAAAGTTTCTACCTTATCTGGTTATTGGACTTTTCCTTTGGGATTTTACTCATAACTCTGGCATCCATGCTACTATAGCTGGTGTTTTGTTGGCTATGACAATTCCTCATAGAAAAAAAGAAAAAGATTTTTCTTTATTAATAAAAATAGAGCATGCAATTAGTCCATATGTTGCTTTTGGAATAATGCCTTTATTTGCCTTTGCAAATGCAGGGGTATCTTTAGAAGGATTATCTTTTACTTCTTTATTAGACAAGGTTCCTCTCGGTATCGTGTTAGGGCTATTCTTAGGTAAACAATTGGGGGTTTTTATATTTTCTTATGTGTCTATAAAATTAAAAGTAGCTCAAATGCCAAACGACACAAGTTGGTACAATTTTTATGGTGTGGGAGTTCTGACTGGGATTGGTTTCACAATGAGTTTGTTTGTTGGAAATTTAGCTTTTGTTGAAAACATGCAATATATGGACGGAGTAAAAATTGGGGTACTAACTGGGTCCTTATTATCCACTTTATTTGGCTATTTTTTGATATTACTTACCCCAAATAAACCCAACAAATGAGAAAAGTAATATTTTTATTGTCTATAATTATGTTTTTTTTTAAAAATTCAGCAACTGCGAACTATGAAAAAAAAATTTATGATTTCAGTATAGAAAGTATTACTGGTGAGATAATAAATTTTAAAGATTATGAAAATAAAGTTATCTTAGTTGTAAA
Organism: uncultured Pelagibacteraceae bacterium; assembly: GCA_902516065.1. Lineage (GTDB taxonomy): Bacteria > Pseudomonadota > Alphaproteobacteria > Pelagibacterales > Pelagibacteraceae > Pelagibacter. The sequence continues at coordinate 43,795 of CABXXB010000001.1, read as the reverse complement.
TACAGCTAGTTATTGTGGTTTCACAAAACAATATGATGACTTACAGAAGTTGTGGGATATATATAAAGAAAAAGGTTTGATTGTTCTTGGTGTTCCATCTAATTCATTTAATCAAGAAAAAAATAACAATGAAGATATAAAAGAATTTTGTGAAGTAAATTTTAATATAAATTTTCCACTAACAACCATAACAGAAGTTAAAGGAAAAAATGCTCATGAAATTTTCAAATGGGCCAAAGAAAATCATGGTAAATCAGCCGTTCCCAAGTGGAATTTTCATAAAATATTAATTAATAAATCTGGTAAAGTAGAAGATACTTTTTCATCATTTACAGAACCTTTGTCAAAAAAGTTAGTAAATAAGATAGAGGAAGTTTTATAAATTTATAGTCAAACCATCGAAAGCTGGAATAACTTTCTTGGGTAAAACCTTTTTTAAATAATCGTAATCTAAAACAGGTGAAAGATTAGTTAAAATTGCTTTTTTTGGATTTAGTTTAAAAATTAAATCTAAACTTTCTTCAAGATTTAGATGTGATGGATGATGATTAATCCATAAGCAATCTAAAACTAAATAATTAAGATTTTTTAGATGTTTAAAATCTTTTTCAAATATTTGATTAACGTCACTTATATATGCAAGTTTTTTATCTATTATATAACAAATACTATCAACTTGACCGTGTTTAACTTTTATAGGTTTAATTGAAATTCTCTTACGTCCATCTTTTAAAGTTAAATTATCATTTACGGACATTAATTTTAAAGTAGCAGGATATTCTTTTGAATAATTAATAAAACAATATTTAAAATTATTTGATAAATACTTTTTAGTTGGTTTGTCTGCATATACTGGAATAGGTTTTTTATTAAGAATGTAAAAAACTCTTAAATCATTAATGCCGTGTGTTTGATCAGCATGCATATGAGAGTAAAAAACTTTATCTATTTTTTTAATTTTATTATTTATTAGTTGTTGTCTAATATCTGGAGATGTATCAATTAATACATTTTCATTTTTTGTTTTAATTAAAGCTGAGCATCTTGTTCTATAATTTTTTTTATTATTTGGATTACAATTTCCAAAAAATCCATCTGGCCTAGGTACTCCCATAGAACTTCCACAACCTAAAATTATAAATTTCATTAATTGTTAATTGAAAAGTTTATTAAAATTAGAAGTAGTGCTTTTTACCAATTCAGGAATTGGAATATCCTTAATTTGAGCAAGTTTTTCAGCAGTAAATCTAACAAAAGATGGTTCATTTTTTTTTCCTCTATTTGGAACTGGTGCTAAATATGGGCTATCAGTTTCAATTAAAGTTTTTTCTAAAGGAATAGATTTAAATGTTTCTTGTAAGTCAGTAGAATTTTTAAATGTAATAATTCCACTAGCAGAAAAATATGCATTTAAATCTAGTAAACTTTCTGCAAATTTTTTTGAACCTGTGAAACAATGCATTAATATTTTTAAATCATGTTTTTTATATTCATTAAAAATCTCTAACATTTCATCTTCAGCATTTCTTGAATGAATAATTAAAGGAATTTTTAACTCAATAGATGCTTTAATATGTTCCTCAAAACTTTTTATTTGATCTTTTTTATCACTAAAATTATAGTAAAAATCTAATCCAGTTTCACCAATTCCTATAATTTTTTCATTCGCACTTATTTCATCTATAATTAATTTTTTTGTAACCTTATCATTTTTTGCTTCATGAGGGTGAATGCCATAAGTTCCAAAAATAATATCATCTTTTTTAACTAATTGCTTAATCTTAACAAAACTTTCAAAAGTTGTACAAATAGTTAATAATTTTTCTATCCCAACTTCTTTTGATCTTTTTAAAATATTTTCTAAATCATTGAAAAGCGGTTCGTGATCTAAGTGACAGTGGGAATCAATCATGATTTTTTTCTATTTTTTTGAAAAGAATATCAATTTTTTTGATTTTATCACCTCCTTTGAGATAATTGTGGTTTTCAATAGAAGATAATTCAATTTTTTTTTCTTCTATGGAAAAAATTTTTAATGCTTTTAAAGATGATTCAGGAATTATTGGATAAAGCATATAGCATATTTTTCTTATTATTTCTAATGAAGTGTAAACGATTGTATTAAGTCTTGAAATATCATCTTTTTTTTTCCATGGCTCTTCATCATTAAAATATTTATTTGCATCAAATAATGAGTTTACGATAAAATCAATATAAAAATTAATATCTTGTTTATCAATTTTATCTCTAATTAAATCTAAATTGGTTTTAAACTTATCTAAAATCTTTAAATCATCTTGATTAAACTCAATCATTTTAGGGATTGTGCCTTCACAATTTTTGATAGCAAATGCTGTAACCCTTTGACAAAGATTTCCAAAATTGTTTGCTAAATCACTGTTAATACAATCTTCTAACTTTTCTTGTGAAATATTACCATCATTACCAAAAGAGACTTCTTTAATTAAATAATATCTTAGTGGATCCAAACCGTATTGATCAATAATTTCAATTGGATCTAAAATGTTTCCTTTTGATTTAGACATTTTTTCTTCACCAGACAATATCCAACCATGACCATAAACTTTTTTGGGCAAAGGTAATTTAGCTGCAAGTAAAAAAGCTGGCCAATAAACAGCATGGAATCTCAGGATATCTTTACCAATTAAATGAACAGTTGCAGGCCAGAAAGTTTTGTATTTTTTATTTTTTATGTCAGGATAATTTAATGCGCTTATATAATTGGTTAATGCATCTAACCATACATAAATAACATGTTCCTTATTATTGGGAACTGGTATTCCCCATGAAAAACTTTTTCTACTAACTGATAGATCTTTAAGACCACCTTTAACAAAACTTATAACCTCATTTCTTCTTGATTTAGGTAATATAAAATCAGAATTTTTTTCATAATAATCTAATAATTTTTTTTCCCACTTTGAAAGTCTAAAAAAATAAGACTCTTCATCCATCCATTCAACTGGTGATTTTGATGATATTGAAATTTTTTTTCCATCAACTTCTTCAATTTCTTCTTCAGTGTAGAAAGCTTCATCTGAAACGGAATACCATCCAGAATATTTTGAAAGATAAATATCGTCATTTTTTTCAAGTTCATTCCATAAATTTTGAACTGATTTTATGTGACGTTCCTCAGTAGTTCTTATAAAATCTGTATTAGTTAAATTTAAAGTTTTTGAAAGGTCTTTAAAAGTTTTACTTATTTCATCACAAAATGCTAAAGGCTCTAGACCTTTATTTTCTGCAGCTCTTTGAATTTTAAGACCATGTTCATCAGTACCTGTTAAAAAACTTACATTAAATCCATCTATTCTTTTGAATCTTGCAAAGAAGTCAGCAATAATACTTGAATATGCATGACCCATATGTGGTTTTGCTGAAGGATAATATATTGGTGTTGTTATATAAAAATTTTTATCCATCTAAAATTTGTTCTTCAAATTCCATAAACAAAGACTCTTCATCTAAATTAAAATTTTTTGTATCAGATATTTTTTTAAGGAAATAGCTATATTTTTCAAAAATCTTTTTAGAAACAGATAAATTCAATTTTCTAAAATAAAATTCCACTAAATTAAATATTATATTTTTCATAAATATATCTTTTTTATAATGATTTTCTTTAATTATAATTTTAAGAAAACTTCTTAAATCAAGATTTGATAAATCATAATTATATTGTTGAGCAAATTTTACTAGATAATAAATATTACCAGGTGTGAAATAATAATTAATAAGTTCCCTATTAATTAAATTTTCTAACTTACCATTTAAAAGTTGATTTGAAATCTGCAAACATTCTTTATTTGTGAGATATATCTTATAATTAATACATCTAGATAATAATGTGGGCAGAACTCGTTTATTATTATTTATTAAAATAAAATGAATATTGTGATTTGGTTCTTCAAGTACTTTTAATAAAGCATTAATAGAGTTAGTGTTTAAAAATTCAATATTATCAATTAAAACAAATCTTGGTTTATTATTAAAAGATGATTTGTTTAAATTCTTAATTAAATCTCTTATTTGATTGATATCAATAAATTTTTTTTCAATATTAATATCAATAATTATTAAATTAGAGTTTGATCCATTAAGAATAGTTTTAAAAGTTGAGCTATTACTATTTATTTCAAAATTACTTAGATCGTATTTTTGATCTTCATTTTTAGACAATACATAATTAATAAAATGATACGCTAAAGTAGATTTACCAATGCCTTTAGGTCCGCTTAACAAAAGTTTATTTGGATAAATGTTATTTTTATATAACCTTACTAATTCTAAAAAATGGTTATCCAAACCAAAAAGTTTTTGTTGATTTATTGGCTCTATTATATTCATATTAATTTCTTAATTGATTGAATAATTAGATTTTCATTCATCTTAATATCAAGATTAGAGTTTATAATCTTATACTTTTTTTTATTTTTATTCGCTAATTTCAAAAAGCCCTTTTGAACATTTTGATAAAATCTACTATTAAATTTGTCATATCTATTGAGAGATTTTCTTAACTTGAGTCTTTTAATCATATTTTTGTAATTAACAATATTTAAGAATGTATAATCAACTTTAAATTTTTTTAATAGATAGTTATTGATAAAGTTAATTAATTTAAGATCAACACCAAAACCATAATGTTGATAAGCTATTGTGGAATCTGTAAACCTATCAATTAGAATTATCTTTTTTTTATAATATTTTCTTATTAATTGAATATTTTCACTTCGAGCAGCTAAATAAAGTAATAAATCTGTAATTTTGTTGAAATTTGACTTTTTATCTAAAATAAGTTTTCTAATTTTTTCTGAATTAATATTCCCACCAGGTTCCCTTAATTTAATAAAAGCAATTTTATTTCTTTTTAAATATTTTGAAATAACTGAAATATGATGACTTTTACCACTACCCTCTATACCTTCAAAAACAATTACAGGCTTTTTAGACATCGCCCCAGATTAAATAATTCAAAGATTTAATTAATCTAGTAAAAATATTAACTTTTTCTATATTTGAAGCCGCTAATAGATTGTATTCACCAACTAATTCATCATCATATACAACTCTAAATTTTCCAATTATATCATCTTTTTTTATTGGAGCTTCAACAGGTCCTTCATACTTTAAAGCAACTTTTAATAGTTTTTTTTTAGCTTTTTTTATAGTTTTATAAATATCTTCATTAACGTAAACATCTAATTGATTTTGTTTACCAAGCCATACATCAATTTTATCAATTGGTTTACTAGAATCATTAATTTCAACTAAATCAAAATTGGTTAATCCATAAGTCAAAAGTTTAGAGCTTTCACGTGACCTAGAATTTTTAGTTTCAAAACCACTACCAACAGCAATTAATCTTCTTCCCTTTCTTTCTAAAGATGAAGCAAGAGAATATTTTTCAACTGCTAAATAACCTGTTTTAATTCCATCTGCACCAATATTCTTATAAAGAAGAGGATTTCTATTGCCTTGAGTAATTGGATCACCTCCTGTTCTATCCCATGTGAACTCTTTATTTGCAAACCATTTATAAAATTCAGGATGTTCTTTGATTAAGTAGTTAGACATCATTAAAATATCTCTTACAGTTGAATAATTATCTGGGTCATTAATACCAGATGAATTAGAGAAATTTGTATTCTCCATACCTATTTCTTTTGCTTTAGCAGTCATTAAGATTGCAAATTCTTCCTCGGTACCAGCAATACCTTCAGCTAGTGCAATACATGCATCATTACCTGATGCCGTTATTATACCATGAAGTAAATTTTCTACAGATACTTCATCACCAACCATAATGAACATTGATGAAAAACCAGATGTAGATAAACGCCAAGCTTTTTCTGAAACAATAAATTTATCCTCTAGGCTTAAATCTCCTAGTTTTATAAGATCAAAGGCTATTATTGATGTCATAATTTTAGTCATAGAAGCGGGGTAAATAGATCGATCAGGTTCTTTTTCGTATAAAATTTCACCTGATAAAAAATCCTGCAATATTGCAGTTCTTGCTTTAATTTCAATATTTGAATATGAGTTAGATATAAAACCCAAACTAATTAATAAATAAAAAAATATAATTCTAAACATTTTTAAGTATTTCTAAATTTTCAAAATTAAGTGAATTCATTTTTTCAAAAGATTCTTTTAAAGAGTATATATCATTAAAAGGACCTATTAATACCCTGTAATTTGTTTTTGAAAGCTCAATCAAATTAATTTTTTTAATTGATGTCTCTTCCATTATTCTATCAATCATTAAATTTGCTGTTTTTTTGTAGTAAAAATCCGCAACTTTTATAGAATATGAAAATTCATTTTTTGAAATTTTTTTAGCTTGATTATTCGAAGTATTATTTAAATTACTAATTTTAATTCCATCAATCGGGGCTTTTTCTGCTACTTCCTTTTCTTCCTCAAAAATCTTTGCTTTTTTTGCAACGAATGTTGAATTTTTAGAAATCAAGGATAACTCAATATAGGGTTCTTTGGGATCGAGTTCTAAAGTTTCGGCTATTCTAGTAGTTATAATTGAATTATAAAAATTTGAAAATTTTACTCTATTAGATTTTACTTCAGCTATTAAAGATTTTCCATTTAAAGGATTTGAAATTTTTACAAAAGATTTACTCTTGAGACTTTTATGGAAAATAAATAAAGATCTATTTTCTAGTTTTTTTAAATTTAAGTTATCACTATAAATTAATGAAAATCCAGCGTTTTTATATTTTTTTTCAGGTTTAAAGTCTACTTCAGAAGATTTTTTTAAAGTATATTGCTCACAACCAGTAAATAAAAAAAATATTATTGGTACAATTATAATCTTAAATTTCATTTTTTAATTTATCTTTTAATGTACATACTGCTAAAGCAAATCTAAGAGATCTATTCCATTTTAAAATAATTTCATAATTGTCAAATATAATATATGCAGGATTTAATGTTTCAGCATTAGGAATAATATCCTTATCAGGAGTTATTATAGCAATTTTTAAATTCTTATCTAATTTTTCTATTTCTGTATTCTCTTTAATGTATTTTTTAAAATAATCTATTTTTTTCTTACTATGAATCTTTTTCGCAGAAACATTTAAATATTTTTTTGGAATATTTTCATTTAATTCAATCTTATAAAAACAAGGTTTATTTTTTTTCCATCCAATTGTTTTTAGATAATTTGCGGCAGATGGGTATGCATCTTCACTATTTTTTAAATCAATATACTTGTCATTATTATGATCAAGAGCGTAATTTTTAATTGTGCTAGGCATAAATTGAAAAAAACCAAATGCGCCTGCCCATGAACCATACAATGTTTTATAACTAATTTGATTAGTTTCAATCAGCCTTAATAAAATAATTAGTTCATTTGTAAAAAATTCAGATCTTCTTTTATCAAAACTTAATGTGGCTAAAGAAGATAATATATCCATTTTACCAACATAGGTGCCAAAATTTGTTTCAATACCCATCAAAGATAAAAGTAATTCCTTTTCAATATTAAATTCGGACTCTACTTTGTCTATTAATAGTCGATTGTTTTTATAAAAATTAATACCACTATCTAGTTTTTTTTTAGATGTTCGTTTTTTAATATAGGTTTTTGTGTCTTCATAAAATTCAGGTTGAAAACGATCATATTCAATTACTTTTGGTAAAAATTTTACATTAGCCATAGCAATATTAAAAGTGGTTTCTGAAATATTATTAGATAAGGCTCTTTCTTTAAATTTTACTTTCCAATTATTAAAATCCTCAATATTATTTGCAAAACAGTTTGTAGATATAAAAAATAAAATTAGAAAAAAAATTTTAATTAGTTTCATAAAGATCTTTCAGATATATAATTACAGCAATCCAAATAATAATAAAACTTACAAATTTTATAATTGAAAAGTCCTCATTGTAATAAAAGTAACCTAAAATGAACTGTAAAGTTGGTGTTATATAAAAAATCATACCTGTTGGTCCTAGTCCTATGAGCTCAACACCCCTAACATATAGGAATAAAGGAATCACTGTCATGGGGCCAGCCATAATAAGAAATAAGCTTAAACCTGTATTTGAAAAACTGAAATCGTTTACTCCTGCTTTTATTATTAGGTAAAAAGCAACTAAAGCAAAAGGTAGAATATATAAACTTTCAATTAATAAACCTATATCAGTATCTACATCTATTTTTTTTCTAATAAGATTATAAAAAGCCCAACTAAATGCTACAATTAATCCAACCCACGGTAAACTTTTTAAATTAAAAAAAATTAAGATTAAAATTGAAAGTGAAACTAAAATAATTGAAAAAATTCTTTTTTTATTCAATTTTTCTTTAAAAAAAATATATCCTAATAAAACACTTATAATTGGCATAATGAAATAACCAAAACTAGCATCTATAATTCTTTCTGTTGCCACTGCATATATCCAAACAGCCCAATTAATAAAAATTAGAAAACCAGAAATAAATAATCCAAATAAATAATTTTTATTCTTAATAATTTTTTTAAAAAGACTCCATTTTGAAAAAAATGTAGTAGTCAAAAGTAACATTACGGCAGTCCATAAACATCTATGAACAACTAATTCAATATGACCTATGAAGGATACATATTGAAAATATATAACACCTATAAAACCCCACCAAAAAGATCCGAGAGATGTTAATAACAGACCTTTATTAAATTGATCTTTCATAGTTAAATAAATGAATTAATTTATTCTAAGGTTAAATAGACTATTTTATAGTTGAATTAAATAATTATAATTATAAAACGGTGCACACGGAGAGATGGCTGAGCGGTTGAAAGCACCGGTCTTGAAAACCGGCAAAGGGGCAACTCTTTCCTGGGTTCGAATCCCAGTCTCTCCGCCATTATTTTTTATACTCGTAATCTTTAAATAGCTTAAAAATTTCTGATTTTATAATATCTTTTTTAAAAGGAAGGCCATTATAAAATTTATACAATGTATCATCATCAACATCTAAAAAAATTTCTAATTCATTTAGCTGAATTTCGTTAAATTTATCAATATTAGATTGAACAAAACTTCCTATTAATTTATCCATTTCTTTAGTACCTCGATACTGAGATCTATAAATTAATCTTTTTTTTAAATTAGTTATTTCGTTATTCATTAATTATTTATAATAATATTAAATGACAATTAATACATATAAATATTTATTATTAGATCTTAAGAACCTTAAAGGTGTTGGGTTAAAAACTTCCAACATGCTTAAAAAGAAAAAAATTAATAATATATTTGATCTACTATGGCGATTACCTAAATCTTATACAGATAGAACTAAATCTACTAAAATTTGTGATCTTAAAATTGGTGATATTCAAACAATAACTTTAGTTCCATATAAATATAATTTTCCAAGAATAAGAAATTTACCTAATAGAATATATTGTAAAGATGAAACAGGTGAAATGGATTGTGTTTTTTTCAATAGTTATGAAGGATATATAAAGAAAATTTTACCTTTAAATAAAGAAGTGACGATAAGTGGAAAAGTTGGACGATTTAAAAACAAATACCAAATAACAAACCCAAAATATATTTCAGAAAATGCTTCGATAATTAAAGATAAACACAAAAAATATTCTCTAACAGATGGGATTTCAGAAAAAGTATATAACAAAATTATAAATCAAATATTATCTAATATTCCAAAATTAGAGGAATGGCACGATGAAAATATTCTTAAAAAATTTAATTATATCTCTTGGAACAATTCTATTATTGAACTTCATAAACCAGAAAATATTGGAAAATATCAATCTAATTTTTATAAAAGATTAGCTTATGATGAGATTTTAGCATCTTTTATAGTGCATTCAGAAATTAGAAAGAAGATAAAAAAAATAAAAAAAATAAAAAAAGTTTTTAATCATATTTACCAAAATTCATTATTTTCTAAATTAGATTTTGATTTAACTAATGATCAAAAAATATCTCTTAACGAAATAAATCAAGACCTCAAATCTAATCAAAAAATGTTTAGATTATTACAGGGAGATGTTGGAAGTGGTAAGACAATAGTAGCATTAACTGCAGCTTACAATGTTATTAAATCAGGTTTTCAAGTTGCAGTAATGGCGCCAACAGAAATACTTGCTAGACAACATTATCAACTTGCTAAAAATATTTTTGAAAAAAAGATAAGAATAGAGATTCTTTCTAGTAAATCTGAGTATAAAGAAAAAAAAAAAATTTTAAAAAAATTATCTAATAATGAAGTAGATATAGTATTTGGAACCCATGCTATATTTCAAAAAAAGGTTATCTTTAATAATCTTGGATTAATAATTATTGATGAACAACATAAGTTTGGTGTTAATCAAAGAAAAAAACTTTCAGATAAAGGAGGTGATAATTGTGATGTTTTATTAATGACAGCAACACCGATACCAAGAACATTAACAATGACAATTTATGGAGATATGGATTTATCTATTATAAGAGAAAAGCCCAAATCAAGAAAAGAAGTCATAACATATAGTAAATTAGAAAATAAAATTAGCGATGTATTAAGATTTATTAAAAAAGAAATAAATAATCAAAACCAAATTTTTTGGGTATGTCCATTAATTGAAGAATCCAATAAACTAGATCATTCATCAGCTGTAGAAAAATATAATTTTTTAAATAAAAAATTTCCTAACCAAGTTGCATTATTACATGGTAAAACTAGTATTGAAGAAAAAGAAATAATATTAAACAAATTTTTAAATCAAAAAATTAAGATATTGGTATCAACAACTATAATAGAAGTTGGTATAGATTTTCCAAATGCAAATGTAATAGTTATAGAAAATGCAAATAAATTTGGGCTTTCTCAACTTCATCAATTACGCGGAAGAGTTGGAAGAGGTCAGAAACAATCAACTTGTATATTAATGTTTAAGTCGTCTTTAACAGAAAATGCAAAAAAAAGACTTAATATATTAAAAAATTCAACAGATGGATTTGAAATTTCAGAGGAAGATATGAAATTAAGAGGTTTTGGCGACATTCTTGGATTTAAACAAAGTGGAATAAAAATGTTTAGATTAGCAGATCCAATACACAATAATGATCTCTTCGAACTAGCTGAAAAAGAAATAAAAGAAATGGAAAAAAATGATGTCAATATAAATAAATATAAAACTTTAATGAAATTATACGATCAGGCAGATGTTATAAATGATATTGTCTAATTTTTTCCAGATGATGTACCAGCAGAAACAATAAATTTTGATGCTTCTTCAAAAGTCATATTTAAATATATAACTTCATCTATTGGAAACATTAACAAAAAACCACTTGTAGGATTTGGAGTTGTTGGAACGAATACGTTAATAAGTTTTTGTTTGGTTTTGACGGCCATTTCACCAGTATTTTCTTTTGTAGCAAAACCTACTGCCCAAACACCTTTTCTAGGATATTCAATTAATACAACACTTTTTTTATCACTATCTTTATTTGAAAAAGTTTCAGTCATTTGTGAAATGGCTGTGTAAATTGTTCTTAATAATGGAATTCTTTTAAACAAATCATCAATAAATTTTAATATCTTTTTACCAAAAAAAGATAAAGAGAGACCACCTACAATTGTAATAAATAAAATAGAAATTATAATCTCTATTCCAGGAATAGAGTAAGGTAAATAATTATTAGGATTTATATTTTGAGGAATAATTTTTGATGAGAGGCTAATCAAAAATTTACTTAAATAAAGAGTAAAACCAATAGGAATTAAGACAACTACACCAGTAATAAAATAATTTCTTAAAATTAATCCTAGTGATTTTCTTTTTGACTTTTTTTTCATTTAATTAAAACTTGAGTATATAACAAAAGATATAGCTATTATAAAAAGAAAAACTAAAATTTTATTATTTAGATTCATGATATTATAATATAATATCAATCTTATTAAAAATGGATAGAAGAAAATTCTTATCATATATAGGTTGTGGATGTTGTGGGTTTGTTTTAAATGCTTGTTCCACAGCACCTATAACTGAAAGACGTCAATTAAAAATTATACCTGAAACTAAATTAAATGCACAAGCTGCTGCAATCTATGAAAAAGTTAAAGAAAAAGAAAAACTAAGTGATGATATTAAAACATTAAACGAAATCAAAGATATTGGTGGTAGGATGGAAGATGCTATTAGTGAATATTTTTACAAAGAAAAATTAAATGACCCAACTGTAAATTTTGATTGGGAATATATATTAATTGATAATAAAAAAGTTAGAAATGCTTGGTGTATGCCAGGGGGGAAAATTGCTGTGTACACTGGTATTTTAGATGTAACAAAAAATACTAATGGACTTGCTGCTATTATGGGGCATGAAATTGCTCATGCAGTAGCTAAACATTCTGTTGAAAGAGCCAGTAGAGGAACACTATTGAATATCAGTACACAGATAATAGATATAGCTAGTGGAGGTAAATTATCTACAGTAAATCGAACTACTGGAATGAACACAGTCGGTTTATTATCTCAACTTGGTATAATGAATCCATTCAGTAGAAAACAAGAGAGTGAAGCTGATTATTTAGGAATGATTTTTTCATCTTTATCTGGTTACGATATTAGAGAAACTGTTAAAATTTGGAAAAGAATGAAAGAATTTAACAAAGGTAAAGAGCCAGCAGAATTTATGAGCACTCATCCATCTGCTGATAATCGTATTAAAAAAATTAATGAATGGACTAACAATATTATTTTAGATTATCCTCCGATTAAAAGTTAATCAAACGAACAAGTAGTGGTGAGCCCTGATGGACTCGAACCATCGACCCATTCCTTAAAAGGGAATTGCTCTACCAACTGAGCTAAGGGCCCACAAAATATTCAAATAGAATAATTGTTATATATAGAATTATTTTGATTTTTCAAACGTCAAATTGAACTAAAAAATGTATATCTTCTACAACTTATCAATGTATTTATCGTGAAATTGATCAAAAGTACCATTTGAAATATTTTTTCTAATTGCTGACATTAATTCTTGATAAAAGTTTATGTTATGAAGTGTCAACAACATTGACGCTAAAATTTCATTAGTATTAAATAAATGGTTTAAATAATTCTTTGAATATTTATTTAAGTTTAGGTTTTTACAGTTAGGGTCTAATGGATCATTGTCTCTTTGATATTTATTATTTTTAATATTTACTCTACCATTCCATGTAAATGCCAAACCTGTTCTCCCAGACCTAGTTGGTAAAACACAGTCAAACATATCTATGCCTCTTTTGACAGCACCTAGAATATCTGATGGAGTTCCTACGCCCATTAAATAATGAGGTTTTTCATCAGGAAGTGTTTCTTTAATATTATCCAAAACTGTAAACATTTCTTCTTGAGACTCTCCAACTGCTAAGCCACCCATTGCATATCCATCAAAACCTATTTTCATTAATTCACTTAATGACTCTTTTCTTAAATCATTGAAAAGACCTCCTTGAATAATACCAAAGAGAGCTTTGTGAGGGTTTTTTCCAAAAGCTTTTTTTGATCTTTTCGCCCAATAAACCGATAGTTCCATTGATTTCTTAATTAGATCATAGTCATCTGATTTTCGAGGACATTCATCCATTATCATCACTATATCGGAGTTAAGACCAAGTTGAATTCTTATGCTTTCTTCAGGACTTAAAAAAAATTTTTTTCCATCTACGTGAGAACTAAATATAGCTCCTTTTTCTCTATCAATTTTGTTGAGTTTAGAAAGAGACATTACTTGAAAACCACCTGAGTCCGTTAGTATGGGTAAATTACAATTCATAAAATTATGCAACCCTCCTGCAGACATAATTCTATCAATTCCAGGTCTAATCATTAAATGATAAGTATTTGATAATATGATTTCTGAACCAGTCTTCCTTATATCATCGATAGTGCAAGCTTTAACGGTTGCTTGTGTTCCAACAGGCATAAATGTGGGTGTGTTGATTATGCCTCGATGAGTTTCAATTTGGCCTCTTCTCGCAAACTTATCTTTATTTAAAATTTTAAAGGCAAAATTTTTTAATGCCATCAAATAGATTATTGTGATTTAAAACTAATGATCTTATCTGGGTCAGATACTGATCCATTGTTATTTTCATCACCTCTTTTGATCATGTCTACAAATTCCATTCCTTCTAAAACTTTTCCAAAAACAGTATATTGTCTATCTAAAAATGGTGCTGGTTTAAAACATATGAAAAATTGACTATTAGCACTATCGGGGTCAGAAGACCTAGCCATAGATAAAGTTCCCCTGTCGTGTGGTAAGCTACTAAATTCTTGTTTCAGATCTGGTAAATCTGATCCTCCCATACCTGCCCTTCTTAAATCATAATCACTAGAGTCAGAATTACCAAATTTTACATCTCCAGTTTGTGCCATAAATCCATCTATAACTCTGTGAAATACAACATTATCATATTTTCCATTGTCAGCTAATTCTTTAATTCTTTTTACATGATTAGGAGCAACATCTTGAAATAATTCAATTTTTACATCTCCGTTTTTCAATTTTAAAATCATTATATTCTCCTCTGCTATTGATTGATTAGTAATTAAAAAAAATAAAATTAATATATTTATTATACATTTATTCATATTTATCTTTTAAAGATTTAATTGTACTTTTAGTAGTAAATTTTTTTATATCACCTTTTAATTTAACAATTTCTTTAACAAATTTTGATGAAATAATTTGATTTTCAACGTCAGACATTAAAAAAATAGTTTCTATGTTGTTATTAAGTTTTCTATTCATTCCAGCTAATTGAAACTCATACTCAAAATCAGATACAGCTCTAAGGCCTCTTAGTATTACGTTAGCCTTATACTTTTTACATAAATCTGTTGTTAAAGAACTAAAAGAAACAACTAAAATTTTCTTTTTATTAAGTTTAAGATCTTTAAATAGAGCTTTATTGACAATCTCTATTCTTTCTTCGGAACTAAATAAATAATTTTTATTACTTACATTTGAAACACCTACAATTATTTTATCAAATAATTTAAGAGACTTTTTAATTACATCAATATGACCATAAGTAATTGGATCGAATGTGCCGGGGTATATAGCTATTTTATTCATTAAATTAAATTATCATCAATTTTAATTGCAGAGACAACTTTTTCATCACCAGAAAGTTTGATAATTCGCACTCCTTGTGTGTTTCTACCAGCAGTTCTTATTTCCTTTACAGCTACTCGAATAACTCTTCCTTTATTTGTTGAAATTAGTATTTCATCACCATCATATACAGGGAATGAAGATGTTATATTTCCATTTCTTGGTGAATTTATAATTCCTATAATTCCTTTCCCACCACGATTTGTAACTCTGTAATCAAAATGAGAAGTTTTTTTTCCATAACCATTTTCACTAATTGATAAAACAAATTTTTCTTTTGCTTTTAATTCAGATGTCTCAGCCTTAGTTTTTTTTCCATTTTTTTTTATTCTATCATTGTCTAGAACAGATAGAGATACTATTTGGTCATTTGTTGCTAATTCTATTCCTTTAATACCTTTAGAAGATCTTCCTTTAAAAACCCTTAATTTTTTTGCTTCAAACCTAATACACTTACCAAATTTAGTACTTAAGATTATATCTTTATCATCTTGACAAATTTTAACTCCAACAATTTTATCATTACTATCAAGTTTCATCGCAATTTTTCCAGAGGCATTTATTGAAGAAAAATCTTCTAAACTATTTTTTCTAACTTTACCGTTAGCTGTTGCAAAAATAATTTGATAATTTTTTGACTCCGTTTCGTTTTCAGGCATAGGCATTATAGAACTAATTGACTGATGACTCTTTAATGGCAATATATTAAATAAGGATTTCCCTTTTGAAGATGAAGATCCTTCTGGAATTTTCCATGCCTTGACTTTGTATACTAGTCCTTCAGTTGAAAAGAAAAGAACTGATGTGTGGGTATTTACTGATAATGTTTGAATTACAGAATCTTGATCTCTTGTAGTTATACCTGATTTGCCCTTGCCACCTCTTTTTTGTTGTTTAACACCGTCTAATGAGCCTCTTTTAATATATCCTTGAAGTGTAACAGTGATGATAACTGATTGTTTTTGAATTGTTTCTTCGATGTCGTAATTTAAAACTGCATCGATTATTTTAGTTCGTCTTGGAACTGCAAATTTTTCTTTAATATTTTTAAGTTCTTCGCTAATAACTCTCAATAATTCTTTTTTTGAAGATATAATTTTTTTATATTTAGTAATTAATTCTGCTAATTTCTTAATTTCAGCTTCAATTTCGTTTATACCTAATGCAGTTAATTTTTGAAGTCTTAGTTCTAATATAGCTAAAACTTGTGGTTCAGATAAAGAATAAAAATTTTTACCTTTTTTTCCTTCAACTAATGAAATTAACTTTTGAGATTTATTAATTTTCCATTTATTTTTTAATATTGCTTGTTTTGCATCATCTGGCGTCTTTGATGATCTTATAATTTTTATAATCTTATCTAAATTTTCAACTGATACGGATAGACCAATTAGAATATGTGCTCTTTCCTCTGCTTTTTGAAGATCAAACTTTGTTTTTTTAATGACAACATCTTCTCTAAAAGATAAGAAGTCCGCTAGAAAATCTTTTAATGTACAAGTTTTAGGTTTCCCTTCTACAATTGCTAAGGTATTGAAACCAAAAGAACTTTCTATTTGAGTATTTTTATAAAGTTGTCTTTTTATAGTTTCAGGTTCAACTCCATTTCTTAAATCAATTGCAACTCTAATACCTTCTCTATTTGACTCATCTCTAATATCTTTAATTCCCTCAATTTTTTTTTTCTCTCACTAGCTGAGCTATTCTTTCATTTAAAACAGATTTATTTACTTGATAAGGAATTGATGAAATTATTATTCTGTCTCTTCCGTTTTTTAAACCTTCAACTGAAACTTCGCCTCTGATTTTAAAAGATCCTCTACCGTTTTTGTAACCCTGTTTGATTATGTCTTTGCCAATAATAATACCACCAGTTGGAAAATCAGGACCGGGTATATGTTTCATTAAATCTTTAATCTTAATATCACTGTTTTCAATGAGAGCTAAAGTTCCATCAATGATTTCACCTAAATTATGAGGGGGTATACTTGTTGCCATACCAACAGCAATACCACCGGCTCCATTAACTAAAAGATTTGGATATTGAGCAGGTAATACAGTAGGTTCTTTTTCTGTTTCATCATAATTACTTTTAAAAGTAATAGTGTTTTTTTCAATATCTTCGATAAGAAATTGTGAAACTTTTGATAATCTAGTTTCCGTATATCTCATTGCAGCTGCAGGATCTCCGTCAATAGATCCAAAATTTCCTTGTCCTTGAACTAGAGGTAAGCTCATTGAAAAATCTTGAACCATTCTAACGAGAGCATCATAAACAGATTGGTCACCGTGCGGATGGTATTTACCAATTACATCCCCTACTATTCTTGCAGATTTTCTAAATTGTTTTGACCAATCATAGCCACCTTTATACATTGCATATAAAATCCTACGATGAACAGGTTTTAATCCATCTCTGATATCAGGAAGAGCTCGGCTTACTATTACACTCATTGCATATGATAAGTAAGATGAGCTCATCTCATCATGCATTGAGATTAATTTAATATTATCTTCTTTTGGTACTTCAGTTTTTTGCATATTTACTAAAATGGAATTTCGTCATCCATATCGTTAGATACCTGAGAAGAGTCCTCAATATTGTTTTGTTGAGTTGTATCATTCTGAATACCTCCCCCAGTATTTCCACCACCAAGCATAGTTAAAGAAGAATTGTAACCTTGAATAACAATTTCAGTTGAATACTTATCTTGCCCAGATTGTTCATCTTTCCATTTTCTAGTTGTTAGTTGACCTTCAACATAAATTTGTGCACCCTTTTTAAGGTACTGTTGAACTACATTTACCAAACCTTCATTAAATACAACTATACGGTGCCATTCGGTTTTCTCTTTCTTTTCACCGGTACTTTTATCTTTCCAAGATTGACTCGTAGCTAAGCTAAGTCTAGCTACGCTTTTACCATTAACCATTTGTTTGATCTCAGGATCTGCGCCCAAACGACCAATTAATAATACTTTATTTAAACTTCCAGCCATAATATTTAATATTTGTTAAATTAATTAATTAGATTTATATCACAATTCTTGTGAATATTAATTTTATTAACTCAAAGCAACAAAAATTATGATTAAAAAGATAGTTATTAAAGGGGCCAAAGAGCATAATTTAAAAAATGTTTCAGTTGAAATCCCAAAAGATCAATTTGTTGTAATAACTGGCCTATCTGGTTCAGGAAAATCTTCCTTAGCTTTTGATACAATCTACGCAGAAGGTCAAAGAAGATATGTTGAGAGCTTATCGGCTTATGCAAGGCAGTTTTTAGATAAGATGAAAAAACCAAACGTAGATCTTATCGAAGGTCTAAGTCCAGCAATAGCAATTGAACAAAAAAATACTTCAAAAAACCCCAGATCAACAGTAGCGACTGTAACAGAAATTTACGATTATATGAGAGTATTATATGCTAGAGCCGGTATCCCCTACTCACCATTTACCGGTAAAGCGATTACATCTCAAACTATTACTCAAATAGTTGATTTGATAAAAAAATTACCAAAAAAATCTACAATTTATATATATGGTCCAGTTGTTAGAGGTCGTAAGGGAGAATATAAAAAAGATATTTTAAGTTATAAACGAAGAGGTTTTAGAAAAATTAAAATTGATAATATACTTTATGACATAGAAAAATTACCTAATTTAGATAAAAAACTCAAACACGATATATCAGTTCTTGTTGATAGAATTGTTTTAAATTCTGATTTAGGTAATAGGTTGGCTGAGAGTGTTGAAACAGCTGTAAATTTATCAAATGGATTAGTTTTTGTAGAATTTGAAGATGAAACTTTACCTAAAAATCTTAGAAAAATTGAAAAATTAATTTACTCGACTAAATTTGCTTGTCCAGAAAGTGGTTTTACAATTGAAGAAATTGAACCAAGACTTTTTTCTTTTAATAGTCCTTATGGTGCTTGTGAAGAATGTGAGGGTATTGGAATGAAATTGAATGTTGATCCCAATTTAGTTATACCAGATGAAAGAAAAAGTATTGCAGATGGTGCGATTGAGCCTTGGGCTAAATCCACGACTTTATATTATGCACAAACACTAGCATCTCTTGCTAAACATTATGATTTTTCTTTAGATGATAAATGGAAAAAATTACCAAAAAAAATCAAAGATGTAATTTTATATGGATCAGATGAAGATGAAATCAAATTTAACTATGATGATGGTTATGAAAAATATTCTCATAAAAAAACTTTTGAAGGCGTAATTAATAATTTAGAGAGAAGATTTTTAGAATCTGACAGTGAGTGGAAAAGAGAGGCAATTGCTGAATATCAATCAGACTCAGCTTGTGAGAGTTGCAACGGAAAGAGGCTTAAAGAAGAAGCTTTATGTGTTAAAATTGACAATCACAATATTAGTGAAGTAACTCAAAAATCTATATTAGACGCTGCTCAATGGTTCAAAGATTTAGAAAAAAATTTAGACAAGAGACAATTTAAAATTGCTGAACATGTACTAAAGGAGATTAATGAAAGATTGAACTTTTTATTAAATGTTGGTCTCGACTACTTAACCTTAGATAGAGAGTCTGGTACTCTTTCAGGAGGTGAGGCTCAAAGAATTAGATTAGCTTCACAAATTGGTTCTGGTTTAACTGGTGTTTTGTATGTGCTTGATGAACCATCGATTGGATTGCATCAGAAAGATAATGTCAAACTTATTAATGCTCTTAAAAGATTAAGAGACCTTGGTAATACCGTTATAGTTGTTGAACATGATACTGAGACAATGGAGAATGCTGATCATATAATTGATTTAGGTCCTGAGGCTGGTAAAAACGGAGGTGAAGTAACTGCTCAAGGAACTTATGATGAAATTAAAAAAGATAAAAATAGTATAACTGGACAATACTTATCCAATAAAAAAAAAATAGAAATTCCATCAGCAAGAAGACTTGCAAAAAATGGAAGATTTGTTGAAATAAATGGTGCAAGTGGAAATAATTTAAATAATGTTAATCTTAAAATACCTACAGGAAGTTTTACTTGTGTTACTGGAGTTTCTGGAAGCGGAAAATCCACTTTAATATTACAAACATTATATCATGCTCTAAATCTTACTCTTAATAACAAAGCTAGAAAGGCTCCAAAAGCTTTTAAAAATTATAAAGGTGTTGAATTAATAGATAAGATTATTGATATAGACCAAACACCTATCGGAAGAACGCCTAGATCTAACCCGGCAACCTATACAGGTGCCTTTGGACCAATTAGAGATTGGTTTACAAGTTTACCTGAATCTAAAACCAGAGGTTATAAACCTGGAAGATTTTCATTCAATGTAAAAGGTGGGAGATGTGAAGCTTGTGAGGGTGATGGCGTAATTACTTATGAAATGCATTTTTTGCCTGATGTATATATACAATGTGATGAATGTAAGGGTACTAGATATAATAGAGAAACTTTAGAAATTAAATTTAAAGGTAAAAGTATCGCAGATGTTTTAAACATGACTGTAGATGAGGGTTGTGATTATTTTGAAAATATATCTAATATTAGAACAAAACTTCTTACTCTCAAAAAGGTTGGCTTAGGTTATATTAAGATTGGTCAACAAGCGACAACTCTTTCTGGCGGTGAGGCACAAAGAATCAAGCTTGCTAAAGAACTTTCAAAAAGATCTACTGGAAGAACTATGTATATATTGGATGAACCAACAACTGGTCTTCACCAACATGATATTAAAAAATTATTAGAAATTCTTCATACCTTTGTTAAACTTGGAAATACAGTAGTTGTTATTGAACATAATTTAGATGTAATAAAAACAGCTGATTATATTGTTGATATGGGACCTGAGGGTGGAGTAAAAGGTGGAAATATCATCGCAGAAGGTAAACCTGAAGAAATATGCAAAGTTTCAGGTAGTTATACAGGTCAGTTTTTAAAAACATTATTAAAATAATTAAAAAATAATATTAAATAATTATAAATTTAGTGTATAGTTTACTTTTATGGGTAACTTACTTTCATCTTTGTCAAAAACAATTCACGCTTCGCTAGCTTTAGCTATTATACTTTTTTTAGCTTTGTTTTATTTAAATGATGGCTTTGCTATTGATACAATTTTTTGGAGCTGGCTGTTTAGATACATTCATGTGCTTGTTGCAATAATGTGGATTGGTTTGTTATGGTATTTTAATTTTGTTCAAATACCAAATATGAGTAAAATTCCAGATGAGCAAAAACCTGCTATTGGCAAAGTAATAGCACCTGCTGCTTTATTTTATTTCAGATGGGCTGCTGCATTTACAGTTTTATCTGGATTAATTTTAGCTCTATTAAATGGTTACTTACATGATGCTATGACACTTAGCATTGGATCAGGCATACCAAAACATACAGCTATTGGTATTGGTATGTGGCTTGGGGTTATAATGGCTTTTAATGTTTGGTTTGTAATTTGGCCAAATCAAAAAAGAGCATTAGGTATTGTGGAATGTGAGCCAGAGCTTAAGGCTAAATCAGCTAGAACTGCTATGTTGTTTTCAAGAACAAATACTTTACTATCATTACCAATGCTACTGGCTATGGTGATGGCTCAAAATCTTTATTAATTTTTTTCGTCTTCTTTTAGAATTGTTTTTTGTGATACGTTTAATCTAACTAATACTGAGTTAGCAATATATATAGATGAATAGGTTCCAAATACTACACCAAAGATCATAGCTAAAGAAAAACCTTTTAAAATTTCACCTCCGAAAAAGAAAATGGATAACAGTGCTAGTAAAGTTGTTATTGATGTTATCAATGTTCTAGATAATGTCTCATTAATTGAAATGTTTGTTAATTCGAAAATTTTAATATCAGAATATTTTCTTAAGTTTTCTCTAACTCTATCAAATATAACAACTGTATCATTCATTGAATAACCAACTATTGTTAAAACAGCTGCAATAATTGAAAGATTAATTTCTAAATTTAATAAAGAAAATAATCCAAGTGTAACTATTACATCATGAAATAATGCTAGAATAGCTCCTAGGCTAAATTGCCATTCAAATCTTATCCAAATATAGATTAGCATAACTGCTAATGAGATACTTATTGCTATAATTCCAGATTGTAATAATTCTGCACTTACTTTAGGTCCGACATTTTCAACTCTTCTAAAATCAAAGTTATTTCCAAATGATTTATCTAAACCAGATCTGATTTCTTCAATAATATTTTTTTTATTGTCTTTATTTTCGAATTTAATTAGATAATCTTGATCATTACCAAATTTCTTAACTGATACATCTCCTAAATCCATTTGTTTTAAATTATCTCTTAAACTCGAAACATTAATTTTTGTATCACTCGATCTTAATTCAATTAAAGTTCCACCTTTAAAATCAATACCAAAATTTAAACCTTTAAAAATTAATAATATTAATGAAGCAATTATTAATAATGAAGATAAAATATTAAATTGACTATAAAACCTGTTGAATTTAATCATTTAAATTAAGGCCTCTTTATCTTTATTTTTAGTAACATAAATTGAAGTAAATAATCTAGCTATGAAATAAACAGAAAATAATGTTGTAAATATTCCAACACCTAAAGTAACTGAAAATCCTTTAATGGGTCCAGACCCCATAAAAAATAAAATTATGGCTGCTAATAAGGTGGTTATATTTGCATCTAATATAGCGGTCCTAGATTTTACATAACCGCTATCAAAGGCAATTATATTGTTTTTTTCATTTTTTAATTCTTCTTTAATCCTTTCAAAAATTAAAACATTTGCATCTACAGCCATACCAACAGTTAAAATTATTCCAGCAATACCTGGTAAAGTTAAAGTTGCCTCAAATAATGTAAGAATGCCTAAGAGTATTAACAAATTAATTATAAGAGTAACATTTGTTATTAAGCCAAAAGTTTTATATTTTATAAATATAAAGATTATTACAAGCAAAAAACCTATAATAAGAGCAATCAATCCTGCATCAATAGAATCTTGACCTAAATCAGGCCCAACTGTTCTTTCTTCAATTATATTTAAAGGTGCTGGTAAAGCTCCAGATCTTAACAATAAAGATAAATCTGTTGCTGATTGAAATGTAAAACCACCACTAATTTGACCACTACCACTTGCAATGGTGTCTCTTATGACTGGTGCACTTATAATTTTTCCATCTAAAATAATTGCTAATTGTCTACCAATATTTGCTGAGGTAGCTTTACCAAATCTTTTAGCTCCCACCCTATCTAGTATAAATGATACAATTGTTTCATTAGTTTGACTATCCATTCTTGGTTGTGCGTCTAATAAATTATCACCACTTAAAATAATTCTTTTACTTACAAAATCTTCATCTAAGCCATTTTCATGTTTTAATTTTTCTACTCCAAAAGAGTCTTGATTATCATTAGACACGAATCTAAAAGTTAAATTTGCAGTTTTACCTAACAAAGATTTAATTCTTTTGGGATCATCTAACCCAGGCAACTCAACTAATACACGATCATTACCTCGTTTTAAGATATTAGGTTCATTAGTTCCTATTTCGTCTATTCTTCTTCGTACAATTTCTAATGCTTGATCCTGAGATGAATTCTTTAAATTAACAAGTCCTTGTTTTGAAAAACTTAATTCAAACGAATTTCCTAAGTCTATTAAATCAAATTGGTGGGATTTGAATCTTTGATAATACGGATTTATTTCACTATTTTCATTATTAAATTCATCAATTACATTTTTTTTAAACTGATCTTCAACAGTAAATGTGATTTTTTGGTTTGATAGATTTAAGTTACCAATACGTATACCTTTATCTTTAAAGTATGTTCTTATTGTAGATGTTGTATTTTGAAGTTTTTGTTCAATTACAGGGGTATTATCTATTTCTAATAAAAGATATGAACCTCCTTGCAAATCAAGACCAAGGTTGATTTTTTTATCAAAAAATCTTTTATCTGGACTAAATAAATTGTTAGATGCAATAAAAATAAAAAATAAACATATTATAGAAATAAATATAATTCTTAATTTAGAAAAATATAACACTTTTAAAAAAATTGATTATTTTTTAACTTCTTGGGTATTGTTTGCAAGGCTTTGAATGCCTGTAGTTCTAACAACTTCAACTGTAACATTGTCTGCAATTTCAACCTCAACCTTGTCATTATCTACAACTCGAGTGATAGTTCCTGTGATACCACCTGAAGTTACAACTTTATCTCCTCTTTTAAGTCCTTCAACCATTGCCTTATGTTCTTTAACCTTTTTTTGTTGAGGTCTAATTAGAAAAAAATAAAAAATAACAAATATTAAAATTAAGGGTATAAATTGACCTATTCCTGAACCTTCCATAAAACTCCTTTATTAAAATGATTTTTTATACCAATTGAGAAATTAAAACAACTTTAATTCAAAGAAATTTTTTCCAAATTATTCATGTAAGGTCTTAATTTTTCTGGAATAACTATTGATCCATCTTTTTGTTGATAATTTTCCATAACTGCTATCAGGGTTCTACCAATTGCTAGACCACTTCCATTTAATGTACCAACATTAAGAGTTTCTTTATTTTGATTTTTATATCTACTTTTCATTCTAGTGGCTTGAAATGTAGAGCATGAAGAACATGAAGAAATTTCTCTATATTTATTTTCTGATGGTAGCCATACTTCTAAATCATATGTTTTTTCAGCACTAAAACCCATATCTCCACTACATAAAATCATTTTTCTGTATGGTAAATTTAAATCATCTAAAATTCCTGTAGCACAATTTGTCATTCTTTCTAACTCTTCTAGACATTTATCTTTTTCAACAATACTTACCATCTCAACTTTGTAAAATTGGTGTTGTCGAATCATGCCTTTTGTGTCTTTCCCATAACTGCCAGCTTCTTTTCGAAAACAAGGAGTTGATGCAACAAATCTTAAAGGTAAATCTTTTAAATTAATAATTTTATCTTTAACTATATTTGTTAAAATTACTTCTGCTGTCGGAATTAAGAATTTCCTATCAGATCCCTCATCAAGTTTAATTTCAAATTGATCATTTTCAAATTTAGGTAGTTGACCAGTTCCATACATAGTATTTTCAGAGGCAATTAATGGCGGGGAAATTTCTTGATATCCGTTATCAATTATATGTTTATCAATCATAAAATTCGATAAAGCTCTTTCTAATAATGCAAGTTTATCTTTTACAAAAACAAATCTTGATCCAGTTGTTTTAGTTGCCAAATCAAAATCAAGCATTCCAAGTTTTTCACCTATTTCATAGTGTGTTTGAGGTTTAAAGTCGAATTTTGGAATTTTGCCAGATTTAGATAATTCAATATTATCATTTTCATCTTTTCCATTTGGTACATCTTTATTGGGAATATTTGGAATATTTGATAAAATTTCTTCTAATTCGTTCTTAATTTTTCTTTGTTCTTCAGAAATCTTATCAATTTGATCTGAAATCTCTTTTGATTGTTTAAATAATTTTTCATCTTTTGATTTAGAGATTTCTTTTTTATTTTTTTCATAATTTTCTTTTTTCTGAATAAGTTCTCTATTTATTTCATCTAATCTTTTAATATTATCAATGTCTACTTTTATGTTTCGTTTTTGAATAAGTTCATTGAAGTTTTTAAAGTCTTTTCGTATTTCTTTTATATTATGCATCGTTTCTTTCTAAATTCTTATTTTCTATAAATTTTACTGAAAAAATAGATAATTCATATAGAATTAATAATGGTATTGCTAAACCTATCTGAGTAATTGGATCTGGTGGTGTCAATAAAGCTGCTGCTGCAAAAATTATAACAATAACGTATTTTCTTCTTGTCTTTAAGAATTGAGAGTCAACCACACCAACTCTAGCTAATAAACTTAAAACAACAGGTAATTGGAAACTGATACCAAAAGCAAATATTAATTTCATTACCAAAGAAAGATATTCGTTTACTTTGGCTTCTAATTGAATGGGTAAATTTGTTGACAAACCCGAACTTTCAAATGATAAAAAAAACTTAATAGCTAATGGCATAATCAGATAATAAACAAGCATACCCCCTAAAAAAAATAATATTGGTGTTAATATTAAATACGGAAGAATTGCTGTTTTTTCATGTTTATAAAGTCCAGGTGCAATAAATTTCCAAATTTGTATTAGTATAAAAGGACATGTTATAAAAAAGGCTGCAAAAAACGACACCTTCAAATATGTAAGAAAAGTTTCTTGTAATGCTGTAAATATAAGTCTTCTATCTGTCCCATCATCTTTTACAGCTTGGGCAAATGGATCGACTAAAAAACCATAGAGATGTTCAGCAAATAAATAACAAAATAGAAAAAAAACTATTAAAAAAATGAAACTATGAATCAATCTTTTTCTAAGTTCAGCTAAATGGCTAATAAAACCACTTTCTTGATCTTCATTACGCATCTTTATCTTCTTTTTTTGTATCTTCTTTTTTTTGAATATCATTATCTTCTAAATCAATATTAGAAACTTCATTTTGAATATTATTTATATATTTTTTCGTAGTCCCCACCCAGGATCCAACTTTTTTTAACATGACAGGAAAATCCTTAGGACCTAAAACAATTATTGCTATTGCAGCAACAATTAAAATCTCAAACCAACCAATAGTAGGCATGTGATTTAATCTTTATTTTCTGGATCTTGTTTATTTTCGGAAATATTTTTAGGATCTGATTCATCTGTTACATCAGATGCCATACCTTTTTTAAAACTTTTTATTCCTTTAGCAACATCACCCATTAAACTAGATATTTTACCTCTTCCAAAAAGTAAAACTACTAAAATTACTACAACTGCAATTTGCCAAATTCCTATACTCATATGAAACTTTATATCCTGTTTATAAAATTTTTGAAAGTGACTTTTTATTTATTATCTTTATTTTCAAGAGTGCTATTTAACATTTCGTCAATATTTGAATAAATATCCTCTTTTTTTTCATCTTGTTTTTCTTTATAGAATTTTCCAGAACCAAATATAGCGTTATCAACACTAGTAGTATCGATTAAACCTGCTGCACCAAGCTCGTCAACAGTCGGTAAATCAGATAATTTTTGTAAGTTAAAATGGCTTAAAAAATCCTCTGTAGTTACATACTGAATAGGTTTTCCTGGAATATCTTTTCGCCCACCTGGTTTGACCCAATTAAGTTCCATCAAAATATCTAGCGTGTTTGTACCAAAAGCAACACCCCTTATTTCTTCTATTTCGGCCCTTGTTACAGGTTGATGATAAACTATAATTGATAAAGTTTCTATAGCAGCCTTAGATAATTTTTTTTCAACTGTTTTTTCTTGAGTCATCAAATTTGACAAATTTGGGGATGTTCTAAAAGACCATTTTTTAGAAATACAAATTAGATTTATTCCCCGGTTTGAATATTCTCTTTGTAATTTTTCTAAAGATTTTTCAATATTAATTTTTTTTGAAAGTTTGCTCTCTATAGTATCAACATCTAAAGGTTCTGCTGCTGCAAAAATTATTGCTTCTATTTCTTTTTCTACAGATGTTAATTTGGAAGGGAAATTAACTACATTATAATCTTTTGTTATTTTTTTTTTATTCATAAATTTTCTTTTATATAAATATCATCAAATAGTTTATCTTGTTTTATTTTAAGATTACCTTCTTTAGCAAGTTCTAAAGAACCAGCAAAAATTCCAGCCTTGCCAGTTTTTCTATATTTTTTACCTTTTTTAAAATTATAAGGTATCAATTCGTCTAAATTTTTCCAATTCATTAATTTTCCAAAAAAATCTTTTATAGTTTTAATTCCATCTTCTGTAGTGAAAACTGGTAACTTTGGTATATTTATTTTTTGAAAATCTTTTGTCATAATAATAGATGAATAAGATTTAAGTAGTTCAAACAAATTTATTTTGTATTCACCACTATATATTGATCTTATATTACCTTTCATACCTCTAGTTCTAATTTCACGTCCAAGTCTTTTTCTTTTAAGCATTTGGTCAGATAATAAACGAATTAATTCTAATTTTTTTAATTGAAGTTTCAGTTTTTCTGCTACTTCTTGTACTTTAAATTCCTCATCGGGAGTGCCTGGTAATAATAATTTAGATTTTAAATAAGCCAACCATGTAGCCATTAAAAGATATTCAGAAGCAATTTCAAGGTTAAGATCTTTTTTATTTGAAATATAATCATGAAATTGATCAGCCAATTTAGTTATTGAAATTTCTTCAAGATTAACCTTTTGGGCTTTGGCTAAATCCAAAAGAACATCAAGGGAACCATTATAGTTATCAACATCCACATTAAATAAAGAAGAGTTAGATTCGATCATTTAATAATATTAGCTTAAATTTTTATAAAATTCTGATGTTTTTTTTAATATAAATGAGTTTAGTTTAGGTGAATTCTCAGCGACAATACTCATTTCTTTTAAGTTTCCATTACAATGCAATGCTAAATTACAACCTGCATCAAAAGCTTTAATGGTATTTTGCTTTAGTGGATACTTTAAACTTTTCATAGAAAGATCATCTGAAATCAATATGTTTTTAAATTTAATCTGATCTCTAATAATTTTAATAATTTTTTTTGAGTGTGTTACGGTATTGTTAGGATCAATTTTTTTAAAAATAACATGGGCGGTCATTGCAAATAGTGAGTTTTTTGATTTAAATATTTTAAAATCTCTTTTATTTAAATAATTTTTGGATTTATTTATTATTGGAGTAAAATTATGACTATCCACCTTTGCTAAACCATGTCCAGGAATGTGTTTTATAACAGTCCCAATTGAATTATTTTTGAAACTTTTAATACATATATCACCAATTTGTGAAACTATTTTTGGATTTTTCGAATAAGAACGATCCCCGATTATATTTGAACTTCCTTTGTATCTTAAATCTAATACAGGGACTGTATTGATGTTTATACCCATTTTAATAAGAAGATTACTAGTTTGGTCAATATATAATTTATAAATAAGATTGAATAATTGTCTATTTTTATTGAACAAATTACCAAAATATTCTGAGGTTAAATTGTCTAGTGAAATAAATTTCTCTAATCGATTGACCCTACCACCTTCTTGATCGATCATAATTGGATATTTTTTATCTCTAAAAATTTTTCTAATATTCATTGTTAAATTTTTAACTTGGTTTGTATTTTTTAAATTTCTAGAAAATAAAATGACGCCCCAGGGCTTGTATTGATACAAGAAACTAATTTCTTGATTACTAAGTTTTGTTCCTTTAATCCCTGTTATAAATGATTTTCGATTAATCATCTTTATTTATAAGTTTCCAAAAAAGATATTTTTTCTTTTTCTTAGTTTTATCATTATTTACATATTCAATAATATTTTTTGTATCACTTGTTAAAACCGGTAAATTTTTAGAATATAGGTTTATTTTCTTATCAATATTTGAAAGAGATCTATAAGATTTTTTTTTATGAGAATCAGAAAAATAATATTTACTTACAAAAAAAATAAAAAGAATGATTATAATTACAAAAATTAAATATTTTACCTCTCTGATCATTACATTTTATCTGGTGTGTCAACTCCAACAATATCCATTCCAGATTTGATAACGTTAGAGATTGCTTTTAAAAAAATTAGTTTATTTGGTGAAATACTTTTTTGATCGTTAATAAATCTTTTTTCGGGATGTTGTTTTCCTAAATTCCAATATGAGTGAAATTCTGATGCTAATTCATACAGATAAACTGGTATACGATGAGGTTCAAGTTTACTACTTGCACTATCAATACATTTTGGCCATTCTGAAATTTTCTTTAAAATTTTAATTTCATCATTTGAATATTCAAATTTATAGTTATCTAGTTTAATATCTAAATTTAAATCTTTATTGAGATGTCTAAATACTGAGGAAATTCTTGCGTAACAATATTGAACGTAATAAAGTGGATTATCTTTAGATTTTTCTTTAACCGAGTCAAAATCGAAATCTAATTCAACATCACTACTTCTGTTAAGCATTATAAATCTAGTAGCATCCCTACCAACTTCTTTGATAAGGTCATCAACAGTAATATAGTCTCCTTTTCTTTTTGACATTTTAAAGGGTTTCTTTTCTTTAATAAGTTTAACAAGCTGACTAACTTTACAAATTAATTTATTTTTTTCTCCTGATAATGCATCTACAGAAGAAGAAATCCTTTTAATATAACCTGCATGATCAGCTCCTAATATATTAATTAAATAATCAAATTTTCTATCTAACTTATTCTTATGATAAGCAACATCACTAGCAAAGTAAGTCCAAGTACCGTCAGATTTTTGTAGAGCTCTATCTTTATCATCACCAAAATCTGTTGATTTAAAAAGTAATTGTTCTCTTTCAACCCACTTTTCATTGTCTTCACCTTCGGGTGCTTTGATTGTTCCTTTATAAACAAACGCCTTTTTTTGAAGATAATCAATAACTTTTTCTACCTCTTGATTTTTAACTAAGTTTTTTTCACTTATAAAATTATCATGATTAATCCCCATAATATTTAGGTTACTTTTGATTAATTTTAACGCTTCTTCTATAGATAAAGTTATCAATTCTTCAGATATTTTTTCATAATTATTAAAATCAATTTTTTTATTTGAATTTATTATATTTTGAGCAAAATCTATTAAGTAATCACCAGGATATAAATCATCATTATCTTTAGGAAAAGGCTCTTTATAAGCAATCTCTCTAATTCTAAAATAAACAGACTTCGTAAAATTTATAATCTGGTTACCATAATCATTAACATAATATTCTTTTGTAACTTTATGTTTATTAAATAATAAAACATTAGTGATAACATCACCTAGAATTGCACCTCTACAGTGACCTACGTGCAAGGGTCCTGTTGGATTAGCTGAAACAAATTCAACCAAATAATTATTTTTTTTTTCTTTTGTATTAACTCCGAAAGTTTTAGAATTCTTGATTATTTCTTCAATAAAATTTGTCCAAAAAATTACTTTAAATTTAATATTAATAAAACCTGGTTTAATTATTGATATATCATCGATCAAATTATCACTTTCTTTAATTGCTTTAGCTAAAGTAACAGCTAAATCTGTTGGATTTTTATTATTTGCTTTAGATAAAACCATTGCAACATTTGTTGAAATATCACTATTAAATTTTACAGGAGGTATCTCGGTAGTAATTCCATCTAATTTATCTGGCAAAATTAAATCACCATTTTTAGACAAATCTAACAAAATGTTTTTAATTTTATCTAAATATTTATCAAAAATGTTCATTAGTTTTTATTAAAAAGATTAATTGCATATCTATCTGTCATGCCTGATATAAAGTCCGAAATTGCTCTATATTTACCTTTAGATAGTTGTTGATTTGATATAAATTTTTTTGGATTTTGTTTTATCTTATTGAATAATTTTTTTATAATCAATTTACCTTTATTATTTTTTGCTAAAACATTTTTATTATTGTACATTTTTGTTCTTAAAAAATTTCTTATTTCATTTTCAGAATTCTTAATTTTATCAGAAAAATTGACCATTAGAAAACTTGTTTTATTAATGTCTTTGAATTTTTTAATATTGTTTAATCTTATGTTATTTTTTGTATTATTTATTAAATCTTTTATCATTTGGTCTATAGAGTCTCTAATAATCTGATAAGTTGCCACTTTATAATTATGTTTATTGATTTTTTTTTTGTATTTTTTGTAGATATCTTTGAAGAAATCAATCTCAACCAATTCTTCTAATTTAAATAAGTTTGCATTTATTCCATCTTGAATATCATGATTATTATAAGCTATATCATCAGAAATTGCTGAAATTTGTGCTTCTAATGATGGATACGTATTAAAATTGATCATACCTTTGAAATTTCTAATGCCTATTAAATCATCAACTAAATTAAGGTTATCTACTGGTCCATTATGTTTTAATAGTCCTTCTAAAGTTTCAATAGAAAGATTTAAACCATTAAATTTTAGATATTTATTTTCTAAGAACATAATGATTCTTAAAGTTTGTAAGTTATGATCGAACCCTCCATGATCTTGCATACATTCGTCTAAAGAATCTTCCCCAGCATGTCCAAATGGGGTATGACCTAAATCATGCGCCAAACTCAAAGTTTCTGCTAAATCTTCATTAAGATTAAGATATCTAGCAATGGATCTTGCAATTTGAGCGACTTCCATGGAATGAGTAATTCTTGTTCTATAATGATCGCCTTCGGTATTAACAAATACTTGAGTTTTGTGTTTGAGCCTCCTGAATGAGGCGCTGTGAATTATACGATCTCTGTCTCTTTGAAATGGAGTTCTATATTTAGATAAAGATTCTTTAAAAATCCTACCTTTACTTTTAAATAGTCCAATCTTTGAGTATTTTTTCATCCTTTAAAATAAAATATTAAGTACTATATTAGTAATACCAGTGATCAATAATGATAAAAGAAATTAAATTTACTGATAAAGCTCTAAAACAGATCAATACCCTATTATCTAAAAAAGATAAGGGTTCTTTTTTTAGAATCGCTATTAAAGGTGGTGGTTGCTCTGGTTTTCAATATGAATTTACCTTTGATCAATCAATGGACAAAGATGATCTTAGCTTCGAAAATATACTAATTGATAAAGCCTCAGCTGATCTCTTAAAAGGTTCAGAAATTGACTATGTTTCAGAATTAATAGGTGAACAATTTAAAATTACTAATCCACAAACAAAATCTTCTTGTGGTTGTGGTGTTTCCTTTTCTCTTTAATGCTCATTTCATCATGGAATGTAAATTCAGTACGTGCTCGAATTGAAAATATCAAAAGTTATCTTTTAAAGTACAAGCCAGATATTTTAATGATGCAGGAAATTAAAACTGAGGATGTAAATTTTCCTTATGATGATTTTTCTTCAATGGATTATGAAAGTCATGTTTTTGGTCAAAAAAGTTATAATGGAGTTGCAATTATATCTAAAGGTAAACTAAAAAATATTAGAACAGATTTAATTAAAGATAAATTAAAGCAATCAAGAATTATTTCTGCTGAGGTTGAGTATAAGAAAAAAATTATTCAATTAATAAATGTATATACCCCGAATGGCAATCCAGTTGATACTGAAAAATATGATTATAAAAAAGATTGGATGGATCAATTAATCAAGCAACTAAAAACATTATCTAAAAAAAATTCTAATATAATTATTGCAGGTGATTTTAACGTAATACCAGCTGCTGAAGATGTTTATAATGTAAAAAGTTTTGAAGATGATGCTCTATATAGACTAGAGATAAGAAAAAAATTTAGAGAAATGCTAAATTTAGGATTTGGTGATGTTTACAGACATTTTAATGAAACTAAAGAAGGTTATACCTATTGGGATTATATGAGAGGTGCTTGGCAAAAAAATAATGGAATGAGAATAGATCATTTTCTAGCTTCAAACTCTTTAATTGATCAAATTAAGTCTATAAATATTAATAAAGATCCTAGAGGAAGAGAAAAACCCTCTGACCACACTCCAATTGAAATTAAATTAGCTTAACGATTTTATTTTATTAACTAATTCCTCGTTTATATTACGAGGACCTTTATCTAATCTATTTTTATGTCTTCTTTCACCTGGTAATCTTACTTCACCCATTGATTTCATCTTATCAAAAAATTCATCTGCATGTTTTTGCCAGTTAGTTCCTGCAGTTTTATCTGGTGATATAGCTAAAATAAATTCTCCTCCACTTGGTGGACCACCATCATTATTATCTTTAGCCGCTGTTTCAAAACTAAAATTATCACCTACTAATGCACCAGCCATTAATTCAACCATCATTGCAATTGCAGAACCTTTATAGCCACCAAAGGGAAGCAATACACCACCATCAGCTATTGCTCCTGGATCAGTTGTTTCTTTTCCATCTTTAGTTAAACCAGTTCCTAGAGGAACTTTATGCCCTTCTCTCTTAGCAACCTGTACTTCACCCATCGCCATTGATGCTGTTGCCATATCATAAACAACTGGAGTTTTGCCAGGTCTTGGCCAGGCAAATGAAATTGGATTTGTTCCAAATAATGGTTTGATTGCTCCAGCAGGAGCTACAGCAGGCTTATAAGATGTACAAGCGAAAGCAACTAAACCTTCTTCTGCTAATTTTTCTGTTTCAGGCCACATCGCTGCCATGTGATGAGAATTATTGATTGCAAGAACTGCTACACCATTTTCTTTTGCAGCTTTTGCTAATTCAGGTAAACCCTTATTTAAAACTACAGGTG
This sequence comes from uncultured Pelagibacteraceae bacterium, assembly GCA_902516065.1. Lineage (GTDB taxonomy): Bacteria > Pseudomonadota > Alphaproteobacteria > Pelagibacterales > Pelagibacteraceae > Pelagibacter. Next base: position 9,376 of record CABXXB010000001.1, on the reverse strand, counting down.
CTAAGCAATTGTTACCTGTAACTTTAATTACTGATGGTGAAACTTTTTGAACTTCTGGTTTTCCTTTACCATTAATTTTTCCACTTTTTAAACCACTCACATAAGCTGGTAATCTAAATAAACCATGAGATAATGAACCATCACGTTCAGCATTTCTGATTAAATCGGACAATATAGATGCTGTTTCATCATCACATCCGTTAGCTAATAATGTTTTTTTAGCTAAATCAAAAATTTCATCTAATGTAAGAGAAACTGTACTCATCCTATTATTAGATATTATTTATGACTAAAGATCAATTTTTATTTAACAACCTTTGAAAGATTTCGACATGTTGCTAATTAAATCAAAATAAAGATTTTTGCCTGGATTAAGAGTTGCTCCTAATGGATCTATGACCCCTGTTGCAACATCAGTATCTTTTGCTACAGCTTTTATAATGTCAGGATTAAATTGTGGTTCTGAAAATACACAGCTTACTTTATCGTGTTCAATGATTTCTCTTATTTCAGTTAACTGTTCAGCTCCAGGCATTACATCAGTATTTACAGTAAATGAACCAAGAATATTAATTCCAAATCTTTTTTCAAAGTATTGATAAGCATCATGAAAAACAATTGATTTAAAATCTTTATTTAATTCAGATTTAACTTTCTTAATTAGTTTATCTAAATCTTTATGTGCTTTTTTTAAGTTTTCTTTATATTTGGCTTCATTTTTTTGATCATTCTCGATCAAATGCTCTGCCATTTCGCTTAAAATCACTTTTGCATTCATTGGATCCAACCAAATATGTGGATCATGCTCACCGTGCGCGTGTCCTTCATGACCGTGATCATCGTGACCATCTTCTTTATGCTCGTCGTCATGACCGTGGTCATCGTGACCATCCTCTTTATGCTCATCGTCATGTCCATGGTCATCGTGATCATCTTCTTTTTTAGCATGATCATCATGGTCATCCTCTTTATGTCCATGGTCATGTTCTTCAAAAATATTTCTTTCTCTAAATTTAAGTTTAGTTAAACCTTTGATTTCCATTAGTTCAATTTTCTCAGCTTTTTTAGCAATAGACTTTAATGGTTTTTCTAAAAAATTTTCCAAATCCTCACCGACCCAAAATATTAAATCAGCGTTTTGTAACATTTTTGCATGCGATGGTTTTAGTGCAAAATTATGAGGTGAAGAATATCCATCTACTATTAAATCTGGTTCAGCTACTCCATCCATTAAGTAACTCGCTAATGAATGAATTGGTTTAATTGAAGTAACTACTTTGATTTCAGCATTTGCAGGTACAAAAATAGTTAAGAATGATAGTATTGATAATATAAATGGTAATTTTTTAATGTTTATCATATGTTGTGTATTTAAATTGTTATAATATAACACTATGTAATAATATAACAAATATTAGTCAAGGAATAAAATGAGCTCTAATAAAAATATTTTAGTTAAATTGAAAGATGCTGGTTTTCAAATAAATGATAAATGGTTAGTCAAAGGAGTATCATTACAAGTTGAAAAAAGTAAAATAGTTACTCTTATTGGTCCTAATGGATCTGGAAAAAGTACAACTGCTAAAATTGCTCTAGGTATTTATAAAAAAATTGAGGGCTCTGTAGAAAAAAATACAGATAAAATTGGATATGTTCCTCAAAAAATTTCAATTGATTGGACATTACCCTTAAGAGTATATGATTTTATGGTACTTACTGAAAATCTTAATGAGGAAACAATTGATGAAGCTTTATCATTAACTGGTGTTAACCATCTAAAAAATAAAAATTTGGGTGATTTATCTGGTGGAGAATTTCAAAGAGTATTACTTGCAAGAGCTATTTCAAAAAAACCAGAATTATTAGTACTAGATGAACCAGTTCAAGGAGTAGATTTCACTGGTGAAATCGCTCTGTACGAACTAATCAAAAAAATTTCAGATGAATTAAACTGTGGAATATTATTAATTTCTCACGACTTACATACTGTAATGAGTGCTACAGATTATGTTGTTTGTTTAAACGGTCATGTATGTTGCTCAGGTTCTCCCATGGATGTTGCAAAAAATAACGAATATAAAGCTTTATTTGGTGAACAAGCCTCTCAAATTTTATCAAGATACGAACATAGACACGATCATATTCATACTAGTGAAGGTGAAATAAAGAAAAATTAAATGTTGGATGATTTTTTTATAAGAGCTTTAATAGCAGGACTTGGGGTTGCAATTGTGACAGGACCCCTTGGATGTTTTGTTATATGGAGAAGACTATCATATTTTGGTGATACCCTCTCCCACTCTGCATTACTTGGAGTTACTCTCGCTTACTCTATGGAGTTTAACATTGCGCTGTCGGTATTTATAATTTCTGCATTAATTGCTTTAACATTAATACATCTTCAAAAACGAACAAACTTGCCAGGTGATGCCTTGTTAGGTCTTTTGGCCCATTCATCATTGGCGGTTGGACTTGTTGTTATTGGTTTTTTATCATTTATCAGATTTGATATTATGGGATTATTATTTGGAGATATATTAGCGGTGACAGTTAAAGATATTTTAATTATTTGGGTTGGTGGAGCTTTAATTTTATTAGTTTTAAGATTAATTTGGAAACCTTTATTTGCGTCAACAGTTAACTATGAATTAGCTGAAGCAGAAGGTTTAAATCCTGATAGAGCCAAGGTAATTTTTACGATCTTAATGGCTGGGATAATTGCTATATCAATTAAAATGGTTGGATTATTATTAATTACAGGAATGTTAATTATACCAGCTGCAATGGCTAGAAATATTTCATCAAGTCCTCAAAAAATGGTGATGTATTCAATTTTTGGTGGATTATTATCTGTGATTTTAGGATTATTTTCTTCATTGGAATTTAACACTGCATCTGGACCTTCAATTATAGCAGCTTCTTTATTCTTATTTATCTTGTCATTACTAAATATAAAACAATCGATTAAATTGAAAAATTAATGAGGAATCAGTAGAATAAATAAAATGCAAACTCTTTCAAAAAATCAGCAAATAGTTTTTGATTTAATTAATAAATCAACTGAGCCAATGAAAGCTTATTCAATACTACATAATGTTCAAAAAAAAGGTATTAAAGCCCCATTACAAGTTTATCGAGCATTAGATAAACTAGTTGAAATAGGAAAAATTCATAAAATTGAAAGTAGAAATGCCTTTATTGCATGTCATAATTCAAGCTGTCAGGTATCAAAAGCCACTGCATTTTCAATCTGTGAAATTTGTGAAAAAGTTACAGAAATTAGCAGTGCAAGCCTTTCTAAATATTTAACTAATTTCAAAGACAAAGATGGTATGAAATATAGTAAATACAATCTTGAGTTTTTTGGATTATGTAAAAAGTGTAGATAAGTTATTATCTAAAATCTAAATAAAATAAGCTGAAAGGAGAATTAATGTTTATTAAGAAATATCTTAAATGGATAAGTACATTTCTAGTATTAGTTGGTATTCTATTAACAAACCTAAATATATATCCTTTAAATATATACTTTCATGGATTAGGTGTTGTTGGATGGACTATCGCAGGATTTATTAGCAAAGATAAGGCGATACTTACTAACTTTGGTCTACAAATACCATTGTTCTTAATTGGAATTTATAAGGTTGTATTTTAATTTTAAAGTAGACTTTAATCTTAATTAGTTTAGATGTTGACGAATCCACCCCCTAATTCACAATTCAATAAATTTATATATAGAATTATTTTCCGTCTCAGATTACATACTCCTTAAGTCATGAATCGATAGGAACCGAAAACAATAATATAAAGGAGATAAAGAATGGAAATGACTTTAATCTATACGGTTATAGGGTTTGCCCTTGCCGGTTATAGTGTAATCGCTAACGACTCAATTCAAACACTTGGTACATTTATAGCTTCAAAAAAGAAGTGGTTTAAATGGTATGTACTTGCAGGATCAGCCTCTAGTGTAATGATTTTAGCTTTAGCATGGGGATGGTATGCGTATGATGGTGATATTTCATATGGAAGATTAACTAGAATACCTTATCAAGAAATTCAATGGTATCATGCAGTAGCGCCTGCAATACTCTTATTATTAACAAGAGTAGGTATACCCGTATCAACAACCTTTTTAGTTCTTTCAGCATTTGCTTCAACAGTGGTGCTTGAAAAGATGTTGCTAAAAAGTGTAGTTGGTTATGGTTTGGCTGCAATGGTTGCTTATATTGCTTGGATTGTTGTATCAAAATTTATCAATGAAAAATTAGATGAAGTTGATGAAAAGTATATAGGCTTTTGGAGAAACTCAGTATGGGTTACTTCAGGTTGGCTATGGTGGGTTTGGTTATCTCACGATGTAGCAAACATCGCTGTATATCTGCCAAGACAACTTGATATCACAATACTGCTAACTGTAATGGCATATTTTACTGTTCTGTTATTTTACATTTTCTACATTCAAGGTGGACGTATACAAACAGTAGTTTTGGAAAAAACTGGAACTAGATATGCAAGATCAGCTACAATTATCAATGTAATTTATGCTGCAGTTCTATTTTACTTTAAAGAACTAAACGACTTACCTATGTCTACAACTTGGGTATTTGTTGGTTTATTGTGTGGTAGAGAACTTGCAATTTCAACAATGAACAAAGACTATAAATTTAAGTATGTCTTTCCATTAATTGGTAAAGACTTTCTTAAAATGATCTTTGGATTAAGTGTTTCAGTTGGAATTGTATTGGCAATTCACTACATAATCATTCCAAATAATTGGTTTTAAATAAATCTGTATGGTCGTGTTAATTATTTAACACGGCCATAAAAAACAAATCAATTAATTCAAATTGTAATTAAAAAAAATACTATTAAAATTAACAAAACAATAAAAACAGCAGCACTTGATAAGTCTTTAATATTTTTGATCTTTGGATCTAGATCTGTTGTTATTTTATCACATAGTTTTTCTATAGCAGTATTCATTATTTCAAAAGCTAGTAACAGAAAATACAAGACTGATAATATAATCTTATAGTTAAAATCTATATTTGATAAAAAGATATAAGGAATTAAAAAAAAACCTAATACTAGCTCTAAAATAAAAGAATTTTCTTTAAAAACGATTTTTAAACCATTTAAAGAATTGATCAAATTGGAATATAATTTTTTAATCATTTAATTTTAAAGATATTTTAAGGGTTAATTTTTCCAAAATAATTAACCATAATCACTCCTAAAACAATAAATACTAGACCAATTAAACCAAGTGCATTTGGAAATTGATTATATTTTAAAATACCAAAAATTGTCACCGCAGTTATAGTTAAACCTCCATAAGTTGCATAAGCAAATCCAACAGGAATTAAAATCATAACTTTAGATAAGCAAAAAATACAAAGCACAATTGAAACTATACAAAATATTGTTGGCATCAAGTTTGTGAAACCATTTGTTGTTTTTAATAAACCATTTGAGGCAATACCTAATATTATTGCAAAAAATAAATATAAGTATCCTGAAATTTTAAATACAAACATGATTACATGATCTTCATAATCATATAATAATCAATAAATAAATTATTTTATTTTAGATCTAATAAATGCAGATAAATGATCTATTATAAAGATCGTTACAAATATAAGAATTATTATTGCTGAAACTCTTTCATATTCAAACATTCTAAATGAAGATTGTAGTTCATATCCGATACCACCTGCTCCTACGATACCTAACATTGTAGCCATCCTTACATTTCTATCTAAAATATATAAATTATTTGCAACAAAAGAAGGTAAGATTTGAGGGATAACTCCAAATGATATGATTTGACTTTTAGTTGCTCCAGAAGATTTAAGAGCATCGATTGGTCCTTTGTTTATATGTTCAATATCCTCTGCATAAAATTTTGCTAAAAATCCCATCGTATGTAATCCTAATGCAAGTACACCGGGCATAGCTCCAAATCCAATCGCTATAACTAAAATCATAGCAATAATAAATTCTGGGATCGCTCTAAAGAATATAACAATTGTTTTACAGACAAGATAAATAAAATAATTAGGAGCCAAATTTCTTGCTGAAAATAATCCAAGTGGAATCGATAAAACTATTGCAGTGAAAGTACCAAGGAAAGCGATTTCAATAGTCTCAAACATTGCATAAATTAATTCATTCAAATTACTAAAATCGGGTGGAAGCATTCTAGATAAGATGTCTCCAAAATATTTTGAAGAATCTGTTAATAATTTAATAAAATCAATCTCTAGATCCTTAACGACAAATATTAAAACAAAGCTAAATATGGCTATAGTAACAAGAGTTTTCCAAGACCATTGGGGTCTTAAATAACTCTCAAAATCCTTGTCTTTATTGTTAATTTTAAGCTGTAAAATTTTCTTTTCCATTTTAAACGTATATTTTTTCTAAATTAGTTTTGTTAATATTTTCAGATTTTTCATCAAATATGATTTTACCATCCAAAAGACCTACTAATCTATCTGAGTATTTTTTTGCTAGATCTACTTGATGAAGATTGCACAGAATTGTTGTTCCAAACTCTTTATTGATTTTCTTTAACAAAGATAAAATTAAATTTGCAGCCTTAGGATCTAAACTAGCAACAGGTTCATCAGCTAATAATAACAATGGTCTCTTAATGATGGCTCTTGCAATTCCAACTCTTTGTCTTTGACCACCAGATAATTCATCAGATCTATTATAAGATTTTTCAAGTAAGCCAACTGTTTTTAAGGATTTTAAAGCTTCAATTTTTTGAGTTTTTTTAAATAGATAAAATAAAGATAAGAATTTATTACTTGAATTTAATAGACCAGTTAAGACGTTATTTATTGCAGATAGATTGTTTACTAGATTAAATTCTTGAAAAATCATTCCAGTTTTTTTTTGAACTTCTGGAATAGTATTGTTATTTACTATTTGATTATCAAAATAAATTTCTCCTCCACTTGAGGATTCAAGACCATTAATGGTTCTTAACAATGTTGTTTTACCTGAGCCACTTGGTCCTAAAATGCTTACAAATTCTCCTTTATTAATTTTTAAATTAACACCCTTTAAAGCAGGGCTGCCATTATCAAAAGTTTTTTTAAGATCATTTATTTCAAGCATTGCGGTCCTATAAATTTAACTTTTATTCTTATTTAATAATTCAATAACTTCTCTTAGAACGTTATAGTCAGAATCTTTAACTTCCATATAATGAGACATCTTTCCACCATATCCACCTATTTCACCATGCTGATGAGCTTCTAGGACAGCTTTTTTTATTTTATCTCTATCTTCTTTTGGGATCATTTTAGAATAAGCTAATGGTGGTGGTGGAACTCTATCCGACTTATGTATAATCCTGACATCCTCTTTTTTAAAAGTTCCATCAGCTAATCTTGCCTCAAAATTTCTAGAACTCATTCCACAAACATCTGATTGATTATTTAATACTGCTAATAAACATGCATCATGACTTCCAGCATAATAAACTTTATCAAAATGTTCTTTGTTTTTAATTGAAAGATTAATTTTACTTAATTCTACTTGAGGAATTAAATCACCACTTGTTGAACCAATTGTATTTAAAGATAAAATTTTACCTTTAACATCATTAAATTCTTTTAACACGCTATCTTTTTTGACAACAAAATAAGTATAATAACCTGCATCTTTTTCACCAGGTCTTACTCCTGCTGCAAAAGCTTCTGCATTGGCAATCTCAGCAGCCTTAACATATGTTTTTCCTCCATACCAAGCGATATGAGCCCTACCTGCCCTCATCGCCTCAACAGCTGCGTTATAATCAGTTACTTTTATTGTATCTATATTAAAACCTGTAAGTTTTTCAGTAATTGAAATTAAACTTGTGTAATCGCTTTCATCACCCTTTTCACTTGCAGGTACAAACACCATTTTGTAAGTTTTTGTTTCTGCTTTTAAATTTCCAGTGAATAAAACTAAAAATATTAAAAATATGTATTTTTTTATCATAATTTATCCTTTTGTTACCATTAACTCTGTTCGCAAACAAGTTAATTATATATACATTATTTAGCGAACATTAAAGGGAATTATTATTAAGTTTTTGTTAAATTATCGATTAAAGTCGATCAAAGATTTTTTATAGTCTTCTACAGTATCAATTTCTTTCCATCCTCTTTCAATGATTACACAATGAACTTTGATGCCTATATCAACAAGTTCTTGAATCATATCAGTTAAATATGCTTTTTGAAAAATTTTTGCTCTTTGAAAGGGTTTATTCCAGTATAGTTTTTTAACACGATGAAAGTTTTGTTTTAAAATTTCACATCCTCGATGATTTAATTTTATCATTCCAATAAATTCACCGTGAACCTCTTCTTTTTCGGATGCTATTTTTCCAATTTTAACGACCTCGTTATTGGAATTAAAGATAACATTTTCTGCTTCAGATAAAGGATGATCTTTTCTACCGATATAATAATCACGCCACTCAACATCTACTACAACAGAAATATCATGATCAGACTCCATTGCTCTTTTTACTACAAAAGGTTCAAATAAAATATCAGAATAAGAGATTATAATATTACCATTAATAACTTCTTCACCATAAAAAATTGAATTTAGTATATTATTGTTTTTGTAATCATTATTATCAAAATATTTAATTCCTTTATAATTTATTTTATTTTTTTTATATCCTCTTATAAGTGAAATATCTTTTATCCCATTATCTTTATAGGAAGATAATTGTCTTTGTAATAAGGTTTTACCTCCAAAATCTAACATACATTTAGGGTTATTTTCTGTATGTCCTTTAAGTCTACTTCCAAGTCCTGCTGCAACTATTAAACATTTAGTTTTAGATTTGTTTATAGACTCTTCAATTTTATCAAATTCAATATCTTTGAGCTTATTATTTTTGGCTGATCTAATTAATGATATGATTTTAGGATTTTTTTCTAAATAATCAATTATATCAGGAGGTAATGTTTTTTTGGAAGTTCCAACTAAGTCATTTAGTAAATCTAAATCTACTTTTAAGATTGTTGATATTTTTTTTATGATTTCATTTTTAGGTGCTGATCTTTTATTTTTTTCAATGTCATTCAAATAAGATGCCGCTATCCCAATTTTTTTTGCTAATTCTCTTTGACCCAAACCAGCACTTATTCGTCTTTCTCGTATATATGAGCCAAATTTTGTAATCATTTTTTTATAAATTGATCTTTTATTTTGATCAAGTTTGTTGGTCTTGGTAAATTTTTAATTTTACTATTAGCAATCTTTACTTCTAAAAAACTTAAATTTTTAGAAGATAAAAATCTTTTAATATTTTGTTTTAAATTTTTTTTATCATTTATAGAATAAAATGCCT